>CAIXKG010000147.1 GCA_903919985.1 uncultured Opitutia bacterium | reverse complement strand
CTGGCGGCTACGGCGGCGGGTGCCGCCGCCCCGTCCGCCAGTCCCGCACCCGCGCCAACGGGTCCCGCCAAGTACGTTGCGGCGCCGGCCGGTCCTGGCTGGCCGGCGGATTTTCAGATGAACGTGCAGGTTGTGCTCAAAAATCAAGGGGGCGGGCGGGGCGCCCATCGCCCGTACGCGGCCGTTTGGATTCAAAATGCGAAAGGCCAGGTCGTGCGCACCGTGACGGTGTGGGGTAGTGACGACCGGTGGCAGAGGAAACTCACGACTTGGTGGAATCTACCGGCGGCGACAACGTTTGAGGCGAAGGTGCCCTCAAGGGCCACGCGGGTGGCGGGGACTTACAACGTCGTGTGGGACGGTCTCGACGATTTCGGTCGGCGCCTGCCCATGGACACCTACACCGTGGGCGTGGAAATCTGCCGCGAGCATGGTTACCATGTCTTTGAGCGGATCGAGGTGAAGTGTGGAGCGGAGCCGGTGACGGCCGCGATTCATCCCACGGGCGAATCGGAAGCGTCCGTGATTACTTACGGCCCGGTGAAATCGTAGAGCGGTTTAAGTTTTTCCGTGGCCCTATTGTGTAGCGGCCACGCTTTTGGTTAAACCGCTCTAAAGCCATTCGCGCTACATCTCGATCGCTTCGTCTTCCGGTAGTTTCAAAGCGACGGCCGCGCCGACAAACGCGATCGCGCTCGACCAGAGCAGGGCACCACGAAAATCGTCAACGGGTGCGAGCAGACCGAAAACGATGGTCGCGACCGCGGCCGCGAGCCGGCCGATGTTGTAGCAGAATCCGGCGCCGGTCGTGCGCAGCAGCGTGGGAAAAAGCGGCGGCAGATACATCGTAAACAGGCCGAACACGCCGGAGAAAAATCCGACGACGGGACACCAGAACCACGCCAGCGCGGCGAATTCGCGCGGCACCGCGAAACCGCCGACCATGCCGGCGCCGAGTCCGATGAAGCAGATCGCGATTGCTTTTGGATTCCCGATTTTGCGCGCGATCCAGCCGGCGGCGAAATTTCCCGCGATCGAAACCGTGATGAGCACAAAAAACGCCTGCGTCACAAGTGGCGTGATCTGTCCCGCCGGTGTGTGGGTGTCTTCCAGCAATTTGCGGAGATGCTGCGAATGCCAGAAGGTAAATAGCCACCACGCCGACAATCCTAGGGCGCAGGTTGTCGTCGTGATCGCGGTGGTCCGGGCGACGTCGCCGCGGAAAAGATCGCGCAGGCCCGGTTTGTTGGTGGTGGCTTCGGCGTTTTGCCACGCGGCGGTCTCGGGGACTTTGCGCCGTATCCAGAAGACAAACAGCGCCGGGAAAACCCCGACGAGGAAAACCAAATGTTCGGGCGACAGCCGAGGCAGGAGCGTTTGCGCTGATATTGTGAGGGTGTGCAACCAGCCGGGTTGACCCGTTGTCGTGAAGAGTTGTTGGAGCCACGGCATGGCCAGACCCACGGCGGCGGTGGCGATGAGTACGCCGAGGTTCACGCCGGTTTGCAGGACGGCGGCGAGCCACGGGCGCCAGGCGCGTGGCCAGGTTTCTGCGAGCAGCGACGCGCCGACGGCCCATTCTCCGCCGATGCCGAGCGCGGCGATGAAACGAAAAAACATCAGCTGCCACCACGTCTGAGCGAACGCACACAGTCCCGTGCAGAGCGCGTAGGTGAGCACGGTGAGCGCGAGCGTGCGGCTGCGGCCGAGCCGGTCGCCGAGCCGGCCGAAGAACGCTCCGCCCAAGGCCCAGCCGATCAGGAACGCGGCCTGGATGTACGCTTTCTTCTCGTTGACCAGCGCGCTGTCCTTCGTGTTCAGCATCAGGTTCAGCACGAGCGGTCCCGCCACGAGCGTGTAGATGTGGAGCTCGAGTCCGTCGAAGAGCCAGCCGAGCCACGCGGCGATGCCGGACTTCCACTGCGCGGGGGAAATTTCGCTGAGGCGGGCAGCTTCGGCCGGCGCGGTCACCGGGATAACGGGAGACGGCAATTTCATGGGGTGGGGAAGTGGCGTCGTAATTTCGCTTGGAATCAAGCGAAAGGGCGGTTGGTCGAGCGGTTTGAAACAAAATGGAGGCCGGATGCCCGTCACCCGCCTCCAGTTAGGCCTGCGACTACGTCGCGGGCTCGGTAAGAAGAAACGTCATCAGGTCCCGTTGCTGTTGCGCGCTGATATTTTGCCAGAGGCCTTCGGGCATGAGTGACACGGCGGACGCTTTGGTCCCCGCGATCGTGCTCTTGGCGATCGGGCGCTTTCCGCCGGCGACGTCGCCGGGGGCAATGCCGTCGGCGCTATCACCGGATTGATTTCCATCGTGAGCGGGGTGCCTACATGCCGGGGCGTACGCGGGTCGGTGCCGGGCATAAAAAATCCCGCTCGGAATCGAGCGGGATTTGAAAGAAACGAAACGTAATCAGAGATTACTTGGCGCGGGTTGCAACCCAGGCGGCCTTCGTCGGGGCAGCATCGCCACGGCCGGGCAGCTCGACGGTGCCTTTGATGGTGTCGCCATCCAGCTTGCCGCTGTACTTGGTCACGCGCTTGTTGCCATTGAATTCGCGGGCAACCGTGAAGGAGACCACGCCATCCTTGATGCTGGCTTCGCTGATGTCAGCGGGCATGGGAGCTTGTTGGCCACCACCGCCGCCGGTTACAGAGCCCGTGAGCTTGTCACCTTTGACGTCCAACTTGGCCGTGATTTCCTGCGGGCCATTGCGGCCTTCTTGGGACCACTTCCAGTTTCCAGTGGCATCGGCCGCGTAAGCGGCGGCGGTCAGGGCAACAGCGGCGAAAGCCGCGACGATCATTTTATGGAGTTTCATTTGTGTTTGGGATTAGGGGACTGACAAAAGAGAGAGGGTAGAAAAACGGCGGAAAAATAAAAAGCGAGCCAATCTATGCGGGGTTTAGCAGGGTGGACGGGCGGGCTTTACGCGCCTTTGCGCATCGTCTTCCAAGTCGATAGGCAGCGCTCGGCGGTTTCGAATTCCGAATAGCGGCTGCCTTCCTGTTCCATCAGGTAGTATTCGACGCCACCGCTGGCTTCCGCCGCGGCGAAAATATCCTTCCACGGCGAAACGCCTTCGCCGAAGAGGACGCGATAACCTTTTTCGTCGGCCCGCGTGCCGGACGCCCAGTCTTTGAGGTGGACGCTCTTGATCCGTCCGGGATTGGCCTTGATCCAAGCGATGGGATCGGCGCCGGCTTCCATGCACGTGCCGACGTCGAACTGGAGGACGAACTCTTTTGGCGTGTTCTCGGCGAGCACATCCATGATGCGTTTTTCGCCGTCGATTTTTACCCACTCGGTCTGGTGATTGTGAAAACCGGTGGTCAGGCCGTGCGGCTTCAATTGTTCGACGGCGGTCGTGAGTTTTGCGCAGAAACGCTTCCAGCCTTCCAAGCCATTTGTGCCGCCCGGGGCGGTCGACATGATCACGTAGCGCGTGCCGAGAATCTGATTGAGCTCGACGGCGTGATCCATCGTTTCGCCCGGGTTCAGGGATTCGATGTGATTGTGCGTCGAGTAGCAGCGCAGGCCGAGGTCGTCCATCAACGAGCGGACGTCTTTGGCGTAGGGCGCGGTCCACGCGAAATAGGGCGCGTAAAACTCAACGGCCTCGTAGCCGATCTTCGAGACCGTGCGCAGCGTGTTGGGCAGATCTTTGGCGAGTTCGCCGCGGACGCCGTAGAGCTCGATCCCGATCGGGTATTTTTTCTTCGCGGGCACAGGCATTGCAGTTTCAGCGCCGATGACGGACGAGACGAGCGAGTGGGAGGCGAGCGATCCGGCCGCGAGCACGGCTGGGATCGTGAGGAATTTACGACGGGAAAGATCGGCGGCGGTGGCGGGGGATGAGGATGACATGGGGAATGAACTTTTAAAACAGGCCAGATTCGGCGGGACGGGGTTACGGGTGCTCCGAGGGTGGCTGCGCCGCTTCGGTGCTGGCCGGATCAGCGGAATGGAGGCCGCGCAGGGCGCGCAGGGGTGGAACGCCGCCCTGACCGCCACCGCCGCGGGCCCCGCCGCGGCCCGCGCCGGCGGCGGGTGCAGCCCCACCGGCATTCGCGACGGCTCCGCGGCCGCCACGTCCACCTCGACTGCCGGGAGGCGGAGCGCCGATGGTGCTGACGTACTCGACGACGTCGCGCAGCTCGGCCTTGGTGAGAATGACGCCGTAGATTTCCGGCATGGCCGAAGGGGCGCTGTCGCGTTTAGCGATGTCGGCCTTTTTCACTTCGACGATTTTGCCTTCGATATCGCGGAGAGAAATCGCTTCGGGCGTCTCGCTGGCGACGATACCGGCGACCACGCCACCGGATTTGCGCGTGAGGGCGATGGTTTCGAAGCCGGCGGCAATCTTGGCGTTGGGCTTTACGATGGACTCGAGGGCGTATTCGCGCGTCGCCTCGGGATGTTTGGTCGCGAAATCGACGAGGTTAGGAGCGCCATCGCCGCCGGCAGCCGCACCGACGCGGTGGCAGCGCACGCAGGCGAGCGTGGGTTGATTCTCAAAGATGCGCTGGCCTTTTTCGCGGTCGCCGCCTTGCAGGGCGAAACGGTAGGGGGCCAAGGCATCGCCACTGCCCGCCATCGTGACCTCGCGGGCGGTGAGGAGTTTTTTGACTTCAGGGTTTTCGCGTTTTGCGGCGGCTTCGAGGAGTTCGAGTTGCACGGCGGGCGCGACTTTGTCGGCGGCGAGCAGCTTGAGCTGCTCAACGAAAATCGCGTCGGCGGACGGGTGCTTGAGGGTCCCGAGGGTTTCAAATGCGACCTTTTGTTCCTGGGCATCGCCCTTGCTGACGAAGTTGGCCAGTACGGGGGCGGCGTCGTTGGGCGACAGCTTGGCGGCGATCGGAAGCGCAGCGAGACGGAGGACAGCGGACTCGGCGGCACTGGCCATTTTTACAGCCTCGAGGAGACGCGAATCGTTGAAGGCCCCGAGCGCGGTGAGAGCCGAGGCTCGATTGGCGTCGGATTGTTTCGGGTCGCGCACCACGGTGAAGAGCGCGTCGGCTGCCGCGGGGATGTGAAGTTTCTCGATCGCATTGATGGCCGCCGTCTGCACGGGCGCGGGCGACGCAGGGTCGAGGAGCGCGGGAATGACGGGAGCGAGAGCATCGACCGCTGGTTTTCCATCGCGCGACGTGGTCGCGGTGGCGTTGGGGGCTTCGGCGGCGAGCGGGCGGTAGATGCCAAGGATGCGGTCGCGTTGCGGCGGGTTGGGCCAGAGTGCGAGTTGAGCCAGCGCCTCGAGCCGGAATTTCTGCAGAGCGGCGGGATTCGCGGCGTACTGGGCGAGGGCGGCGGCGTTGGCGGCGCCACCGAGACGGAAGTTGGCGTTGATCGCGCGGTAGAGGACGGCCTCGTCCGTGGTGCCTTGATTCAGGAGGGCAGCGAGGGCGGGCATTGCGGCATTGATTGGGCGGTCGTTGATCGCCAGGGCCGCCTCGCGGACGAGGTACGGATCGGAGTCGCTGAGGAACTTGGCCGCTTCGGGGCGCTCGAGCCGGCGGAGCGCGAGGAGGGCGCCGGTGCGGACGGCGCGGGAACTGTCGGCTGACGCGGCGGCGAGGGCGGCGATATTTTTCGTCCCGACGAGGCCCATCACGGCGGCGTGGCGGAGATAAACGTCGACGTCGTTGTTGGCGCGGAGGGCGTCAAAAAGCGCGGCCGTGGCCCGGCCCGCGAGTTCGGGCTGAAGGGCGGAAACTTTGCCGAGGGCGAGGGCCGCTTGGAATTTTACGCGGTTGTTCTCGTCTTTGAGGGCGGCCATGAAGTTGTCGGCTTGGTCGACCTGGCCGTGTTCGCCGAGTGTTTTGAGGGTCTGGGCGCGGACTTCGGAATCGGCGTCGTGCACGAGTGCGCGAAGGGGGGTGAGGGCGGCCGAGTCTTTTAGGCTGAGCTGGTCGGCGGGCCGGGCGATGATGGAGGAGAGCGTGAGAGCATTGCCGGTTTTCTGGGCAATCTGGCCGAGACCCCAGATGGCGTGGCGGCGGGCGTAGGCCGGGAGATTGGCGGGGTTGCCGAGTTCGACGGCGGCCGGGGCGGGTGCGCTGGCGACGCGCGTCAGCACGGGAATGCTGGAGGCGCCGCGCTCGGCGAGCGTGAACTGCGCCTCGAGGCGCACGCGCCAGTCGGCGTGACCGAGAAGTTTCGCGAGTTCGTCGGACGAGCGTTTTGTCCAGTCGCCGCCGAGCAGCTGCTGGGTTTCCTTAACGAGCGGATCGTTGAGGTGCTGCGGGTCCGAGATCGTGTAGATACGCCCCTTCTTGGGCTGGTCGTATCCGTCGGTCCAGTCGGAGAGGTAGACCTTGCCGTCGGGGCCGAAGCGGACGTCGGTGGGCAGAACGGATGACACGAACACTTTGCTATCGGCGATCTCGTAGGAGGAGCCCTTGGGTTTGACGAGGTAGGTGTTGATGCCGCTGCGCGCCTGCGCGCCCTTGAAGTGACAGATGAAAATCTGCCCGAAATACGACGAGTTCAGGCCGGTGCCGGGATAGTAGGCGACGCCAGAGTTGCCGTCCTCGATATTGCAGATGGGCGGAAGCAGGAACGCCGCTTGGCCCTCCCAGCGGGGCAGCCACATTTTCTCGGCGGACCAAGGGCCTTTTTGCTCGGTAGGTGCAAGAGGAGAGCGCTGGTAGCCGATGCGCCAGCCCGATTCACCGCCTTCGACTGCGTGAACGAGACGTTCCTCATCCGGGCCGTCGGAATCATTGTCGCCGATCACCATGTCGCCATTTTCCGTGAAGAGCAGCGATTGCGGGTTGCGTAGGCCGTCCGCGAAAATCTCGAGCTGGGTGCCGTCGGGATTCATGCGGTAAACGGCCCCGTTGTCCGGGGTGTTGAGCGTGATGCCTTCCTTGGTTTTTACGCTCGCGCCGCGGTCGCCGAAGCTAAAATAGATTTTGCCGTCGGGGCCCCATGTTGGCCCGTGCAGATCGTGGCCGGTCAGGCTGAAATGCACGCCGTAGCCGCGGCTGATTTCAGTGCGCGTCTCGGCTTTTTGTTCTCCAGTCATTTTCCAGATGCTGGGAATATCGGTAAACCAGACTTCGCCGCGCCGCACCATGATGCCGGACGCGATGCCATCGAGCGGAGAGTTGAACCCGTCGGCATAAACGCTGCTGCGATCAGCGACACCGGCACCCTTGGTGTCCTCGACGAGGCGGATAATTTCACTTTCGACCGAGAGCTCCTTCACGCCTTCAGGCCCGAAGTTGCGCTGCAACATGTCCAGCCGATCTTCGATCGTGCGGGACGCGAGGTCCTCTTGATCCATCCAAAGATAGTGGCGGATATCGAGCGTGCTGGAGCGGTAGCGATAGGTCTCAGCGACAAAGACGCGGCCGCGTTCGTCGATGTTGAACGCCACAGGATTGGCGAGCATGGGCTCGGCCGCCCAAAGTTTCACTTCGAGGCCGGCGGCAGGTTTGATCCGTTGGAGGGCGTTGACGGCTTCGTCGGACGCCGCGTTGATCACCGGAGTCGCTTTGCGTAGGCCGGGGGCGGGATTAATGAGGAGGTGATACGGCGTCGAAGCCGCGGGGCCAGCGGCCGGCGCGGGGGCGACGTCAGCGGCGCGACTCAAAGGTTGGGCCAACGCGAGAACTGCAAGCGGCGCACAAAACACGGGGCGTAATTTCATAGGGGAAAATTTGACGGCGAATCCGTCGGACGAGCGGAGTCACTCGATGGAAGAAGCTTCAAGGGGCGGCGGAACACGCTCTGACGGGGGTGAGGTAGATGACGTTCCGCGCGATTTGCAGCGATTGCAGGAATTGGAGCGAGCGAAAATCTGAAGTCTTCGTTAACTGTAACAGTGGCGACGGGGTTTTTCGCGCCGCAAATTCAAGCGATTGCTAAAGGTGGGTGTGGTCCTAACCCCGCAGCGCCGCGGCAGATGATTTTACGTGAATACGCGGTAGGAGTCGCCCTGCTCAAAACGATTGGGGTACCCCTTCGAAATTCAGCGCCCGTCTCTTAGAAAGCTTTTGCCCTCCGCTTCTTTTCGGGTGTCTTCGCGTCCTGTTCCCGCGTTCATCGGATTACCCCACTATGAAGCTTGCCCTGCCCACGTTGTTGCTTGCCTTGGCCGTTGTTGCCCCGGCCCAGACTCCGCCAGCGCCACCGGCTGCGGCTCCAGCCTCGGCGTTTCCCGAGGTTCTGCCGGACCGACGCGTGACGTTTCGCATCGCGGCGCCGAAAGCGAGCGAGGTCACTCTGACGACCGACTGGCTGCCGACGCAGAAAATGGAAAAAGGCGCCGACGGCACGTGGAGCGTCACCGTGGGTCCGCTGGCCCCGAGCAGCTATATTTATTCGTTCACGGTGGACGGGATCGCGATGGCCGACCCGATCAATCCGAAGATGAAGCTGCGCGCCCGCACCTCGGCCAGCGTCTTTGAAGTCCTGGCCGATAAGCCGGCCCTCGATGAACTACGCGACGTGCCGCACGGCTCCGTCGAGATGAACTGGCAGAAGTCTACCGTAATCGGGGGCGAGACGCGCTCCTTCTGGGTTTATACGCCGCCTGGCTACAGTCAGGAAAACGCGCGGCGTTATCCGGTGTTCTACCTGTTTCACGGCACGAACGACCGCCCGGCGGGCTGGATCGATGTCGGGAATGTGAACCTGATCCTCGATAATCTCATCGCTGACAAAAAGGCGGTGCCGATGGTGGTCGTGATGCCGTACGGCCACGCGCTGCCTTATGGTGCACGTGGCGGTCAGGGAGCGGGAGCGCGCAACAACACGACTGTCTTCGAAGATTATCTGCTCAAAGATGTGATGCCGTTGGTCGAGGCGAAGTATCGGGTGGTCGCCGACCGGCAGCATCGCGCGGTGGGTGGGTTCTCGATGGGCGCCGAACAATCGCTCTCCATCTTTTTCCGTCATCTCGATTTGTTCAGCTCCATCGGCGCGATGGCCCCGTCCGGTTATCGTGGATTCCAAACGCAGCACGCGGACTTGGTCGCCGATCCGAAAGCGACCAACGCCAAGATCGACCTTCTCTGGATCGGTTGCGGACGCCAAGATCCCGGGCACTTCAGCGGCTCGCAACAGCTGGTCGACGCGCTCGTTGCCACGCACATCCAGCACCAGTGGCATCCGGTTGAAGGCGTGCATAACCACGCGTTTGTTCGCGGGCAGCTGCTCGAAATCCTCCCGCTCTTGTTTCGCGCCGATAGCAAATGAGGCGTTAGCCAATATGATCGGGATTAAAAAACGGCCAAAAATCGCCCCAATCGAAATCACTTCGGGCGCAACGGATCACGCTCCGCCTTCGTCTCGCCCCGCCCACAGCTTTTAGTTTTGGGCTACGTTTCCCCCATGCGCCAAATTTTTTACGCCGCTTTCCTGGCTTTGACCCCGCTCGCTTTTGCCGCCGCGGCGAGTGCGCCTTCCGACGCGGCGCTCGAACGCAGCTTTGGTCGCACGGTCCATCCTTTCGTCGAGACCTACTGTGTTTCCTGCCACAAGGGAGATAAACCCAAAGGTGATTTCGATATCACCGCTTATGCATCCGTTGGAGCGGTGGCTAGGAATCATGAGCAATGGAAACTGGTTTTGGAGAAGCTCGAGGCGGGCGATATGCCGCCAGACGACGCCAAGAAACATCCGACGGCGCAGCAGCGGGCGGAGATTGTCACTTGGATCCAGGATTTCCGGAAAAACGACGCGAAGAAACATGCGGGCGATCCAGGTCTGGTACTGGCGCGCCGGCTGAGTAATTCGGAGTACGATTACAGCATCCGCGATATCACGGGCGTTGATATCCAACCGACGCGTGAATTTCCCGTCGATCCGTCCAACACGGCCGGCTTCGACAACTCGGGTGAATCGCTGACGATGTCGCCCGCGCTGGTTAAAAAATATCTGGCCGCGGCCCGCGACGTGGCGAGCCACCTGTTTCTGAAGCCCCAGGGCTTTGCGTTTGCGCCGACTCCGATGCTGGTCGAGACCGATCGAGATCAGTACTGCGTGATGCAGATCATCGATTTTTATCATCGGCAGAACATCAATCTCTCCGATTATTTTCAGGCCGCGTGGACCTATAAAAATCGTGCAGCCCTCGGCCGGTCCGCGGTGAAGCTGGAGGACATCGCCGCCGAGCGTAAAGTCAGCCCGAAGTATTTGGCCACGGTCTGGGCCGCGCTCGAAGGCTCGCAAGAGGAAGTGGGGCCGCTCGCGACATTACAAACGCTGTGGCGCGGCCTGCCCGCGCCGACCTTGGCTGATGGCGAACAAGCGGTGCGCGATGCCTGCGGACGGATGCGCGACTACGTCGTAAAGCTGCGCGCAAAGGTTGAGCCTCGGTTCCTGAACATTGCGGCGGGTGGCATTAACTCCGGCTCCCAGACGATGATGATTTGGAAAAACGTCCAGTACGCGACGCACCGCATGACCTTCGATCCGGGGCAGCTGCAGGTCGAAGGCGAACCGCTCACTCCGCTGCTGGACGTCGCCAATGAACTCGGCGCCGCCGGCGAATTCGGGCCCGGCCGCACGCGACCGATCAAGAACGAGGTGGGCGATCCCGATCTCGTGGTGCCGGCGGGTCAGCGCGAACGCTATGAAGCCGCGTTTGCGAAATTCTGCCGGGTTTTCCCGGATAAGTTCTACATGGAGGAACGCGGGCGGAATTATTTCGATACGAGCAAGGACCGCGGGCGCTATTTGAGCGCCGGGTTTCACAGCAACATGGGCTATTTCCGCGACGACCAGCCGCTCGCCGAGCTGATCCTCGACGACAAACAGCGCAAGGAACTGGATGCGATGTGGGTGAACATGGACTTCATCGCCTCGACGACTGAGCGCATGTACATTCAATTCAACCCGGGCCAGCAGCGTAATCGCGACGTCGCCGCGGCCACGAAGGACCCGAAGGCCCCGAAGGAAGATGCGATCGAGCCGCCCACCATTCCGGGGACCAAGGACATCACCACCGAGAGTGCGATTGAGCGCCAAAGGGCGAATTTTCTGGCGCAAGCGGCCGGGGGCGATGAGCGGGGACTCAAAGCCATCGATGATTATTTCACGGGGATTAATTCCACTTTGCGTCGGACAGAGAAAGACCGGCTCGCGGCCGAGCCCAGCCATCTCGAGGCGTTGCAACAGTTCGCGGCGCGCGCGTATCGGCGGCCGTTGGCCAAAGAGGAGCGCGACGAACTAAAAGCTTTTTACCTGACCGCCCGCAAAGAAGGCCTCGATCACGAGGCGGCGATGCGCGACGGCATCGTGAGTGTGTTGATGGCCCCGGATTTTTGCTACCGGCTCGACCGCTTGGAATCCGACAAGGGCGTGCACGCGTTGTCGGACTTCGATCTAGCCAGCCGGCTCAGCTACTTCCTGTGGTCGAGCGTGCCCGATGCTGAATTACTGGCGCATGCCGCCGCGGGCGATTTGCACCAGCCTAAGGTCGTCGCCGCTCAAGCGAAGCGGATGCTTAAAGATCAAAAGGTGCGCGGACTCGCCGTCGAGTTCGGCGGCAATTGGCTCGATTTCCGCCGCTTCGAAGGTCTGGCGACGGTCGATCGTGAGCGGTTTGCGTCCTTCAACGACGATTTGCGCAAGGCGATGTACGAGGAGCCCGTGCGTTTTCTGCAGGATGTTTTTCAGCACAACCGCTCCGTCCTCGATTTCCTCTACGCCAACGACACGTTCGTTAATCCCGCGCTCGCGAAACACTATGGCATGCCTGTCACCGGGAAAAATCCAGCCGACTGGGTGCGGGTCGAAGAGGCCAACCGCTACGACCGCGGTGGCGTTTTGCCCATGGCGGCGTTCCTCACGAAGAACGCGCCCGGCCTGCGCACGAGTCCGGTCAAGCGCGGCAATTGGGTCGTAAAAAATGTCCTCGGCGAACGCATCCCGCCCCCGCCGCCCAATGTGCCCGAGCTGGCGCGCGATGAAGCGCACTTGGATTTGCCCTTGCGTGACATGCTTGCGCGCCACCGGGATAATCCCGCCTGCGCCAGCTGCCATGACCGCTTCGATGCGCTCGGGCTGGTCTTCGAAGGATTTGGCCCGATTGGCGAACGACGGGAAAAAGATCTCGCGGGCCGGCCGATCGACGCGAGTGCGACGTTCCCGGGCGGCGCCACCGGCGCGGGCATGGTCGGTTTGAAGAAATATATCCAAGATCGCCGGCAGAACGATTTCGTCGACAACCTGTGCGGCAAACTCGTCGCGTTCGCGCTCGGCCGCAGTTTGATCCCCTCAGACGATCTGCTGATCCAGGATCTGAGCGCCAAGCTCATTGCCAATGGCTACCATTTCGAGAGTGTGATCGAAGGCATCGTGACCAGTCCCCAGTTTCTCAACAAGCGAGCGCGGGCCGACCTCGCCGCCCAGTAATCCCCATGAACAAAAAACTCAGCTCGTTCACTGGTCAGGCACCCGATTTTACCCGGCGCACATTTTTACAAGGTGTCGGCGTGACGATGGCGTTGCCGTGGCTCGAGTCGCTGCCGGTGTTCGGGGCCGCGGTGCCCGCGGCCAAGGCTTTGGACGGCCAAAACCCGGCGCTGCCCCAGCGTTTTGCCGTGATGTTCATGGGCTGCGGCGTAAATCCCGATCATTGGTGGGCCAAGGGCTCCGGGGCCGACATGGAGCTCGGCAAAACGCTCGAACCGCTCGATTCGATCAAGACCAAGATCAACGTCATCCACGGTCTCTACACGAAGTCGGCCACGGGCCAGGGCATTCATCCGGCGCAAACCGGCAATCTGCTCACCGGCGTACCGTTCCGCAAAGGCGCGATCATCCACAGCGGCATCAGCATGGATCAGGTCATCGCGAACACCGTGGGACAAAACACGATTCAATCCAGCATGGTGCTCGCCTGCGAGCAGCCGATGACTGGCTACCACGAGTCGAATTTTTCGAACGCCTACAGCTCGCACATTTCCTGGCAGACCGCCGATTCGCCGGTGCCGAACGAAATGTACCCCTCGCTGGCCTTCGACAGTCTCTTCGAGAACCGCGGTCAGGCGCGCAACATCAGCGTCCTCGACCGCGTCAAGGACCGGGCCGCGAAATTGAGCCGGCAGATCAGCGCGTCCGACAACGCCAAGCTCGACGAATACCTAACGAGTGTCCGCGACGTCGAACGCAGCATCGATCGGATGCGCGCCGACAAGTCAAAGGCCGAGGAGCGCGCCAGTGTGTCCGGCAAGGCACTGTTCACCATGAAACGGCCGGAGAACGGACTGCCGGAAGATTTCCGCGAACACACGCGCCTGATGTGCGACATCGTCGCCCTGGCATTCCAAACCGACAAGACCCGCGTGGCTTCCCTGATTCTCGCCCGCGATTTGTCGTCGCTCACTTATCCATTTCTCAACGTGAACGGCGCGCACCATGGCGCCTCGCACACCGATACGTCCGAGGGCTACGAGCGCATCGCACGTTTCCATCTGAGCCAGATGGCCTACCTCGCCAAGAAACTCGACGCCATGCCGGAAGGCGAGGGCACGGTCCTCGACAACTCCTGCCTCATGTTCATGTCGAACATGTTTTCCGGCACGCGGCATGATAACAAGAAATTGCCGATTGTGACCGCAGGTGGACTGGGCGGCACGCTCAAGACCGGACGGGCGTTGGACTACTTGGAAGCGGGGGATGAAAACCGCAAAGTAAGCAGTCTTTATTTGGGTATCATGGACCGCATGGGCGTGAAGCTCGATCGCTTTGGCGATGCCGATAACCGCTTGGCTGGGCTGTAACGGTTAGCGCCGGGAATTTTGATTAAATATTTAATGAAGCTGTCACGAATGAATGTTTTTCCTGTGCCACCGGTGCTCGGCGTTGCTCTATTTGTTGGCCTCGCGCCCTTCGCCTTCGGCGCGGCTGCATCCGCTCCCGCGCTCACCGACGCCGCGCTCGAGCAGGGCTTCAACAAAACGGTTCACCCGTTCGTCGCGACGTACTGCGTTTCCTGTCACGGCAAAGACAAGCCCGAGGCCGATCTCGACCTGAGCGCGTTTGCGACGTTACCAAATGTCGTGTCTGGATTCAGTTATTGGGAGTTGATTCAGGAGCGACTCGAAGCGGGCGAAATGCCGCCGGAAAAAGCGAAAAAACATCCCGCCGCCAAGCAATCAGCTGAAATCGTGGCGTGGATTCAGGCGCTCCGCAAAAACGAGACGGACAAACACCTGGGCGATCCCGGCCCCGTCTTGGCCCGGCGCCTGAACAACGCCGAGTACGACTACACCATCCGCGATCTCACCGGCGTCGATCTTCGCCCTACGAAGGAATTTCCCGTCGATCCCGCGAATCAGGCCGGCTTCGACAACACCGGTGAGTCGCTCACGATGTCGCCGGCGCTGGTTAAAAAATATTTCGCCGCCGCCAAACTGGTTGCGGACAATCTGGTGCTGCAGCCGGAGGGTTTCACTTTTGCGCCGCATCCGATGCTCGATGATAACGACCGCGACAAGTATTCGGTCCTGCGCATCGTCGATTTCTACCTGCGGCAGCCCACGGATTTCGGCGAATATTTCCTCGCTGCCTGGCGCTTCCAGCACCGTGCCGAAATGGGGCGTCCGCAGGCCACGCTCACGGATATCGCGATGGAAACGAACGTCAGCGCCAAATATCTCAACACGATCTGGTCGGCCCTAAACGACCCCGCCGAGCAAGTCGGCCCCATCGCCAAATTGCAGGCCGCGTGGCGCGCGTGGCCGGTGCCGGCTGCGACCGATCCCGCGGCGATGCGCGCCCGCGCCGGGCAATTGCGCGACTGGGTCCTGAATTTGCGCGATCAACTCGTGCCGAACGTGCCAAATTTGGGCGGCGGTGGATTCGGTGGCGGCTCGCAGCCGGCCGTGCTTTGGAAGGATCGACAAATGGCGGCTAATCGTCGCGTGCTCGATGCTTCACGTCTGCGTGCGGGTGTGCCCACGCTTGCGGCCAATTTGCCCGAGCTTGGCTCCGGGGCATTGGTTCCAGCCGCTGCGGCCGGCGGCGCATTGGCTGCGCTCGACAAGGCGCCGACCACCGGAATTTTGGCGACGCCGAAAGTCGGTGAAAAGCTCGCCGCCGGTTTGGGCACTCCGGCCGCGCCCGTGGCGAAAACCGCGGCCGATGGCCGAGCGCTTTCCGCGTTGGAAATCGCCGATCTCGCGCTCGCGGCCCAGCCCGCGCGCAAAGCGGGTGGACCGCTCCCAAAGACTCCGGACATCGTGAAATATGGCGGCGTGTTTCTTAACGCACCCGTCGTTACCGCCACCTCGTCCGTCACGGCTCAACTGGCCCGCGCGAAAAAGCGCGGTACCTCGGCGGACCCGGATCTCATTGTGCCCGAAGACCAGGCGGAGCGCGGCCGTCACGAGGCCGGATTCGCTCGCTTCGCCAGCATTTTTCCCGACGCATTTTTCATCAGCGAACGCGCGCGGGTTTTTCAGGATGCTGAAACCGAGGCGACGCTCGAAGGCCGCCTCCTCAGCGCCGGCTTGCACGCGCAGACTGGCTATTTCCGCGACGATGGTCCGCTGGCGGAGCTCGTGTTGGACGACGCTTCACGCCGCGAACTCGATAAGCTGTGGGACGTTTTTTATTTCAACGCGGCGGTCGCACCGCGCATGCACCTGGCGTTTCTCAGCGGCGAAGGCGGCTCGTTGCGCGGCGAGGGCTTCGATCAATTCCGGCCCGAGAATCACGAGGCTGCGTCGGAGGAAATGATCAAGAAACTCGCCGAGCTCACGCTGGCGCGGCAGGCAAACCTGAAGGGCGTCGCGCTCGAGGCCAGCAAGGAGCATTTTGCCCGGACGCTCGCCGATATTCATTGGCTGGAGGAGACCCGCCAGGCCGCGGTGCCCAGCCACCTCAAGTCGTTGCAGGATTTCGCGGAGCGTGCCTGGCGCCGGCCGCTCACCGCGAAGGAACGAGACGATCTGCTCGCCTTCTACCGCGACGCCCGCGAGGCGAACAGCCTCGGTCATGAGGATGCGATGCGCGATTGCATTGTCCGCGTGCTGATGTCGCCGAATTTCTGTTATCGCATCGATCTTGTCGAAGCGGCCGGCGGGGCAGGCGGACGGAACACGACGTCAACCGCAGGCTCGCCTCGCGCCAACGTCGTGATGGCTTCGGCGCAATTTGCCAGCGCTGCGCCCGCCGCCGCAAAACCAGCCACCGCTCCAGCGAAAATGGCCGTGCAGCCGTTGTCCGACTACGCGTTGGCGAGCCGGCTGAGTTATTTTCTCTGGTCGAGTATGCCCGATCAGGAACTGCTCGCGCACGCCGCCGCGGGCGATCTCCATCTTCCCGCCGTGCTCGTAGCCCAGACGCGCCGCATGCTGAAGGATGCTCGTATCCGGAATCTCGCCACAGAATTCGCCGGCCACTGGCTCGATTTCCGCCGCTTTGAGGAGCACAACGCGGTGGATCGCGAGCGTTTTCCGAGCTTCGACAACGATCTTCGCCAGGCAATGTTCGAGGAGCCGATTCGTTTCATCGTCGACCTCGTGCAGCAGGATCGTCCGTTGCAGAATTTTCTCTACGGCGACTACACCTTCGTGAACGCGTCGCTCGCGAAACACTACGCCATGCCGGGCGACTTCACGAACGATGCCTGGGTGCGGGTGGAGCAAGCCGGTCGCTTCGAGCGCGGCGGGCTGTTGCCGATGGCGGTTTTTTTGACTGCGAATTCGCCGGGGTTGCGGACGAGTCCCGTCAAGCGCGGCTACTGGGTCGTGCGCCGGGTCCTGGGCGAACGCATTCCGCCGCCACCGCCGAACGTGCCCGTTTTGCCGGCCGACGAAAAAAGTCTCGGCGAACTCACGCTGCGCGAGACATTGTCCAAACATCGCGAAAATCCCGTGTGCGCGAGCTGTCACGCGCGGTTCGATTCCTACGGCTTGGTGTTTGAGGGCTTCGGCGCCATCGGCGAGCGGCGGGAAAAAGATTTTGCCGGTCACGCGATTGATGCGCGGGCCGAATTTCCGGGCGGGGTCAACGGCACGGGCCTCGCCGGTCTGCGCGATTTCATCCGCGGCCACCGCGAACGCGATTTTGTCGATAATCTCACGAACAAACTTCTCACCTACGGACTCGGTCGCACGTTGATCATGTCCGACGGTCCGTTGCTCGACCAGATGAAGTCCAAGCTGGCCGCCGAAAATAACCGCTTCGGTGCGCTCATCGAAACCCTCGTGACCAGCCCGCAATTTCTCAACAAGCGTGCGCCGGTCCCGAGTCCGATCAAAACGGCCTCGAATAACTGAACGCCGCCTCCGTTCGCCCCCGCCTAATTTCCAGCCCCCTTTCGCCATGTCCCACGATTTCGACGACGATCATTCACCCGAGGAGCTCGGCCTCGATTCCAACCGGCCCATGCGGCCGTACGTCCAGCCGACGAACATCGGCGCGCTCAGCCGCCGCCGGTTCCTCCGCGGCACGGGCGTGGTGATGGCGCTGCCGTTCCTGGACTCACTCCCTGCGTTGGCTGCCTCGACGCCGTCTGCTGCGCCGGCAAATCCGGATGGAGCGACGCCACCGGCCCGGCCGTATCCTCAACGTTTCGCCGCTGTTTTCATGGGCTGCGGCATCAACCCGGAGCACTGGTGGGCCAAGGGTAACGGCGCGGACATGGAGCTGAGCAAATCGCTTGAGCCGCTCACGCCGCTGAAGAAAAAACTCAACGTGATCGATGGCGTGTTTAACCGGCCGGCCGTCGGCGTGGGTATCCATCCGGGCCAGACCGGCAATATTCTCACCGGCATGCCGCTCATGCGCGGTGCGGTACTGCGCAGCGGTATCAGCGTCGATCAAGTGCTCGCGAATCGCTTGGGCCAGGAAACGATGCAGCCCAGCTTGGTGCTCGGGTGCGAGCAACCGATGTCCGGATATCACGAGACAAATTTCTCGATGGCATACAGCTCGCATATTTCGTGGCAGAGCGCGGATTCACCGGTGCCGATGGAAGTTTATCCCTCGCTCGCGTTCGACAGCCTGTTCGAAAATCGCGGCAGCAAGCGCATGCAGAGCGTCATCGATCGTGTGAAGGACGACGCCTCGAGCCTGAGCCGAAAGATCAGCGCCGAGGACAACCAGAAACTCGAAGAGTACCTGACCAGCGTGCGCGAAGTAGAGAAACGCGTCGACCGCATGCGCGTCGAGGCGAACAAGGCGCAGGAAAACGCGCAGGGCGCCAGCCAGCCGCTCATCACGATGAAACGGCCCGACAACGGCCTGCCCGAAGATATCCGCGAACACATGCGCCTGATGTGCGACATCGTCGCGCTCGGTTTCCAAACCGACAAGACGCGCATCGCGTCGCTCGTGCTCTGTCGCGATTTCTCGGGGCTTTATTATCCGTTCCTCGGCGTCCGCAACGCGCACCACGGGGCTTCGCACGACGATCTCTCCGAGGGCTACGAGAAGATTTCCCGGTACTACGTCAGCAATCTCGCCTATCTCGCTTCGCGGCTCGACTCGATGCCCGAAGGCCAGGGCACGGTCCTCGACAACACCTGCCTGCTTTATCTTTCGTCGATGTTTTCGGGTTCGCGCCACGACAACACCAAACTGCCGATCCTCACGCTCGGCGGTTTTGGCGGCACATTGGAAACGGGCCGCACGCTCGACTACACGGCCAAGGGCGATGACAACCGCAAACTCTGCAGTCTGTATCTCTCGCTCATGGATCGCGTGGGCGTTCAGCTCCCGCGCTTCGGCGACGCCGACACCCGGCTCGCGGGGCTTTGAAAAGGCAGGCCGCGTTATCGCTCGAGCGGTTTAATTTTTTCCGTGGCTGTTTTGGGTAGCAGCAGGCGTCCTTGCCTGCCGGGTTCGGCGTTCTCGTTTCGGCAGGCAGGGACGCCTGCCGCTGCGTCGTTACGCGCTACGCTTTTGGTTAAACCGCCCGAACGCGCCGGTTCATCGCCGCTACCGGACCTCGCCGCTTGCTTGGCTTGCGACTTGCGTCGGAACTTTCGAGAACGCCGTCCGTCATCCGCCGAACGCCCTGAAATTCACCGCCTGTTTTGATGAAAAAAATCTTCCCGCAACCTTCGAGGCGCTGGCTCACTGGAGCCGCGGCGGGATTGGTGGCGTTCACTCCGGGCGCTAAATTAAGTGCAGCCGTTCAGGTTCTAAGCGGCGATCTGCCCTTGCGGCGCGCGGCGGACCTGAAACTTTTTTCGGCGGGCTACGATTACGTGCTCGGGACTTCGCTCGATCTGTTCGTCGAGGCGGCAAGACCGCGCGACGCCGCCGAATGCGAGGCGCGGATTCTCGGCGAAATTGAACGGTTGCGCGGCATCCTCAGCACCTATGATCCCGCGAGTGAAATCAGCCGGGTGCTCGCTGGAGCACCGGTAGCATCGGTGGAACTCGCGGAATTGCTGGCCGTGTATGAGACGTGGTCCACGCGCACGCAGGGTCTCATCACCCCGCGTCTTGGCGGCGTGATCGTGGCGTGGCGCGAAGCGGCTCGCACTGGTCAGTTGCCTGAGGCCGCCGCGCTGACGCAGGCCGCGCGCCGCGCGCGGGCGTTCAATGTCGATGCGCTGGGCAAGAGTTTCATCATCGACCGCGCGGTGGCGGTGGCGCGTCGTTTCGCTTCCGGCGGACTCATCAATCTGGGCGGCGATATCCGGGCTTGGGGCGACTCGGCGTGGACCATCGGCGTGGCCGATCCGCGTAACCCAGCGGACAACGCGGCGCCGCTCACGCGCTTCACCCTGCGCGATGCGGCGGTCGCCACGAGCGGAGGCTACGCGCGGTTTTTCGACGTGGGCGGGCGACGTTTTTCCCATCTCATCGATCCGCGCACGTTGTGGCCTTGCGAAGCAGGCGGCAGCGCCACGGTGGTCGCGCGCGATTGCGTCGCGGCCAACGCGCTCTCGACGGCCGCGAGCATCGGCGGCCCGGCGGCGGGGGCCACGCTCGCGGCCGCGCACGGCGCAACGGGTTATCTTTTCGGCGATGCCGCGGGCAACAACGTGGGCGGCGGGTTGATCGCGCCCGCCGCGGCGAACGGATTGGCCCCGGCGCCGTCGGCCGCGCCGGTTGCGCCGCAGGAAGCGCCGGTGGCCGCCGCTCATTGGCCCGCCGGTTTTCAACTCACGCTGCCCGTGATTTTGAAAAAACATGCGGCCGGGCCCAGCCCTGGCGGAGGCCCCCGCCCGAAGGAGATTTATCGGCCTTACGTGGTGGTTTGGGTCGAGGACGCCAAAGGGAAGGTCGTGCGTACGATCACGGTTTGGGGCACCGACGAACGCTATCAGCGCAAATTGACGACCTGGACCAATGAGCTGGGCCGGAGCAATGAGAGCGCGCTCGTCACGGCCCGCGCCACGCGTCCGCCGGGTTCGTATACCGTAGTGTGGGATGGAAAAGACGATGTGGGCCGTCGCCTGCCGATGGGCACTTACAAAATCTCGCTCGAACTTTGCCGCGAGGAGGGACACCACGTGTTCGGCGAGGCGACGGTGCACTGCACCACTGAACCCGTGACCGCCTCCATGACTGAAACCGCCGAGTCGGATGCTTCGACCGTCGCTTACGGCCCACCCCCGACTTGATCCGTGAACATTAACAAGACCCTCCTCGCGGCCTGTCGCGCCGTGCATATTTATCTGACGATGCTTGGCCTGCTGGTGATGCTGCTGTTCAGCATCACGGGCTTCACGATCAATCATGAAGGCCTGCTCGACTCCGCGCCGCCGCGCGTGACCGAACACACCGGACAAGTCCCGCCGGCCTTGATCGCGAGTCACGACAATCTGCGGATCGTCGAGCACCTGCGGCAGACGCTGGGCATCCACGGCGCCATGGCCAATTTCGCGGACATCGACGACGAGTACGCGATCGCGTTCAAGGAGCCGGGACAAATCTGGGACATCACCGTGACTAAATCCACGGGGCGGGTCGCCGCGCATAACGAGCAGTACGGATTGATCGCGATCATCAATAATCTCCATCGCGGTCGCTACACCGGTCCGGCCTGGCGGTGGGTCATCGATTTCAGCGCGGCCTTGATCGTCCTTGCGTGCCTCACCGGCTTCATTCTCTGGCTCGCGTTGCCGCGGCGCCGGCAGCTCGGCATCGCCTTTTTGGTCGTCGGCACCGCCGCGACGATGGCGGTCATCTATTTTTTTGTGCCCGGCCCGGATGTTTCGCCAACGACCGCGCCTAAAGCAGAGGAGCGACGGGGAAACTGAGCGGCCCAGTTTGGCGCCGTGGTCTCCGGCCCACGGCGCGGCGGGCTCTTGGGTCGGCTCTAACGATACCCCGCTCCATCGTGGAGCGGGGGCGGGACGCTCACTTCCCCTCGATCGGATAGCCCTGCCAGATCCATTGCAGGGCGGTGGGGTAGAGCTGCGAAATGGTCGGGCGATCGGTGTGCCCGGCGTTGCGCGCGAACACAAATTTGTAGTGATAGCCTTTTTCCGTGAGCACCTTTGCCATGTTTTCGTTGGCCAGGACCCAGTCCCGCATGTCCCCACCGAAGTTGTCGCGATCGCCGACCTCCATGTAGATGCGGAGCTTTTTGACCGGGCTGTTGGGAATCAGAGTCTCGTGGAGTCCCCAAGCGCCATGCGGATAGGCCGGATCCACCGGCCATTGATTGTTGGTGAACGTGCCGGAGAATGTCAGGACCCGGCTATAGCGCTCGGGGTGAAGCCAGGCCATGGTCATGCTCGCAGCGGCGCCCGAACTCGTGCCCATCACGGCGCGGCCGTTCGGATCCTTCGTGATTTTCACGTTGGCGATTTTTTCGGCCATCGGCAGGACCTCGGTCTCGACGAAGTCGCTGTATTTGCCGGACACCGTGTCGTACTCGAGATTGCGCTGGCCGCCGCGTCCATCGGGACCGCCGGGCGGAATTGAGACGACGATCATCACGGGCAATTTTTTTTGCGGGATAAGATGGTCGAGCACGTTGTAGGCGCGGCCATCGCCGTCGGTGGTGATCAAAACCGGCGCCACGGTCCCGGGGACATATTGCGCGGGGACGTAAACGGAAACGGTGCGCTTATACGGCTTGGGATGGTTGCCTACCGTGCCGTTGGGTCCGGCCGGCGCGGCTCCCGCGGCGGGCTCATCCCGCTCGACGCCGGGGTAAAATTTACTGTCGGCCGAATCGAGGGTGAATTTGTGGACCGTGCCCTTGGGGCCCTCTTTGACGGGGCTCATTTCCGGCGCGGGCGTGTGGGTCGGGCCGATGATGAAATTGCCGTCGGCCCCCATCGGCGGCACCTGGCCATCGGGCAATTCCGTGGCTTTCACGTAGCCCGCGGCGAGTGGATCGCGCTGGGGCGCGGGTGGACGTGCAGCGCGTCCGGCGGCGGCGGGCGCTGCAGGCGCAGCGGGAGCGGCGGCAGGCTGAGCCGACGCTAGGCTCGCGCTGATAAGGATGATCGCAGCAGCAAGGGAGAACGGAGCTTTCATGGTGTGGGGGTTTAACGGGTCACGACCGGTGGGCGTTCGACCGAATGCCCGATGCAACACTGGCGAGGTTGGAGGAGACGAGCCGAAAGCCGAAACTCATCCGCCCTTAAAATCCGGACAATTCGTTTGCCCGCGAAAAGCGCGAAAGGGCGCGGATTCAAAGCGTGAAAATTACCACGTGTCGCACGGAGGGATGACCCACGCGCTCAGGGGCGCGTCATTTTTCCATGGGGATCCGCGAATCACGCCGTCCGGAAGGCGAAAGGTTTTACGGCGTTCCATGAGCGTGGGCAGAAAATCAGCCACAGTCGTTGCACGCGGTAAAATACGCGGATCGGCGGTGCGTCGTCCTCCGAATAGAGTGTTCTCAGCGCTCATTCGCCGGCACGTTTGCGTTCAATCATGAAGCTTCACCTTGAAAAACATTTTACAGCTGGTGAGGCGGTCCGCGATGTGGTGATCGGCATGGCGGATGGTTTGACCGTGCCGTTTGCCCTCGCGGCGGGATTGACCGGCGCGATTTCGCAGACCCACTTGATCGTGACCGCGGGGTTTGCGGAAATTGCCGCGGGATCGATTGCGATGGGACTGGGCGGATATCTCGCCGCCCGCGGCGATGCCGAACATTACGCCCACGAACGGTTGCGCGAGGAGCACGAGATCGGGTCCATCCCCGACGCCGAGGCTGAGGAGGTGCGCGAGATTTTTCAGTCCTACGGGATTACTCCCGAGGCGTGCGCGCCGGTGGTCGAATCGCTGCGCCAGCGGCCGAAGGATTGGGTTTCGTTCATGATGCGCTTCGAGTTGGGGCTGGAAGAACCTGACCCCTCTCGCGCGTGGAAGAGCGCGATGACCATTTCGGTCGCTTACATTGCGGGCGGAGTGATTCCTCTGAGTGCCTATCTTTTCACCGACGATGCGCATCGGGCACTACGCTTTTCCGTCGCGGTTACGCTGGTGGCGTTGGCTTTGTTTGGGGGTATCAAGGGGCGGTTCACGGGCGTGCCGGTGATTCGTAGTGCCCTGCAAACGAGCGTAATCGGCGGGCTGGCGGCGGCGGCTGCTTTTGGCATCGCTCGATGGATCAGCTGAGGAACAACCGAATTCGCGGGCAATCGACCCTGGACTTTCACTTCATCTGACCGCTTGCGCTTCCCCGCAAACAGCTCGAAGGGTGTCGCCCGTTACTCGCCCACTCACTCATGACCAAACCTGTCTGTTATTCCACCAAGGCTTTTTCCGCCGCCAGTGCCACGTCGGCCCTCAGCGCCACCACGATCGAGCGCCGTCAGCCGACGCCGTCCGACGTGCAAATTCAGATTCTTTTCTGCGGCGTCTGTCATTCCGATCTCCACTACGCGCGGAATGAGTGGGCGTTCACCCAATATCCCGCCGTGCCCGGGCATGAGATTGTCGGTCGCATCACCGCCATCGGCACCGGCGTGAAAAAATTCAAAGTCGGCGACACCGTCGGGGTGGGCTGTCTCGTCGATTCCTGCCGCACCTGTCCAAATTGCCGCGAAGGGCTGGAACAGTTTTGCGACGCCGGCATGGTCGGAACTTACGGCGCCACGGAAAAGCATCTCGGTACGCCGACGCTCGGCGGTTATTCGCAGAGCATTGTCGTGACGGAGGACTTCGTGCTCCGCATGCCGGCTAATCTCGATCTTGCCGCGGCCGCGCCGCTGCTCTGCGCGGGTATCACCACGTATTCCCCGCTGCGTCACTGGAAAGTCGGTCCGGGTCATAAAGTCGGCATCGTCGGGCTGGGCGGTCTCGGTCACATGGGGGTGAAATTCGCGAAGGCGTTTGGCGCTCACGTCGTTCTCTTCACCACGTCGGCTAGCAAAGTCGCAGACGGAAAACGTCTCGGCGCCGACGAGGTCGTCATTTCCACCGACGCGGCCCAAATGACGGCGCAGGCCGGTCGCTTCGATTTCGTGCTCGATGCCGTTTCCGCGACGCACGATCTCAACGCCTATCTCAATCTGCTGAAACGCGACGGTAATTTAGTGCTCATCGGCGCGCCGGAAAAACCACTGCCCGTGGCGGCGTTTCCGCTGCTCATGCGTCGACGCTCTCTCTCTGGCTCGCTGATCGGTGGGTTGCCCGAGACGCAGGAGATGCTGGATTTCTGTGGGCAGCACAACATCACCTGCGACATCGAGATGATTCGGATGGATCAGATCAACACCGCCTATGAGCGCATGCTGAAGAGCGACGTGAAATACCGCTTCGTGATCGACATGAAAACATTGGCCTGACCTCGGGTGAACCGAGGAGGCCGTTTGCTAAAACGGCCCGAGGGAATCGGCCTCGGCCACTCCGGAAAGGGTTAACAAGATTTAATCGCCTACCGCGCCGCTCAGTCTGTCGCGTCGTACTGCACCCAAGACCGATGGCCGTGCCGCCGATGAAAATAGCTGAAGCCGGATTTTTTCTAGGGTGGTTTAGGTTTTTCCGTGACTGCTTTGGGCAGCGGCAGGCGTCTCTGCCGGCCGCACCATCGCCAGCGGCTGTCCTTTGGTTAAAAACCGCT
>CAIXKG010000146.1 GCA_903919985.1 uncultured Opitutia bacterium | reverse complement strand
GTCGAGCGCGGTCGGGACGAGGTCTTGGGTGCGCCCTCCAGCCGCCAGGTCAAAAGCAACCTTGGCGAGTCGGACGACGTCGCCGGTGCAAGGGCCGGCCAAAGCGACAATGGCTTCACCATAGGGAAAATCGGGCACCCCGCCGGAATTGGCTCGCCGCTCGATCCAACGGGCGAGATGGCCGGCTTCAATCGGACCGACTTCCATTTGATGAAGTTGTTTAAAAAATGCCGCGCTGGGCTCGGTCATCCAGGCGAGGAGACGATGGTCGGACCCGGTGAAGACATAGTTGAGGTGGCGGTGGTCTTGAATCAGGCCGCGCAGCTTCCATTCGGCGCGGTCACCGCCAATGGTCCGGATGTCTTGAAATTCATCGAGGCAGACCGTCCACGGGGCATCGTCGAGCTCGGCGCGGGCGTTCAAGTAGTTCAGTACCTGATCAAGAGATTGTTTGGCCTCTTCCGTCCGAAGCTCGCCGGATAGGGTGAATTTGCCGGCCGCGACCGCGAAGGATTTGAGGTGTTTACGGGCGAGGCCGAGAATGCTCGCAAGGCGCTTGTCCGATTCCTTGGGAGCGGCGGACAAGAGTTTGGCCGCGAACTCGGTCAAACTGGCGGCGGTGGAAAGGTCGGCGTAGATGAAAACGTGACCGGCTTTGGCGGCAGCATGTTGGACCAACGAAGTCTTGCCCATGCGCCGGCGGCCATAGATCAGAAGCCGGCGGCCGCGTTGACCGAGCAACGCGGAAAGCGCGGGCAGCAACTGTTCGCGGTCCGTGAAAGACCATCGGCCGCTGGGGGATTCGAAGAAGAACGGGTTTGCAAACGTGGTCACGGAAACAGGGTGAAGGAGGCGGCAGGCGGGGGCAATAAAAATACGCTTTTAAGCGTAACGCTAAAAAGCGTAACGCTCGAAAGCGTAACGCCCGGAGCTGCGCTGCGGGGTCGGCGGTATCCTGCTTTAAGGGGGATTTGAACGTACCCGGCCCGTTCCGAAACACATCACCGATTAGGGCAATCCCCGCACTCACGAACCGATGCAAATAGGGGTAACCGTTCCCTGATAACGACGTGACACTTATTGAGTAGTACCTTGCGTGGGCCCGGGCGGGTGTTTTTACAAAAAACTCAGCCCTGGGTAAATGCGGGGAGTTTCACGATCTTGCCCCCTGCGAGCGCGGACTCATGCGCGCAGAGTCCGACGCAGGTCCAGTTGGCGGATTTGACGGCGTTGGGATAGCACTCGCGGCCCTCGGCCAAGGCGGTCAGAAACTCGTGCACCAGATGCGGGTGCGAGCCACCGTGGCCGGCACCTTGAGTGAAGCTCAAGTGTGTTTTTTTACCCAGATCGTAGACGCCCTTGGTCGTGAACTTCTGAATGCCTTTGGGCAGGCGCTTGGCGTAGTCGGGCACTTTCACCTTTTGGGGGATTTTATGCTCCAGCTTTTTCGCGGTGTGCAGAACGTGCGGCTCGTGTTCGATGAGTGACCACTCGAAGGATTTTTTCG
>CAIXKG010000145.1 GCA_903919985.1 uncultured Opitutia bacterium | reverse complement strand
CAGGGACGCCTGCCGCTACAAAAATCGGTCACGGAAAAGCTAAAGCGGAAATTCCGCGACGATGCGCCCCGGGTGAAACTCTCCACGGCGCGGAACGACGCGGCGGACAACGAGCCGGTCATCGCCGATGTCGACCGCCCAGGCGCCGAACGGGCGGCTGAAGGATCCGGTGTTGATCACCGTGACGCCGGACCGCGTGGTCCAGCAGCCGGGTTGGTGGAGATGACCGATCAGCGCGAATTTTGCGGCGGGACGGTGCGCAGTCGTGATCGCGGCCGCGCGTTCTGGGGTCTCGCGCCACGCCTGCAGAATGCTCAAGGCCCGCGAGGGCGGCCACATCGTATCGGCCGCCAGACGCAGCGCGTGTTTGAAGGGGTTGGGTTCCGCTTGATGGCGTTGCGGAATCGACGCGCACACGCGGCGAAAAAGTTGGAGACGCGGCTCGAGCTGCTGGCGTTCGGACTCCGGCATTTGGGCCAGCCCGGCGTGGATGCGGTCCGAGATCGTCGCGGCGTCCCGGCTCCACGGGACGATGTTTTCGAAAATGATATCGCCGTGCGTCACGAAGACCCGACCGGCCGCCAGATCGATTGCGTGATGCGGGGAAATATCCGGATCATGATTGCCGGTGACAAACGTGACCGGGCCCGAGCTGCGGTTGAAAAACTCGGTGACGGCTGCCAGGTCGCGCGCGGTCGCCGCCGCGTGCGGGCCAATGCGGGTGTCGACCGTGTCGCCGTTGAGAATCACGCGATCGACGTCAGCCAGCAAAGGCCGCAATTGCCCCAGCGAGCGCACGGTGCTCATCCGGTCGCCGTAGTGAATGTCGGAGAAAATGCGGATGAGTGCGGCCACGGTAAAAGGGCAATAAAAACGCCGGGCCAAAGAGCGGCAACGCTTTTGGCGGACAACAAAAAGGTCGCGGCGAAAACTGCGGCCGGAACGACCGAAGCGCGTGCGCGGAAGAAGGCGGGGATAAATTTTCACGTGGGCCCAGAATTAAAAAATGGGACGGCGCAGACCATAATCCTTGGTTTCGGGTCTTGCCTGCGTGACGACGGCGGCGTGAATTTCGGCGCATGGCTCTCTACGGTTCGCTTTCCACCCTGCGCGCTCAATTGACCCGGCCGGAACATTTCGCGGCGGCGTTTGCCTTCGTCGAGGAAGCCGGTCGTGCGGGCAGTGCGGCGCATCGGCAACTCTTTGGGCTCGCCGCGGGCCAGACCGAGCGCACCGAGCTGGCGGGTGGCGCGTTTGCCCTCTCGCAGGTTTATCTGACCAAGCCGCGCGCGGAGGGAAAGTGGGAGACGCACCGCGCCTACATCGATGTCCAGGCGGTATACGCTGGTGACGAGACCATGGAGATCGCCGATCGCGACCGGCTCTTGCTGGCCGAGGATCTCACGCCGGCGCGGGACGTGATTTTTTATCAGCCGTTTGAGCGGGGCAGCGTCCTGCGTTTTGGGCCGGGTTCGGTAGGCGTTTATTTTCCGCCGGACGCCCACATGGGCGGCCTCGCAATTGCCGCGCCGGTGCTGGTGCGCAAGGTGGTCGTCAAGGTGCCGGTACTTTCGGCGTGAATTACCGCCACCATTTTCACGCCGGCAACTTCGCCGATGTGATGAAGCACGCGCTTCTCGTGCAGCTCGCGCGTGCTCTGCAGAAAAAGGAAAAAGGTTTTCTTTACCTCGACACGCACACCGGCCGCGGGGCCTACGATTTGGAGGCGGCCGCTACGGGCGATTCGCTGGCGCGAACGCCCGAATGGCCGGAGGGCATCGGCCGCTTGTGGTCGGCGGCGCGCGACGCGGAGAACGCGGAAGCGACGGGAGAAAAACTTCCGGCGTCGCTGGCGGACTATGTGGCGCTCGTCCGGGAGTTTGACCGCCGGGAGGGCAACCGTGCGCTTTTACCCCGTTACTATCCCGGTTCGCCGAGTCTGATCGATTTGATCGCGCGGCCACAGGAGAGGTTGATGTTGTGCGAGCGCCAGCCGGCGGAGGCGGCGGCGCTGCAGGAAAATTTTCAGTTCAAGCTCGGCGTGCGCGTGCGGGCGGGCGATGGCTACGCCTCGTTGCGGGCCATGCTCCCGCCGCCGGAGAAACGGGCGCTGGTGCTGATTGATCCTCCGTTCGAGGCGCAAGACGAGTGGGCGCAGATCGTGGCGGCGTTGAAGGAAGGGCTCCGCCGTTTTCCGAGTGGGGTGTACGCGATCTGGTACCCGCTGACCGAGCGGGCGAAGGTGGATTTTTTCTTCGCGGAACTGCAGGCGCTCGATTTGCCGCCCACGCTCGCGGTGGAATTGGTGGTGAATCCCGCGGCGTTGAAGATGAAAGGCTGTGGCTTGGTGATCGTGAATCCGCCGTGGCAGTTTGCCGGTGAGGCGGAGACGACAGTGAAATTTCTGGCCCGTGTGCTCGCGCAGGGCGCCGGTGCGCGGGGCGATGCGATCTGGCTCGTGTCCGAGAAGTGAGGCGGAGCGGGACGGAGTTGAGCGGAATCAGGGTTTTGGCCACGAAGAGGCCCGAAAATTTCCAGGGTGCTGCAACGCGTCGATGCACCTACAGGCGCGCACGGGAAATGGTCAGAGGAGGTAAATAATTTTTGTGCCTCTTCATGGCCAAAAATTCCGGATGGATTGCAGGTTTAAAGTGCAGCGATGGGCATCGCGGTGCGGAAGGCCAAGGCCATGCGAGACAGGCCGGCCTCGTGCTGCCCGGCGCTGAGGTTGCGCTGGGCGGGCTCCGTTCTTAGCGCGACGCGGTGAAGTTCGTGACGGGCGCGACCAACGGAAATTCCGCTGCATCGACCGCCGGCGCGTTGATCCTCAAGGGCGGCGCGCGAAAGATGGGCCGGTTCCAAATCATATCTTCCCGCGTGACCATCTGAACGATGGCCGGCTTTTCAGCCGGCAGCTGAAGGCGAAAATTTGGAAGTGGAATAGGCATGGCGGGGTACGAGACAGAGATCAGCTGAAAAAGTGCCCGCTGGATAATTTTTGAGATGAAAAAAATCAACAGGGCTCGGTGCGCGTTGCGCAAAAAAGCGGCCTTGCGCCCTGCTTGGGCACCTCCATTAACGTTCAGTTTCCTCGTTTGCCCCACGAAAACCCCAGCGTCCATTCACGACGCATTCGGTCCTGCTTCAATCCTCCCTAAATATGAAACCATCCCGTCTCTTCGCGGCCAGTTGTGTCGCTTTGATTGTCACAGCCATGAGTTTTGCCCTGCGTGCCAGTGCCGCGGGAGCGTGGGCCACTGAATTTAAGCTGTCGTTCACTCAGGTCGGAGTGGTCAACAGCACGGCCTTCTGGGGCTTTACCCTCGCGATCATTTTTGGTGGACCCTTGTGCGATGCGGTCGGCATGAAACGGATCATGTGGCTGGCGTGGTTGGGCCACGTTGCGGGTATTTTGCTCACAATTTTCGCTTGGAACTATTGGAGTCTGTTTGCCGGCACGTTGATTTTTGGCATCGCCAACGGCTCGGTCGAAGCGGTCTGCAATCCGCTGATCGCCTCGCTTTATCCGAGCGATCGCACCACGAAGTTGAATCACTTTCACTCGTGGTTCCCGGGCGGTATTGTGATCGGCGGCCTGACGGCGCTCGCCTTGGAGAAGTTCGGTTGGAAGGTACAGTTTGCAACGATGCTGATCCCGCTCGCGGTCTACGGCGTGATGTTTCTGGGGCAAACGTTCCCCCGCACGGAACGCGTGGAGCAGGGCGTGTCGACCGGTTCGATGTTCGGCGCCTGCCTCAATCCCATATTCCTCCTCATGGTCGCCTGTATGTTGATGACGGCCGCGACGGAGTTCGGTGCGCAGAATTGGATTCCGACGATTTTGAGCAATGCCGGGGTGTCTGGAACGCTCGTGCTGGTTTGGATCACCGGCCTGATGTGGGCAGGCCGGCAATTTGCCGGCGTGTTCGTGCACCGCGTTTCGCCTCCAGGGATGCTGGTGCTGAGTGCGGTTTTGAGCGCGCTCGGTCTCTACGCGATGAGCAAATCCTCGGGCGTGCCGCTTTTTGGTGCGGCCACGGTATTTGCTTTGGGCGTCACGTTTTTCTGGCCCACCATGCTGGGAACGGTGAGCGAGCGTTTCCCGAAAACGGGCGCACTCGGTCTCGCGATCATGGGTGGCGCGGGCATGCTCAGCGCCAGTTACGTAGTGCCGTTGGTCGGCGCCTGGTTCGACAAGGCCATCGCGGTGCGCCTACCGGCGGGTCAGACGGTGGAAACTTTCTCGGCCGCGCCAGCCGGTAGCGCGCTGGCGACGCAGTGGACGCAACTTCAGGCCTCCGCAGGTTTGGAGGCGCTGGGCTCGCTGACGGTGATTCCAGCTGCACTCGCGATCGTATTTCTAGCTCTTCTTCTTTTGTGGCGCAACAAACCGGTCCCTTCCGTTTCCGCGTCCTGATGGTCTGATGACCCTGCTGGAACCCATTCAGAAATAGCCCGCCGCAAGGCGGGCTATTTTTTTTCGCTCAGCCGGATGGCCGCGCGGGCTCCGGGCCGTTGCAGAGCGGGTGAGACGTACGCCAGCTGTGAGGCTAACGTACGCGTTCACGCGCTCTTCAAACGGTCGGAGCAAAGTTAGGCGGCGACCCGTTTGAACGGATTTGCGGTTTCGCCGAACGCCGGAGCGCGTTTCGGCAAATTCACGGTGAGGACGCCGTCATGGACTTCGGCGGCCATCGCCGCGTAGTCGAAGCCGCCGCCCAACCGCAGGCGCAGCTGGTAGTCGCGTTGCGCGCTCTCGAGGTGGGCGGACTGCCAGTTCACGCGCACGAAATGAGCCTTTCGGGCGGTGATGACCAAATCGGGTCCACGGGCTTCGATGTCGATGCCCGCGGCTTCCACGCCTGGCACGTACACGGCCAGTTTCACGCGATCAGGCTGGTCGCGGCAGTCGTAGTTCGGCTGGCGGAAAGCGTGCAGGTTGGCTGCTTCCGTTGGGCGAGTGCGACTGGCGGGACTGGGCGGACGGATGATCGTGTGCATGGGAGGAAAATCGGAAATTTAAAATCTGAAATCGGAGCGTCGGGAAATTTTAACGGGAGAAAATTGGGAGGAGGGAAATGGTTTAAAGCGGTGGCTTCCTGGGACCTTTAGGGTTCCGGGCTTCTTGGTGGTCTAAACTCTTCCGTGAGTGCGGAGGTTTAGTTTAAGAAGCCCGCTGGGGTCGTTTTCTGGCTCCAATGGGAGACGACCGGGCGCATCTGGGCGCAGCACGTTTGCACGGCCTTCGTAAACGAAGTGCCGGCGTGGCTGCGGAGATGTTGTTGGGCCAAGGTCATGGGAGCGATTTCTCTGACGAAACAATAAATGCAGGCCGCGTGCCAAGCCGCAAAAATTTTGTACGCGTGAAGATTGTGTGACGCGGCGCGCCCGACCAAAATGGTCGCATGTCTTCTCTCTCCGATGCGACCACAACCGTGGACGAACTCAAAAATCGCGTGCTGGCCTTCGCGCGGGTCCGGGACTGGGAACAGTTTCATGCGCCCAAAAATCTCAGCATGGCGCTCGCAACCGAGGCTGGGGAGCTCATGGAGCACTTTCTTTGGGCCTCGCCGGAACAGTCGCGGCAGATCGTCGCTGACCCGGTCAAGCGGGCGAAAATCGCCGAAGAACTCGCGGATGTCGTCATCTACGCCTTGGAGTTCGCCAATATCACGGGCCTCGACGTGGCCGCGGCGATCGAAGCGAAGATGGCGGCCAACGCCCAAAAATATCCCGTGGAAAAAGCGAAGGGCCGGTCCGACAAATATACGGAGCTGTAATCGCGAGCGTTTTAAGTTTTTCCGCGGCCTGCCGAAACGACGAGGCTGAACCCGGCAGGCAGGGACGCCTGCCGCTGCTTGGTTCGCGGCTACGCTTTGGTTAAACTGCTCGCCGCACTCAGCCCACCAGCGCGTTCGCCGTGTTCAGATGCTCGACCCCGGTATACTTTTGCGACTGCTCGTCGGCGTGATAACTTGATCTTACCATCGCGCCGCTTTCGACGACGCCGATGCCAAGGCCGAGGCCGAATTGTTTCCAGTGAGCGAACTCGTCCGGATGCGCCCACCGCTCGACCTTTAGATGCTGGGGCGTGGGCTGAAGATACTGCCCGATGGTCAGGATGTCGGTCCGGTCGCTCGCGATGTCGCGCAGCGTTTGTTCGATTTCGGCCGGCTGCTCACCGAGACCGAGCATGATGCCGGTCTTCGTGGTGAAACCGCGGGACTTCGCGTGTTGGAGTACGCTGCGCGAGCGATCATAGCGGGCCTGCACGCGTACGGGCTTTTGCAGGCGCTCCACGGTTTCCAGGTTGTGATTGAAAATATCGGGCTTCGCGTCGAGGACGGTGTCGAGGTCGGTGAGTCGGCCTTTCCAATCGGGCGTAAGTACCTCGATCGCGGTCTGCGGATTGCGGTGACGGATGGCGCGGATGGTGGAAGCCCAGACGGCCGCGCCGCCGTCGGCAAGTTCATCGCGGGCAACGCTCGTGATCACGCAATGGCGAAGTCCCATCTTGGCGACGGCATCGGCGACCCGCGCGGGTTCGCCGAGATCGAGTTCCGTGGGACGGCCGGTTTGGATCGCGCAGAAATTACAGGAACGCGTGCAGATGTTGCCGAGGATCATCAGCGTGGCCGTGCCGCGTGACCAACATTCGCCGAGGTTCGGACACTGCGCGCTCTGGCAGACCGTGTGGAGCTTGTGTTCGTCCACGAGCGAACGGACGGCATGGTAGCCGGGGCCGCTGGGCAGTTTGGCGCGGAGCCAGGAGGGTTTGCGCGAGGTGTCCATTTAGGAATGAAGAGAGGAGTTAACCACGGATTGCACGGATGAACACGGCTTTTTTCTGTAAACAGAGTGGGCGAGGAAATCGCTTTACCGGGTTTGAGTCACGACTTCCGTCGCTAAAAACTCCGGGAGCGCCGACCAGAATTCCCGCCCGAGGACGCGTTTTACCTCTGCCAAATCGAGTTCATGGCCGAACTCGGCTTGCAACGACGTCACCGTGCCTTCGCCGGCGCTGATCCCGCACGGCACGATGCCGGCGAAATGGGGGAGGTGGGCGTTCACGTTAAGCGCGAAGCCGTGGTAAGTAACCCAGCGCTTCACGGCAACGCCGACGGCGGCGACTTTGCGCGAGCCCAACCAGATGCCTGTGAGTCCGGGCCGGCGGCTCGCGGCGAGGCCGAGCGAACCGACCGCGTTGATCACGACCTGCTCCAGAAAGCGAAGATAGGCGTGCAGATCCTTGTGCGTCGTGAGCGAGACGATGGGATAGCCGACAATCTGTCCCGGTCCATGATACGTGATGTCACCACCACGGTTGGTTTTCGCGACCTCGACGCCGGCCTCGGCCAGCTGCGCCTCGTTCCAAACGAGATGCTGTTCCGCTCCGGCGCGCAGGCCGATCGTGAAAACCGGTTCATGTTCGGTAAACACGAGCGTGTCAGCGATGTCACCGGCAAGGCGGCGAGTCACGAGTTCAGCCTGCCGCTGTGAGGCGTCCGCATAACGCGTGCGACCCCAGTCGAGCACGGGGCCCGGCGAGGTCGGTTTT
>CAIXKG010000144.1 GCA_903919985.1 uncultured Opitutia bacterium | reverse complement strand
CCGAGTGGCTGAATTCTCTGCCGGTGCGTTCGTTGATGGAGCCTTCCACCTGATGCCAATAATTTTTCTCGTCGTGGATTTCTTTGCGGTAACGGCGAATTGACCGCCGCTCCTCCAGCCGCCGGCCGAGCTCCAGCCCGTCCATCCCTGGCATAATCCAATCGAGTCACGACCCTGCGCGCAGGGTGGTTCTCCAGCAACTTCCATGCGGCTTCGCCATCCAACGCCTCCAACGCGTCGTGTCCGCGCCGAAGCCAAACTTGACGCCGGAGCGTCCGGGCAAGCGCATCAGCTTCAACGGCGAGGGTTTTCACCTCGTTAACGTGCGCCCGATTCTACGTCTTCGGCAACGCTCAAACTAAACTCGCCCGTTCCGGTGCGCCGGCTCAAACCAGCTCGGCCTCGTTGATTCCAAGCAGCCGGCGCAACTCATCCGTGGTCGTTACCGGCGCCTGACACGAATATTCCTGACACACGTAAGCCGCCGCGTGCCCACCGATCGGCCGCATCGCGGCGAGCCACGGCGCCCGCAGGCCGAGCCACGCCTGACCTGCCCCGCCATCCGCCGCCAACACCGTCCGTCGCGGGCCCAGTTTCTCGGACAACACCGCCGCAAGCGCGCGAAAATCATCCGCCTTAGGATCGCCCGCAATCACCACGTGATGCGGGGACTCGAACGCCAGCTCCAACGCGCACAACATCTGCGGCAAAGCGTGGGGGGTTCCGCTCCAGCGGCCACAAAAGGCTTCGAGCGTTTTCAAACCTCGCTCGCGATGCGTCAGCCGGCCGGTGGGCACAGCGCTCTCGCCCCGCCCCGCCGTCGCTTCGCCTACCATAGCATCAAGTCGCAGTAAATTCATCGCGGCGACCGAACTCGGGGCCGGTTCAGCCCCGTCGTAATCTTCCTTCAAGCGCAGAATTATCGCCGCGTCCCCCGCTGCAGAATTGAAATATCCGCCAGCGGACTCATCCCAAAAAAGACCGTCCATCGTCCGCTGCAAACGCTCCGCCCATTGAAGCCACCGGATTTCAAACGACGCTTCATACAGATCGAGGAGGCCTTGGATAAAATAGGCGTAGTCCTCCGCGAAGCCTTCGTTCGTACCGCGACCGAAGCGCCAGCACCGGTAAAGAATCCCTCGCTCCGCATCGAATAACTCACGCTCGACAAACTCCGCCGCGCGGATCGCGGCGGCCAGACAGGGTCCGGCCTCACGCTGGCCCGGTTGGCCTTCAAGCACCTGAGCGCCCCGTGCCAGCGCGGAAATCATCAGCCCGTTCCAGGCCGCAATAACCTTGTCGTCCAATCCCGGTCGCGGCCGCCCACCTTGCACCCGGCGCATCGTTTCGAGCGCTGCCTGCAGGCGATCGTTGGCCACCTGCGTGGTCAGTCCGGACACACGCGCTGATTCCGCCAACGAGCGCGCCGGCGCCAGAATGTTTTTACCTTTGAATTCGCCGTGCGGGTCGAGCGCAGCCGCGACGTTGCCCTCCGCTTTGACCCCAAAATGCCCGCAAAAAAATTCCGCGTCTGCGCCCAACGCGTCGACGATTTCCGGCTTCGTCCAAACATAAAACGCGCCCTCCACGTGCTCACTTTTCGTGCCACTCGTCCCTGGTTCCTGGTCTCTTCGCCCGGCTGCCGCGGCCTCCGGCGGCGCACTATCCGCATCCTCCGCCGAATAAAAACCGCCGTCCGGACTCGTCAGGCCACGCGCCACATAGTCGAAGATATCGCGGGCCAACCACGCATAGCGCTCATCGCCGGTCGCCTGTTTCAATTCCAAAAAGTTCACCGCGATCTGCGCCTGATCATAGAGCATCTTTTCGAAATGCGGCACGAACCAGGCCTCATCGACCGAGTAACGATGAAACCCACCGCCCACGTGATCGTGAATCCCGCCCTGCGCCATCGAGCGCAGCGTGTGGCCCGCCATGTCGATGGCCGCACGACCTAACTCCGATGCTGTTCCTTGCTGCGCTGCACAGCGCAACAAAAACGCGAGATTGCTCGCGCGCGGAAATTTTGGGGCGCCGCCGAAGCCGCCATGGTCCGGATCGAAGGTCTGGTAAAAATGCTGAAAGCCCTGCTCGTAGGCCGCCGTCGCCGCGGGAAAAAGCTGGGAACTAAACGCCGGAGCCTCGGCGTCCGAAGGCGGCCCATCGTTTTCCGCCATGGGCTGCCCGAGCTGCGGGCTTTCAACGGCCTGCTGCCGCAGCAACGCGATGACGCGTTCACCTTCGGCGATCAGTTTGTCCCGTTCATCGCGCCACCCGCGCGCGATCACGTGGAGGAGCGAAGGAAATCCCACGCGTCCGCCGCGATTCTCCGGCGGAAAATAGGTCCCGCCATAAAATGGTTTCAGTTCCGGCGTGAGCCACGCACTCAACGGCCAGCCGCCATGCCCCGAGAGCGACTGCACGTACGTCATGTATACTTTGTCCACGTCGGGCCGTTCCTCGCGATCGACTTTGATCGCCACGAAGTACTCGTTGAGCACTGCGGCGATTTCCGGATTTTCGAACGACTCGTGGGCCATCACGTGACACCAATGGCACGTCGAATACCCGATGCTCAAAAAAATCGGTTTCTGCTCGGCGCGCGCTTGGGCAAACGCGGCCTCCCCCCACGGCCGCCAGTGCACGGGATTGTCAGCGTGTTGGAGCAGATAAGGGGATTTTTCGCCGGCCAGTTGATTCGCCATCATGTCCAACCGTCACGCAAACTGGTCCCGAGGCAATGCTACGTGTGACGGCGATTCCGCGGGGGTCGCACGCAACGAGGGTTTATCCCGCGCGCCACTTCCCGGCCGCGCCGCCCATTTCCATTCAAGCCCGGCTACCTGCAGATCGAAGTGTACGTAAACTCGCTGGCGCGCTGAGCGCGCGTTTTCGGATTCAGCGCGAAGCCGCGAAGACCTGCGAAGCAACGCAAAGCCAAACCCTCGGGAGGAATCTTGGCGAATCTTTGCCTGCCTTCGCGTCTTTGCGCTTAACGTTTTAAGAAATGTTGCGAGGGACGGCCTTACTGCCCCAGCACCCACGCGAAAATCAACGGCGCCACGATGGTAGCGTCGCTCTCGACGATGAATTTCGGCGTCGACGCCGCGAGTTTACCCCAGGTGATTTTCTCGTTCGGCACCGCGCCCGAATAACTGCCGTAGCTCGTGGTCGAGTCGCTGATCTGCGAAAAATAGCCCCAGAGCGGCACGCCCGTGCGGCCAAGATCCTGGTGCAGCATGGGCACGACGCAGATCGGAAAATCGCCCGCGATACCGCCGCCAATCTGGAAAAAGCCGATCGAGCCTTCGCCGTTTTTCAACAGCTTCGCCGTTTTCGTATAATAGTCCGCGAGCCACGCCATGTACTCGATGCCCGTGCGGACGGTGTGCACATTCTTGATTTCACCCGTCACCACGCGACCGGCGTACATGTTACCCAGCGTGGCGTCCTCCCAGCCGGGCACGATGATCGGCAGGTTCTTCTCGCAGGCCGCGAGCATCCAGGAATTCTTCGGATCGATCTGGTAAAACTTCTTCAGCTTCCCCGAGCGAAGAATTTTATACATGAACTCATGCGGGAAATAACGTTCGCCGGCCTGATCCGCCGCGAGCCATTCATCCGCCACCGCCGCCTCGATGCGGCGCATCGCTTCCATCTCGGGAATACAGGTATCGGTCACGCGGTTCATGTGCCGCTCGACGAGCTTTTGCTCATCTTCCGCCGTAAGGTGGCGGTAGTGCGGCACGCGCTCGTAGTAATCGTGCGCGACGAGGTTGAAAATATCCTCCTCGAGATTTGCGCCGGTGCAGACGATCGCGTGCACCTTGTCCTGGCGGATCATTTCGGCGAGAGAGATGCCGAGCTCGGCCGTGGACATCGCGCCGGCGAGCGTGACGAGCATCTTGCCGCCCGCCTTGAGGTGCGCCTCATAGCCCTTGGCGGAATCGAGCAAAGCCGCCGCGTTGAAGTGATGGTAACTGCGCGCGATGAACTGGGAAACCGGCCCCTTTTTCGCGGCGAGCGCGGCGTTGATGTCTTCGGGGCGTTTGGTCTGGCGTTTGGCTTTCATAAATTGTGCCGCGAGAAATAGGGCGGCGTTGAAACGCAACGCCACGAAAAAATCTTCGCGTCGACGGAAGGGTTACGCTCCCGTCACGCCACCCATTACTTTTCACGCGCATGGTCGCCGCCTTTTTCACCACGATATTTTTCGCCCTCTCGGCCATTTTTGCCAACCGGAGCATCCGGGCGGTGGGAGCGACGCGCGCGAATCTCGGCCGGCTGCTTTTCGCGGCCCTCTGCCTGGGCGCGTACGCCCATCTTTTCGGTGGCGGACTCCACGGTGCGGGCCGCGATTGGCTTCTGCTTAGCGGCGTGATCGGCATGGGCCTCGGCGATCTGGCCTTGTTCATGGCGCTTCCGTTGCTCGGGTCGCGCCTTTCGGTGCTGATGACACAGTGTCTCGCCGCGCCGATTGCGATGATCGCGGAGCGCCTCTGGCTCGGCACGCAGCTCGGCCCCGCGCAGCTGCTCTGGAGCTTTGTGATTCTCGGCGGCGTCGCCGTCGCCCTGTTGCCCTCACGCGCCGATCCGCCGAAAGTCCGCGTGCAACCGATCGGTTTCCTCTTCGGCCTGTTCTCCGCCTGCGGCCAGGGCCTCGGCGCCGTCGTGAGCCGCAAAGCCAACGCCCTGGCCGCACTCGCCGGCGAACCCGTCGATGGGATCACGGCCGCGTACCAACGCATTCTCGGCGGACTCGCAATTTCCATCGCATGGTTTGCGGTGCGGGCGTTCCTCGAAAAGAAAACGGCCGCCACCCCGGTGACACCGACGCCGACGACGCGCAGTTATCTTTGGATTCCAATCAATGCCCTCTGCGGCGCTGTCGTTGGGGTGAGTTGCTACCAACGGGCGCTTGCCACCACGCCCAGCGGCATCGTGCTCCCCATCGTCGCCTGTACGCCTCTCGTCATCGTACCGCTCAGCTACTGGTTTGACGGCGAACGCCCCACGCGGCGCTCCTTGGTCGGCGGTCTCATCGCCGTCGCTGCGGGAGTCGCTCTCACGCTCGCGCGCTAGAATCCAATCGAGCAATTTCGACGGATTAAGCGCCAAAACGCGAAGTCTGGGCGAATCGACCCGCAACAAACCTTTTCGGCTGCCTTCGCGGCGTTGCGTCTGCGCGTTTAAAGGCCGTTTCGGATTTTTTAACCCGCGATTGACGCGACCGGCCGAGCTAGGGTTTATTTGCCGGTTCTCATGCTCACCATTGCCGATGTTTCGAAGTCCTATGGCACCCGCGAACTGTTCGCGGAAGTGTCGCTCTTCATCGCGCGCACCGATCGGCTCGGCCTCATCGGCCCCAATGGCGCGGGCAAGTCCACCCTCTTCGGGCTCATCCTCGGCGAAGAAAAGCCCGACACCGGCACGATCGAGTGGGAGCGCGGCGCCGACTTCGGCTACCTGCCGCAAGAGAGCGCCCCGGCCGGCGACGAAACCATTCTGCACATCGCCACCAGCGGCAAGAAACTCGAGCCCGACGAGGATGACTACGACATCGACTACACGCTCGAGCCGCGCGCCAAGAAAATCCTCGCGGGTCTAGGCTTCAAGGAAGGCGACGCGCTAAAGCTCGCGAAAACGTTTTCCGGCGGCTGGGTCATGCGCGCCCATCTCGCCCGTCTCCTCGTCGCCGAGCCCGCTCTCCTCCTCCTCGACGAGCCCACCAACCATCTCGATCTCGAGGCGCTACTCTGGTTTCAGGAATATCTCATCCGCTATCCCGGAGGTCTCGTCGTGATCTCCCACGATCGCGCCTTCCTCAACGCCCTCTGCACCGGCATGCTCGAGCTGCGTTCCGGCCGCCTTGGTTACTACCATGGCAACTACGATAATTTCCTGACGGAAAAAGAAGCGCGCAAGAGCCAGCAGGCCGCCGCCTTCAAAAACCAGCAACGCGAGATTGCCCATCTCCAGGTCTTCGTCGACCGCTTCGGCGCGAAAGCCTCGATGGCATCCCGGGCGAAATCGAAAGAGAAACAAATCGAGCGCCTGAAGGAAGCCGCCGTAGAGGAACCGACGGAAGAGCTGCGCAAAATGAACTTCAAGTTTCCGCAGCCTCCGCGCTCCGGCCTGAAGGTCATCGACCTCGAACACGTGCGCCAGGCCTACGGCAACCATGTCGTTTACAAGGATCTCAACTTCGCCTGCGAGCGCGGCCAGCGCATCGTCCTTGTCGGCCCCAACGGCGCCGGCAAATCCACGCTCCTCAAAATCCTCGCCGGCGTCATCCCCATCGACGGCGGAACGCGCGAACTGGGCAGTAACGTGGTCCCCGGCTATTTCGCCCAAAACCGCCTCGATAACTTAGAGGCCGATATGACGGTTTTCGAAAACGTGATGTCGCTGCGCACGAACGAAAATCAGCTCACAGAACAACAGGGCCGCGCAATTCTCGGCGCCTTTCTCTTCCGCAAGGACGACGTCCACAAACCGGTCTCCGTCCTCTCCGGCGGCGAAAAATCCCGTCTCGCCCTGGCGCGCATCCTGGTGAAACCGCCGAATCTCCTCCTGATGGACGAGCCGACGACCCACCTCGACATCCAGTCAATCGACGCGCTGGTGCACGCGCTGAAAAATTACGAAGGCACGCTGATCTTCATCAGCCACGACGTGCATTTCATCAAGGCCCTCGCCGAAAACGTGCTGCACGTGCACAGCGGCCGGCTCACGCCTTACTCGGGCAACTACGAATACTACCTCGAGAAATCGAAATCTGGTGATGCCCGCGCCGCGCTCACCGCGGGATTTACCGACGCGCGCCCGGTGCAACAGAAGGCCACTCCCGCTGCGGCAAAACCGGCGGCCACTCCCGCGACCAAGAAAGTCACGCCCAACGAAATCCGCCGTTTCCGCGAGGAAGTCGGCCAGCTGGAGAAAAAAGTTTCCGAGCTGGAAACCAAGCAAGGCGAGATCACGTCGGCGCTGGAAGATCCGTCCACCTACGCGGACAAAGGAAAATTTCACCACCTGAACCGCGAGCTCAGCTCGATCGTTGATCAGCTCGCTCGCGCGACCACCGAGTGGGAAACCGCGGCGACGAAGTTGGCGGAAATGGAAGGTTGAGCAGCGGGGCGCGGCGCTCGGGATCAGCCAACGAATCCGAACTAGGGGCCGGGTGCCCTCACCCCGCACTTGAGCGGCTTATTTTTCCCGCGGCCGTTTTGAGTAGCGGCAGGCGTCCCTG
>CAIXKG010000143.1 GCA_903919985.1 uncultured Opitutia bacterium | reverse complement strand
GACGCCTGCCGCTACGTCGTAATTTTAGTTGAATCGCTCTAGTTCCGCCCCGATCCGCCAGCGCCGACGCGGTGAACGGTTCAGGAAATCGGGGACGGTGGCGACTCAGTCGGTTTACCGATGAAGAAACGCCGCCATGATAACGCGAAGCCGGTGTAGACAAGAACGCAGCCGCCGAGACACGCGAGGCCGGCGACGAGCTGGCCCCAGAAGCCGAGCGCTTCACCGGTGTGCAAATAACGCGTCCACGCTCGGACGCGCTGCGCCGGTGCTTGGTCGGTATAGCCGCTCCGACGCAGCACTTCGCCGGTGTACGGATTGAGCGTCAGGGTGAGATTTACCGTACGCGGCCACGAGTCGCTGGTGCGCACAGTGACCATAGCGGGTTGCGGGGTGGTTTCGGTGCCACTGCGTCCGCCGCGGCCACCGGATCCGCCCGGACTGGCGATGGTCATGGTTTTCCACGCGGGAATGTCCTTTTGCACGATCGCGACGAGCGCGTCTTGGCTGATCGGACGCGCGCCTGTTACCGGTGGGGTGATGACGATCGCCGTTGGAGGTGCGCCAGCCGCTGGTGCAGCAGGACCGTTCGCAGCGCCGGCGGCGGGCTCTGGCGTGCCGGTGAGCGTGTTGATCACGCGCCCGCCCCATTGAAACGAAATCGGAATCGCGGTGATCGTGAGTACGATTAGCACGGGCGCGGAATAAAGGCCGATGACGTTGTGCCAGTTCCAGTCGCGCGCCTTGCCGTAGGCGCGCACGAAGACGATTGAACGCTTCAGGCCTTTCGTGCGCCACTTGCGCGGCCACCAAAGGTAGAGACCGCTGAACGCCAGGAACGCGAAGGCGAGGTTGCTGACGCCGTTGATCAGACGGCCGCGTGGCCGGGCAACCTCACCGGTGAAATTGAGGTAACGGTGCCACGAATTCATGGACTGCATGAAGCCGTTGACGGCGGTGGGGGCGGACGGGCGGACTTCTCCCGTGTAGGGATTCGCGTAGATGGGGGCGGCGCCGCGTGCGCTCGCGGGAAACGCCACGGCGGCGCGCGGGTCGTTCTGCAGGACGATGGAGGTGAGTCGGAAATCAGGCTGCGCGTCATGAACCTTCGCTTGCAATTGCTCCAACGTGAGGCGCGCGGTGTTTTCGGCCGGCGCGGGCACCGTGCGGGCGTCGCGTTGAGCCCACGCTAGGATTTCCTTTTCAAACGCGAGCGCCGTGCCGGTAAGGCACATCACGGCGATGGAAAGACCGGCGACGAGGCCGGCGATCAGGTGCAGCCAGAAAATGGTTTTACGGAAGCGTTTCATGCTCGGAAGGAGAGTGGGCGTGGAACGGCGAAAGCGTCGCGTTGAAATTATAGCGGGAGCACGGGAGGTCGCACGGTTGAAAGCAACAGACCGGGGAGGCCTGTGTCTCACGGAGCGCGCGGAAGGTGGCGAGAAGTTTTTCGTCCTCCTTCGCACCACGGACCACGCGCTCCCGCGCAGCACTATGCGACGGGAGTGGGGAGTGTTTCGAGGGCCCATTCCGGGGTGAATGGGCGTTTGACGGAAATGGAGATGAAGGCATTAACACGCGTGGCATGATCGAAATTTTCACCGTGAATCTTGGGGAGCGGAGCTATCCGATTTACTTCGGAGCCGACCTCGTAAACGAAGTGCATGCCCATGCCGCCGCGTTGACGACGGCCGGCCGCAGATTCGTCGTCCTGACCGATCGTAACCTTGAGGCTCACCAAGCGGCGGCCGTGAAAGCGATGTTCGGTGCCGCACCGGTGCTCGCGTTGACGCCGGGAGAAGAGACGAAATCGCTGACGGATTTGGGCCAAGTTTTGGATTTTTTCGCGGCGCAGCGGCTTGATCGCACGGGCGTTTTGTTCGCGGTCGGCGGCGGTGTGATCGGCGATCTCGGGGGCTTCGCGGCGGCGGCCTATCTACGCGGGATCGATTTCATCCAAGTGCCGACGACGTTGCTTGCGATGGTCGACAGCTCGGTCGGCGGCAAGACGGGCATCAATCTTTCCGCCGGGAAAAATCTGGTGGGTGCGTTTCATCAGCCGCGGGCGGTCTATGTTGCGACGGGTTTGCTCGCGACCCTGCCGGCCCGGGAGTTTGCCGCGGGCATGGCTGAGGTGATCAAATACGGTTTGCTGGGGGACGCGGCGCTTTTCCAGCAGTTGGAAAATACTCCGCTCACACAAACCTCGCCCGCGCTGGCGGACGTGATCCGGCGCTGCTGTGCGCTCAAAGCGCGGATTGTCGAAGCCGACGAACGTGAACTTGCCGCCGAGGGCGGGCGGGCGCTGCTCAATCTCGGCCACACCTTCGGGCACGCGATCGAACAGGTGACGGGCTACGGTACCTATCTCCACGGCGAAGCGGTGGCGGTTGGACTTTGCGCGGCGGCGCGGTTGTCGCAAAAGCTGGGCGGCCTGACGGCGAGCGATGTGGCGCGCGTGGAAGCAGTGGTGGCGGCCCACGCCCTCCCGACAAAGTTGAGGGAGCCGCTGGCGCTCGTTGATCTCTCGGCCGCGATGGCGCGGGATAAAAAAGTTCGCGCGGGGGGGCTGCGTTTCATCGTCCTGAAAACCCTGGGTGGGGCGGCGACGCAGAGCGGGATCGATCCGGCGCACGTGGTCGCGGCGTGGCGCGAAGTCGGCGCAGCGTAATTTGGGCGTTTCGATTTTGAATAATTGATTTAGGCATTTGCTCGCTCGTCGTACCCGGCCAAAACTCGAAATCGCGAAGCTCAAATCGAAATCAACATGTCGGCCATCGACGAAGGTATCGTACGCGAATATTTCGAGCAAAACGGGTTTTTCGTGCGCCAGGCGCGCAAGTATTCCGTCTCGGCGCGCCGCAAAACCAGCGAGGAGGAAATCGACCTGCTGGTGTCGAATCCGACCTGGCAACGCGGATCGCGCCGTCCCGATTTTTTTCTTTTTTCAAGCGAACTGCCCTTTGTCCAGCGCGCGGTGGTTTCAGTGAAGCCGTGGCACACGAACGTGTTTTCGCCGAACGTGCTAAAAACCAGCCCGGAGATATTTCGTTTTCTCGAGGAGAACGTCTTGAAACAGGCCGCGCGCCTTTTCCCCAGCGGGTCGGGCGTGGAGGGCGAAGGCGAGCTCACGAAAATCCTGGTGCTCCCGGCCTTGCCGACGGCCGAGCCGTTTCGCTCCCAAAGCGTGGAGTTGCTCAAGGAGCGCGGGGTGGACGCGATCATCTCATTCCGTGCGATGCTCCTCGATTTGATCGACAAAATTGAAAGCAATCAAAACTACAGCAAGAGCGACACGCTCCAAGTCATGCGCATTCTGAAAAATTACGACCTGCTGAAAGACACGCAGCTGGATCTGCCCGTAGCGCGAGAATCGGAAGCGCGCAAACCCCGGCCCGTATGATTCATCCCACCGCTATCATCGAGCCCGGCGCGCAGCTGGGGACAAATTGCGAAATTCACGCCTACGCGGTCGTCACCCAACACGCGGTGCTAGGCGATCGCGTCGTGGTGCATCCATTCGCGGTTGTCGGCGGTGATCCTCAATATTTGAAGTTCGATCGTGCGCTGGCGACCGGGGTGCGCGTGGGCGCGGGCACGGTCATTCGCGAGCACGTCACCCTCAACCGCTCGGTCCGGGCCGGGGGGTTCACGACGATCGGCGAAAATTGTTTTCTCATGGCCAACGTCCATGTCGCCCACGATTGCATCGTTGGCGACCATGTCGTCCTGGCGAACAACGCGATGCTCGCTGGCCACGTCGAAGTGGGCGCGCACACGTTTATGGGCGGCGGCGTGGGCATTCACCAATATTGCCGCATCGGCGATGGCGTGATGATTGCGGGCAACGCATCGATCACGCGCGACGTTCCTCACTACACCATGGCGGCGGAACGCGATGAAGTGATCGGCTTCAACGTGGTCGGTCTGCGGCGGCGCGGCTTTAGCCGCAGCGCGATCGCGGAACTGAAAGCGGCGTTTCACGCCGTGTATTTCACGCCGGGAAATATCCGAACGGTGGCCGCCACCGCGTTGACTGATGGTGGGTTCACGACGGTGGAAGCGCGGCACTTCTTGGGATTTTTCGCCGCGGGTAAACGTAGTTTCGCCCGCGCGCGCCGCAGCCCGGCCGCCGAAAACGATGAGTAAGCTCGCGTTCACGTGTGGTGATCCCGCCGGAGTCGGGCCGGAAATCATTGCGGCGTGGTTGGCCGCGCACGCTGCGGAAGCGGACGGAATCGCGGTTATTGGTCCGGCGGGCTGGCTGGCGTCGTTGAGCACGTCTGCCACTAAGATCGCGGTCGGCCTCGAAGATTTTGCGGACACGCCCGGTCAGCCGACCGCCGACGGTGCGCTCGTGGCTTGGGCCGCGATGGAACGCGCGGCGCAGGGCTGCGTCAGTGGCGAATTTTCCGGCGTGGTCACAGGTCCGGTCAGCAAGGAGCGCTTGGCGCGCGTCGGTTACAAATTTCCCGGCCAGACCGAGTTTTTCGCGGCCCGCTGGGGCGGCGACCCGGTGATGTGTTTTTGCGGCGGGAAACTACGCGTTGTCCTCGCGACGTGGCATGTGCCTCTCGGTGAAGTGTCGCGACTGCTGGGGCCTGAGTTACTTCGTCGTACAGTCGCGGCTGCTCACGCCTTGGCCCGCGCCGAGGGCGTGAGTCTTCCGCGCATCGGCGTGTGCGGGCTCAATCCGCACGCGGGCGAGGGAGGAATGCTGGGTCGGGAGGAACGCGATCTCATTAACCCGGCGCTGGAAAAATTACGCGCGGATTTCCCGGGACTGTCGCGGTGCGAACCCGGCGACACCCTTTTTGCGCGGGCTTTGCGCGGTGAGTTCGACGTCGTGGTGGCGCTTTATCACGATCAGGGTTTGGCGCCGTTGAAAGCGGTCGATTTCGATGAGGCGGTGAACGTCACCCTCGGCCTGCCGCACGTGCGGACCAGCCCTGATCACGGCACCGCGTTTGGCATTGCTGGAAAAGGCAAGGCCCGCGGCACCAGTTTCGCAAATGCCGTGACCGTGGCGCGGCGCTTGATAAACGCGGCGACCGTGCAATAGTCGCTGCCGATGTCCGCGCCCGTTGCCTCTCTTCTTGCCAGCCCTGCCATACCGGAAGGCGTGCGGGTGGGGAGCGAGTTGCTGGTGAAAGTCACGCCCCCGGCCGGCGCGAAGGTTCGCACGCTGATCGCGCGCGAACAGCAGGGCGAATTGCTACGCATCGCGATCACGGGCGGAGGGTGCAACGGCCTGAGCTACAAGATGAAGTTCACGCCCGAGCCGCGCCGGGGAGACATCCTTGTTCAGACCGGCGATGTGCAGGTTGTCGTTGATCCCAAGACCGCACTCTACCTCAAAGGTACGGTGCTCGACTACTCGTCGGCGCTGGTGGCGGGGGGATTCAAGTTCACCAATCCCAACGCGAAAGCTAGCTGCTCGTGCGGGGAAAGCTTCAGCGTTTGAACCGCCGTCGGCTGCGGCGGTCAAATTGGTGTTGCTCCGGTCCAGCCAGACGGCGAGAAATGGCTCCGACCTAACTTACAGACCAAACCTTATTTGATGGCTACTTCGTTTCCCTCAGCCGGCGGCAGCGGCAATCGCTCCGGTTCTTATCAGCGTCGCAATGTCGACCCGTTCGCGGCCATCCGCCGCAATCACCGCATCAAAGTCCCTTCGGTGCGTGTAATTTCCCCCGAAGGCAAGCAGCTCGGAATTTTGGATACACAAAAGGCGATCTCGCTCGCCCTTGAGGTCGGGCTTGATCTGGTCGAGGTCGCGCCGAACGCCACGCCGCCCGTTTGCCGCATTATGGATTTCGGCAAGTACGTCTACGAGGAACAGAAGAAGACGTCGCACGTTAAATCCACCGCGAGCAAGATCAAGGAGATCGAGTTCAGTGCACGTATCGCCGACGGAGATTTTTTCACCAAGATCCGTCACGCGGAGGCGTTTCTCGCGCACGGCAACAAAGTTAAGTTGCGGCTGAAATTCCGGGGTCGCGAAATGGCTCACACGGAACTTGGTTTCGCCGTGATGACGAGGGCGGTCGGCGAACTTGTTGGCATGGGCCATCCGGATGCCGAACCCAAGCTGATCGGGCGTAACATTCACGTGATGCTCACGCCGCTCGCGCCCAACAAGCGCAAGCCGAAGTTTCATCCGGTTGAAAATGATCCGCCGGTCGATGATGGTCCGGATCGTGAGGAAGACGACGCCGACGACGCCCCGGCGCAGGCCGCCGGCGGCGCCTGAGGATCGCGCGATGTTTCCGTCGCGCCTCCGTCGAGCCGCGTATCGCGCGATCATTCTTTCGGCGCTCCCGTTTGCCTGGCTGTCGCTGGGCCGTGAGGCGCAGGCCCAAACGGTAAATGCAGTTCCAGCCAGCGGGGCCCGTCCGGCGCCGTCGCGGCCGGATGGAGTCAGAATCGCCGCGATGCAGGCGCCGAAACCAGCGCGGCTGAACGTGGTCCGTTTTAAGAAAATCGACTATGTCGGCCTCGCGGAGATCGCGGCGCAGCTCGAATACAAAGTCTCGTGGAACGAGGTGAAACGTGAGCTCACGCTGCGCAATGGCGTCCGGACGCTGGTGTTCACCACGGATCGGCGCGAAGTTTCCTGCGATGGCCGCCGGTTTTTTCTCGGCGATCCGGTGCTGGCCCGCGACAGCCTGCACTATGTCGGCAAGACGGACTACGAGGGAGGACTGCTGGCGATCATGCGCCCCGACCTCGCCGGGCCATTGCCCAGCCCCTTGCAAACGATCGCCATCGATCCAGGTCATGGCGGCAATGACCCGGGCATGGAAAACGAATCGCTGCACCTTCAGGAAAAAGTCCTGACGCTCGATGTCGCGTTGCTCTTGGAAAAACTGCTGCTCGCGCAGGGCTACAGGGTCGTGCTGACACGACGCGACGATCGGAATCTGGGGCCCACCAAACCAGTCGACTGGCAGCAGCGCGCGGTGGTCGCGAACGTGGCCGGCGCGGATCTCATGGTGAGTATTCATTTCAACTCGCTTTATCCTAATACCCGCGTGGGCGGCACCGAGACCTTTGTCTTCACGCGGCGCGGTCAACGGTCGGATCAGTCGCTTGGTGCGGGCCAGACCGATGACGCCGAGTCCGAATTGGTGCCGGTGAATCGCTTCGATCCGTGGAGTTCGCTCTTCGCGCACGAGATGCAGGGCGCGGTGTTGAAAAAACTCGGCACGAGCGACCGTGGAGTGAAAAGCAAGCACTCCGCGGTACTACGCGGGCTCAACTGCCCCGGCATTTTGGTCGAATCAGTTTTTCTTTCGAACGAAGCGGAAGCCAAGCGCGCCGCGACGCCCGAGTACCGGCAGAAAATCGCGGAGGGTATCGCGGACGGAATCCAGGCCTATGCCTCGACACTGGAAGCGTTACGCCCGAAATCTGCTTGGTCGTCTGCAAATCCTATTCCCTCGTCCCCATCCATCCCCCGATGAAAATTCGCTCCCTCGCCCAGGTTATCGTCGCGACCCTTTCGATCATCCCACTGGCCCGCGCTTGGGACTACGAGGGGCATCGCATGGTGAACCAGGTCGCGCTCGCTTCGCTGCCCGCTGACTTTCCCGCTTTCGTGCGCACTGCGACCAACGCCGAACGGGTCGCCTTTCTCGCTGGCGAACCCGACCGCTGGCGCAACGTGCCCGACGCAATCATGCGTCAGTCGGGCGGCAGCTGGACGGATCATTTTTGCGACTTGGAGCAACTGACGGATGCGGGGCTCGATTTCGCCACGCTGCCGTCGCTGCGTTTCGATTTTGTCGTAGCGTTTGCGGCGGGTCGCGCCGCGCACTTGGATAAGTTTCCCGCGATCGATCCGACGAAGAACACCGATCACACGCGCGAGTGGCCGGGTTTCGCACCTTGGACCATCGATGAGTATTACACCCGCTTGAAGTCGGGCTTCGCCTACTTGAAAACGTTTCAGGAAAACGGCGGCACCCCGGTGGAGATCGCGAACGCCGAGGCGAACATCGTCTACATTATGGGCGTGATGGGCCACTTCGTCGGCGATTGTGCGCAGCCGTTACACACCACCGTGCATCACAATGGCTGGGTCGGTCCCAATCCCAAGGGCTACGGTCCGGCATTTACGGTGAATGCCGCCGGCCAGAGCGTCGCTTCGACGATTCACAGTTGGATCGATGGTGGTTTCGTCGGCCGGGCGGGCATCAGCCTGGCTGATCTCGTGCCGAGGGTGAAGCCGGCGGCGCCGATCTCGATCGCCGCTCGGCCGGACCACCGCGATCCAATGTTTGTCGCGATCTTGGACTACTTGCTCGCGCAAAACAAACTCGTGGAGCCGCTCTACGCGATGGACCAGGCTGGTAAATTTCGCATCGAAGCCGGCAAGCCGCCGACAGAAGAAGGCCGCGCGTTTATCACGGGCCAGTTACTCAAGGGCGGCGAGATGCTCGGCGCGCTCTGGCTCTCGGCGTGGCGTGATGCGCCCGTGGATACTTTCCTCCGCGGTCAGCTGCTGAAACGTCAGGGAACGGCTCCGGCCGCGAAATAATTTCCGGGCAGGGTCGCGATCTCCGGGCGCGACGGTTGGACGATCGACTCACGTGCAATCCGTCGGGTCCGGAGGGCGTTAAAAAACGCGTTTCAGCGGAGCGAAAGCCGTGAGGCTTCTGAGGGGCTCCTCCAAAAGGCTCACGCGTTCCGCTAATCAAAAATTTGGATTCGAGGCCTTTTAGAGCGGTTTAACCAAAATCGTAGCCGCGAACGATGGGGCGGCAGGCGTCCCAGCCGGCCGAAACGAGGACGCCGAACCCGGCAGGCCGAGACGCCTGCCGCTACGCGGAACGGCCACGGAAAAACTTAAAGCCATCGAGCCGCGCTCTAAAAATCGCACCGATTGCCGTCGGATTTTGCCCCGGCTACTCAAACGCCATGCGGGAATTGGCCGCGAGGTAACCGGCGATTTCAGCCGCGAAGACCTCGCCGAGCTCCGCGCGCTTCTTTTCGCCCATGCCGGGAATGCCTTCCATCGCTTTCGCGCTTTCCGGATATTCACGGGCCATCGCCCGCAGCGTGGTGTCACCAAAAACAATGTACGCGGGTACCTTCCGCTCGTCGGCGAGCCGTTTCCGGAGTGAGCGTAGTTTCTCGAAGAGGATCTCGTCGCACGCGATGTCGCCCTCGCGACGCACGACCCGTTTCGCCTTGGGCGTGTCCATCGGCTTTGTGAGCGTGATCGGAGTGCGGGCGCGCAGGACGGCCATGCCTGCCTCTGTGATCTCGAGCGTGGCGTATTCGCCGTGGCCCACGGCCACATACCCGAGGCGCATCAGCTCGCGGCCAACCGACGACCATTGCGGTCGCGAGAGTTCGCGGCCGATACCGTAGGTGGTGAGCTGTTCATGGCCCCAGCGCTGGATTTTCTCGGTCTGGGCGCCGGTGAGCACTTCAATCACGTGATTCATGCCGGTCCCGAAGCGGCTCGCCTGCTGAATCCGGTAAACGCACGAAAGAAATTTCTGCGCCACGAGGGTGCCATCGAAGCTCTCACGAGGCTCGCTGCAGTTGTCGCAGGCACCGCAGTTATCGAGCGGAAAATTTTCCCCGAAATATTCGAGTAGTTCGGCGCGCCGGCAGGTCGGACTTTCGGCATAATGCACGATCTGCCGCAATTGCGCCCGCGCTACGGAGCGCTCGTGCTCGTCGGTGATCTCGTCGAGAAAATGCGTTTGTTTGGCGATGTCGCCCGCGCTGAAAAGCAAGAGACAGTCGCCAGGCAGGCCATCGCGGCCCGCGCGGCCGGTTTCCTGATAATAGCCTTCGATATTTTTCGGCAGGTCGTGATGAATGATCCAGCGGACGTTCGGCTTGTTGATGCCCATCCCGAACGCGATCGTTGCGCTCATGATGCGGGTATCGTCGCGGAGAAACTGCTCCTGGTTGCGCGCGCGGTCGCCGGCGTCGAGCCCCGCATGATAGGGGCGCGCGAGAAACCCTCGGCCGGCGAGCGATTCGGCCACGCGCTCGGCCGTCGCCCGGCTCGCACAGTAAATGATGCCGCTTTCGTGCTCCCGCTTCCGCACGAACTCGATGATCTGCTTGAGCGGCTCGTCTTTGGGGACGACGCGATAGGTTAGGTTGGGCCGGTTGAAGCTCGCGACGAAAATTCCCGGATCGCGGAGCTGAAGGTGCGTGATGATGTCGGCGCGCACGCGTTCGGTCGCGGTGGCCGTGAGCGCCATCACCGGAACGTTGGGCAGCGCGGCGCGGAGTTTGGCGAGCTGGCGATATTCAGGCCGAAAATCGTGACCCCACTCGGAAACGCAGTGGGCTTCGTCGACGGCGAGGCACGTTACGTTCCACGCTTTCAAATTTTCCTGCCAGCCCTCGAGCATTAAGCGCTCGGGCGCGGCGTAGAGCAATTTGTACTCGCCTCGGTGCAGCCCGCGGAGGCGCGCGCGTGCTTCGTCAGCGTCCAGCGTCGAGTTGAGAAACGTGGCGGCGACGCCGCTGGCCTGGAGGGCGTCGACT
>CAIXKG010000142.1 GCA_903919985.1 uncultured Opitutia bacterium | reverse complement strand
GGGCGTTTGAGCTGACGCTGGTGATTTTCGCGACGCAGGCGCTGGTGTTTGCAGGGTTGGCGGTCGGGGCGGCGCCGAACCTGGCGGCGCTCGTGTTGCCGTGGACGTCTCCGGCGTGGTTGGTTTTTACCGGGATGCTCACCCTCTTGTGTACGTTGGGGTCGTTCGGGATCATGAATGCGTGGCAGCCCAAAATCACCGCAACCGAGGCGGGGTTGATTTATTGCGTGGAGCCGGTGTTTGGCGCCCTGATGGCGTTGTTTTTACCCGCGCTCTTTTCAGCCTGGGCGGCGATCTCTTATCCGAATGAAACCGCCACTTGGACTCTGCTGGTGGGCGGCGGGTTGATCACGGCGGCCAACGTTTTGATCCAGCTGAAGCCGCCGGTGAAGCAACTTTGAGTAAATGCGCTGGCGCTCCCCGCCCCGTTATCGCGCTTCTGGTGCTTAGAAACGCGCCCACAAGTCGCAGGGCGCTCCCGCGCCACTGCAGCCATGGTTGCGAGTAATGGAGCACTCGCGGTCTACTCAGTTCTTTGCGCGACGGTTGCCCAGGTTATTAATTCCACGTAGCGTAATCGCTCCGAGGACGACTGCGCCACCGAGCAGCGCTTTGGGCGTGGGACGTTCGCCCAGAGCGAGTAGCACCCACAGTGGGTTAAGTAACGGCTCGATCACGGGTATCAGCACGGCCTCTAGGGCGGTGACGTGGCGGATGGCCCGCGCGTAGAGCAGATACGACACGCCGAGCTGTAGCGAACCCAGCAACACCAACGCGCCCCAGCCGGACAAAGGTAAGTTCGGCGCGCCGATGATCCACGGCAGGCCGATCCCAAAAGCGAGGAGATTGCCTAAGATGATCGATTCGATGGGTGAACCATCTTTCTGGTAACGCAGCGCAAGTGTCATACCGGCGAAACACAGACCACTCGTGGCGCCAAGGATGTTACCCAGGAGCCCGGAAACCTCGAGATTGTCAGCGAAGAATAAACCCATGCCGCTGAGCACCGCGATGATCGTGAACCAATCGGCGCGGGTGGCTCGTTCGCCGAGCAGCGTGGCCCCGAAGAGCGCGATCCATACGGGAGCGGTGTATTGGAGGAGAATCGCGTTGGCCGCGGTCGTCAGTTTCGTGGCGGCACAAAACGTAACGGTGCACGCTGCGTAACCGAGCGCTCCGAGCACTTGCGGCCTAGAAAAATGAAACTTTAAATCGCGGCTAATCGCCGCGATAAACAATGCTGCGATCAAACCGCGTCCACCAGCGACAGCGAGCGGTGGCCAGGCGATGGCTTTAATCAGGATCCCACCTAGGCTCCAGCAAAGTGCCGCCGCGATGAGCTGGCCGACGGCGCGAGTGTGGGCGGGTGGTTTCAAGTAAGAGGATTTTCTGTGCGAGTGCGTCTTCGTGCGCACGCGAAAAATGGAGCTCAAGTGACATCCCGGCTACGCTAACCACAAAACCCTTGGCAGGATACGCCGCGACTGTTTGTTGGCAGCAGTGAGCCTAGTGATAAACCTATTTCCCCCTGTCCAAACCGGCTGTGCGGCGGCGATTTGGTCGACGAGTCTAGCCCATGCTTGAACAGCTGCTAGAGCATTTTCAGGGTACGCCTTTGTCGCTATGGGGGCCTTTTATACTATTACTGCTGTGCGGCCTTGGGTTGCCGATGCCGGAGGATATCGTGCTCATCACCGCCGGCATGCTGGGCGTGATTGACGGTAGATCATGGTTCGAAGTCAGCGTCTTTATGTATGCGGGCGTACTCGCGGGCGACTCGATGATTTTTTTCGCTGGGCAACGTTATGGAACTCGGTTGCTTGGCACGTCGTGGTTTCAACGCATTTTTCCGCCCGCTAAGCAGGCTCGGGTCGAGGAACTTTTCGCTAAACACGGGACGACCGGACTTTTCATCGGCCGGTTTCTGCCGGGCCTGCGGGCCCCGATTTTTTTCAGCGCCGGATCCCTTAAGGTTTCATTGGTAAAATTTCTCCTGCTCGATGGGCTGGCGGCCCTTGTGAGCGTGCCGGTTTTCGTGTGGCTTGGGCGGTGGCTATGGCTGAAGTTCGCGGATGATTTCGTGCAATTGGAACGGGCGCTCAAACGTACCCATACCTTTACCCTTTGGGGTACGATCGCGATCGTGATCTTGCTCGCCGCCGCCCTGTGGCTCTGGAAACGTCGGGACCGCAGCTCGAGTTGAGCGGATCGCGTAGGGGTGCTGGTTAAACTCCAGATTTTTCATGAAGCAACACATCGGCTATATTTCACTTTTGGTCCGCGATTACGACGAGGCGATCGCTTACTACACGGGCGTGTTGGGCTTTCAGCTCGTTGAGGACACT
>CAIXKG010000141.1 GCA_903919985.1 uncultured Opitutia bacterium | reverse complement strand
CTCGAGGAAGTCATCCGTATTCGCACCGACGAGCGCGGCGAAGCGGCGATCTAGGCGCGCGCAACCGTTGGAATAATTCAGGGCAGGCCGGCTCCGCGCGAGCCGGCCTTTTTGTTTTTCGAGGACGGGGTCGCTTCCCGCCCCGTTTTTAGTGCTTCAACCGAGTTCGCAGATACGGCGCGGTGGGGCTGTGCTTCACTTTCAACAGCCCGGCGAGTTCGCCTTGGTAAAGGAGCTCGCCGCCGTCGGGACCGCCGACCGGACCGAGTTCCACGATGTAGTCCGCCTCGGCGAGGAGATCGAGATGATGCTCGATCACCACCACCGTGTGCCCTTGGTCGACGAGCGAGTGCAGCACCCGGATGAGTTTCTCGCAGTCGCTGAGGTGCAGCCCGATGGTGGGCTCTTCGAGCAAATAAAGATTCCGCGGCTTTTCCCTCCGGCTGCGTTCCCGGTAGCTCGCGAGGCCGGTCGAAAGCTCCGTCACCAGTTTCAGGCGCTGCGCTTCTCCGCCCGAAAGCGTGGGGGAACTCTGCCCGAGCGTGAGATAACCGAGACCACAATCCACCATGAGCTGGCAGACTTGGGACAGCTGCGAATGGAAATCAAAAAATCCCGCCGCTTCCTCAAATGTTAACTGGAGCACCTGGCCGACCGATTTTCCCTTCCACGTGATGTCAGCGAGGTCGGCGCTATAACGCAGGCCGCGACAATCGTCGCACGGCAGATAGGTGTTCGGCATGAACGCCATCTCGAGTTTGATCCGGCCCGCGCCTTCGCAGGTGGGGCACCGACCGCCTGCCGTGTTGAACGAGAAGCGTGCGGCGGTAAAACCGCGAATTTTCGCCTCGGGCAGCGCAGCGAAGAATTGCCGGATCAAATCAAAGATCCCGAGATATGTGGCCGGCGTGGATCGCGGCGTTTTTCCGATGGGTGATTGATCGACCTCGACCACTTGTTTGAAACCTTGCGCGTTGCTTAATTCCGCAAAGGGCGGGGCCCCCGAAGCGGTCGGATGAGGATTAGACTCCGAGAAGCCCGTCGCCTTCACGAACCCGCGTCCGGTCATCTTTTTCAGCTTGGCTTTGATCGCCTGCGTGACGGCGGGATGAAGCACATCGCGGAAAAGCGTGGATTTTCCCGCGCCGCTCGGGCCCGAGACCATGATCAGGCGGCCCAGCGGCAGGTGTAGATCGAAGCCCTTGAGATTGCGGAAACGGACACTCGTGAGATTCAGCCACGCCGATTTTTCGCGGGCCGCCGGTAAGGGCCGGTAGGCGCCGCGGAAAGGATGCACGATGCCCCGCGCCAGAAAAATACCGGTGAGGGAGCGCGCGTTCGCCTTAATTTCCGCCGGCGTGCCTTCAGCGAGCAGCTCGCCGCCGTGAATGCCGGCGGCCGGGCCAAGATCGATGATGCGATCGGCGCGCGCCATCAGCTCGTCATCATGTTCGACCACGAGCAGCGTGTTTCCTTTGTCGCGCAACGTTTCGAGCGTTGCGATCAGCCGCTCGTTGTCGCGGGCGTGCAGGCCGATACTGGGCTCATCCAACACATAGAGGACGCCGGCGAGGTTCGTGCCGAGCTGCGCGGCGAGGCGTATGCGTTGGGCTTCGCCCCCGGAAAGCGTGTCGGTGGGACGGTCCAGCGAGAGATAGCCGAGTCCGACGTGAGACAGAAATTTCAGGCGCTCGGCGATTTGGGGCACGATATCTTGCGTGATCAGTTTGCCGCGCGCGTCGAGTTCGAGTGCGCCAAGATGAGCGATCAGTTCCGCCGGTGTGGCGCGCAGCAGCGCGGGCAGCGAAAGAGCCGAGTGAGATTCGGGTTTTGAGTGCTTAGTTTTGGATTTTGGCTTGGCGCGGAAATGAAGCTTCACCGCGCGCGCGATGCGGTTGAGGCGTTCGCCGTGACAATCGGGACAGGGCTGGCCCTCATCGGCGACGTCGTCCGCGGAATCGATGCCGAATGCGCGCAGCTTGGCGAGCGGATCGGCGTTTTCCTCGGCCTCATCGGGCTCGAGCATCCAGGAAAAAATTTGGCCATGACCGCGACACGTTGGACACCAGCCGCGCGGTGAGTTGAAGGAAAAGTGTTTGGGGTCGAGCTCGGGAAAACTTTCGCCCGTGTCGATGTCCGTGCGCGTGGTGGAAAACCACGAGAGAATTTCACCTTGGGGTGTGAGAAGAAAACAGGAGCCATGGCCAAGACGGAGCGCGGCCGCCAGGTGATCGGGATCGAGTTTCGAATTCTGAGTTTCGGTTTTCGGATGCTTGAGGTCGGCGACGACGACCTCGATATCATGTTCCTTATAGCGGTCTAATTTCTGGAACGCGTCGACGCGGGTGAGGCGGCCGTCGGCCCGCATGAGTTCGTAGCCCTGATTCGCGATCCACGTGGCGATGGGCTGGTGATGACCTTTGCGGCCGCGGATCAGCGGAGCGCAGAGGTACAGATGCTTCGCTTTTTTCGCCTCCGGCGTCGCGAGAACGCCGGCGACCAATTTTTTCAACGCTCCGGCGGAAAGCGGCGTAACGGGTTTGTCCGAGTCAGGGTGATGCTGAACGCCGAGACGCGCGTAGAGGAGGCGAAGATATTGGGCGACCTCGGTGATGGTTGCGACGGTCGACTTCCGCGAACCGCGAGTGACGCGTTGTTCGATGGCGACGGTCGGAGGGATCCCCGTTAGCAAGTCCACGGCGGGCCGGGGTAGCTGTTCCACAAATTGCCGCGCGTAGGGCGACATCGACTCCATGAAGCGGCGCTGGCCCTCGGCAAACACGATGTCGAAGGCGAGCGTGCTTTTGCCCGAGCCGGAAACACCGGTGACCACCGACAGCTGACGGAGCGGAATGGAGAGGGAAAGATTTTTCAGGTTATTCTCCCGCGCGCCGACGATGCGGAGCTGCTGCGAGAACAATGGTTTTGGGTTTCGGGTTTTGGGTTTCGAGTTGTAGGCAGCGGCTTCCTCGGCTGCGAGTAACTCGAAACTCGGAAACCCGAACTCGGAACTTCCTTTCGCCGGACCGAGCACGGCTCGGAGAAAGGGTGAGGTCGCGGTGGTGGCGTGAGCGATGGTTTCGGGCGGGCCTTCCGCGACGATGCTTCCGCCGCCGGCTCCGGCTTCGGGGCCGACTTCGAGTATCCAGTCGGCCGATTTCAGGACGTCGAGATTGTGCTCGATCACGATCACGCTGTGACCGGCGTCGACCAGTGCGTGCAGCACGCCGAGCAGGCGTTTCACGTCGTGGCGGTGCAGGCCGGTGGTTGGTTCGTCGAGCAGCAGCAAAGCGCCCGTCGGAGGAACCAAAGCCGGTTTTGAGTTTTGGGTTTTGAGTTTTGGGTTTTCGGAATCGCGGCGTGAAGCCGGTCCTACAAGGTCAGAGCGGCTCAACTCAGAACTCGAAACTTCAAACTCGGAGCGCTCGGCGCCGAAGGCGCCGAGGTAGCGCACGAGTTTTAGGCGCTGCGATTCGCCGCCGCTGAGCGTGTTGAGCGGCTGGCCGAGGGTGAGGTAGCCAAGACCGACCCGGTCGAGAATGGCGAGGCGCTGACGGATGAGGGCGAGAGCGTTGGCGTGCGCCGTTGGTTTTGCGGCGGTTTTGCGGGCTGGAGGCACCCCGCCGACACGTTCCGAAGAGTCGGAAAAGAGGGGGAGGGCATCGGTGACGCTCGTCGCCAGGAGGTCGGCGACGGAGCGATCGTTCCAGCGGATGGCCAGGACTTCGGGTTTGAAGCGCCGGCCTTCGCACACCGGACACGGCACGAAGACATCGGAGAGAAACTGCATTTCCACGCGCTCGTAGCCAAGGCCCTGGCAGTGATCGCAGCGACCTTCACCGCTGTTGAAGGAAAAGCTCGAGGCATTGAAACCCGCGGCCTGCGCGGCGGGCGTGGCGGCGTAGAGTTCGCGAATCAGCTCCCAAGCCTCGGTGTAGAGCGCGGGATTGGAACGCGGAGTGCGCGAGAGTGGCGACTGGTCGACGAGCACAATTTCACTGAAAGCGAGATCGCTCGTGATCGACGCGATGGCCGCGGGATCGTCCGTGAGCTGGAGCCGCTGGGCGAGGAGGCCTTGGTGAATGACGTTGTCGAGGAGCGTGGATTTGCCGGACCCGGACACTCCGCTCAGGCAGACGAGGCGTTGCAACGGCACGCGAAATGAAACGTGTTGCAGGTTGTGCTTGGTCGCGTCGGTGAACGTGAGCCAGGAAGTCGGTTTCGATTTTTCGGTTTTGAGTTTTGAGCTTCCGTCGACTGGGCGACGACTCGCGGGCGTGGGAATGGTTTGTCGCCCGGAGAAATACGCGCCGGTGATACTCTCGGCGGAATTGAGCAGTGCGGGGAGATCGCCTTGAAATACGACGTGGCCCCCGCGGGCGCCGGCTTCGGGACCGATTTCGATCACGTGATCAGCGGCGCGAATCATCGCTTCGTCGTGCTCGACCACGACGACCGTGTTACCGGTGTCGGTCAGCGTGCGGATGATGCCGATCAGCCGGTCGATGTCGCGCGGGTGCAGGCCGACACTCGGTTCATCGAGCACAAACAACGTGTCGACGAGCGACGTGCCGAGACAACTGGTGAGGTTGACGCGCTGGACTTCGCCGCCGGAAAGGGTCTTCGACTGACGATCGAGCGTGAGGTAACCGAGTCCGACCTGTTGAAGGTAGCGCAGGCGCGTGACGATCGATTTGAGCGCCAGCGAATCGTCGCCCGACGGCGACGGTTTAGCGTCTTGGGTTTTGATTTTTGAGTTTTCGTCCGCGCGGTCGTGGGACGTGGGACGTTTTACGTCACAATCGGCGATCAGGGTGAGCAGTTCGTCGACGGGCAGTTGGTAAAGTTGGGGCAGGGTGCGGCCGCGCCACTGCCAGCAAAGGGACTCAGGCTGGAGGCGCTGGCCGCCGCAGGCGGAACAGGGATTGTAGGTGCGGTAGCGGGAGAGAAAAACCCGCACGTGCATTTTGTACGTCGTCTTCTCTAGCCAACGAAAAAAGCCTTTCACCCCGTACCAATACTGGGGCCACGTCTTGTTGTTCTCGTCGCCGTAACCGGGCTCGCCATCGATGATGAACGCCTTTTGTTCCGCGGTGAGCGAAGCGAAGGGGACGTCGGTCGGGATTTTCCGTTTGCGCGCGAAGACCCGGAGGTCGTCCAAGGATGCCTTGTACACTTCGCCTTCCCAGCATTTGAGCGCACCATCGTCGATGGAGAGCGACTGGTCGGGCAGGGCGAGGCGGTAATCGATTTCGATCACCCGGCCAAAGCCGCGGCACAACGGGCAGGCGCCCAGGGGTGAGTTAAAGGAAAACAGCGCCGGTGTGGCCGCGCGGAAGGTCCGGCCCGTCTTGGGTGACTGCAGTCCGCGGGAAAAGTGTCCCACGGGCTGAAGGGTATCGGCGGAAAAAAGGTGCACCTCGCCCTTGCCGAAATGGAGCGCGGCCTCGACGGCTTCGAGGAAGCGTGGGCGGCTAGCTGGCTCGATGGCGACGCGATCCTGCGCGACGAAAAGAAACGGGGATGACGCGAGGGCGGAATCCGCGCCGGCCGCGAGCAGCTCGTCGATGCGGGACAGGCGACCAGACGTGGCGGGCGTATCGGGCACGAGCACGCGGACGTACGATTGATTTTTTAAGCTCGTGAGGATTTCCGTCCACGTGAGGTTCGCGGGCTTTTCCACGCGGAAGGCGACGATGGCGGACAACGCTGGGTGTGTGGCGGAGACTTTGCTCCAGATCGTTGGCGGATTGTCGTCTTCGACGGGCTCGCCGGTGGCGGGGTCGTAGCATTTCGCCACTTGGCTGAACCAGACTTTAAAGAAGTCGGTGAGCTCCGTCATCGTGCCCACGGTCGACCGCGATGTTTTGACCGTGTTGGTTTGCTCGATGGCGATCGAGGGGCGGATGTTTTCGATCGAATCGACCTTGGGTTTGTCGAGGAGGTCGAGAAATTGGCGGGTATAGGCGCTGAACGTTTCGACGTAGCGGCGCTGGCCCTCGGCGTGTAGCGTGTCGAAAACGAGCGAGGATTTGCCCGCGCCACTCAGGCCGGTGACAACGACATATTGGCCGAGCGGAAGATCGAGATCGAAGCCCTTGAGATTATTCTGACGGACCCCACGCAGGCGGATGCATTCGGGCGCGGGTAGGGAAGCGGGAACATTTTTAGCCACGGGTCGACACGGATGGACCGGGATGCAGCAGATGCAAATCTGGAATGCGCGCCGCTTCGGCTACTTTCCTGCGAGAGTCAGCTGCGCGCCGGCGGCGTTGATTGCGCGGGCGACGGCGGGCGTCGGCCGCGTTTCAGTTACGATCGTGAACCGTGGGTCGAAGGGCGTCGTGAGATTGAGGGCTTTGCGCCCGAACTTGGAATTATCCAGGGCGAAGATCGTGCGCTCGGCCGCGGCGATCATCTTGCGCTGCGCGGCGACGATCAGGGCGTTGTGGTTCCAGATGCCGTTTTCCGTGATGCCGGCGCCGCCGAGAATCGCGAGGTCGGCGTGCGCTTGCTCGAAGGACTGCTCACACAAGGGACCGACGAGCACGCCCAGTCGGCTGTAAATGCTGCCGCCGGTGACGATCGTTTCGACGCTGCCGATTTCGCCGAAGAGCGAGGCGATCGGGAGCGAGTTGGTGATAACCTGGAGGTGCTTGTCGGCGAGGAGTCGCGCGACCGCGTAGGTCGTGCTGCCGCCGTCGAGAATGACGGTCATGCCCGGTTGAACCTGCTCCGCGACGAGGCGGGCGATCGTGAATTTCTCCTCGGGGTGGCGCTGGTTGCGGGAGATGAAATCGTATTCCTGGGCGAACGCATCGGTGTCCACGAGCGACGCACCGCCGTGGTGGCGGCGGACAACACCGCGAAGTTCGAGGGCATCGAGGGCGCGGCGCACGGTGGACAATGAAGCGTCGAAACGCTCGGCGAGCGTGTGCAAGTCCGCGTACTTGTGTTCACGGAGATGGTGCTCGATCGAATCGGTGCGTTGTTGATTGGTCATCGGCTGGACAAACGAAGGCGGGATTGAAGCGCGAGGAACACGGGGGACGCGACTGAGTTTTACGGCGCCGTCGTCCGGAGTTGTTCGAAGAGTTCGAGGTAGGCGGTAACTTGGCGGGCGGTGTCGAAGGTCGAGCGGGCGTAGGCTCGCGCCGCGGCGCTCCTTCGTGCGCGTTCCTCCGCTGAGGCGGTAAACAACGGGATGAGCGCGGAATGAAAGTCGGCGCGGTTCCCCGACGGTATCGCCCAGCCGGTTTGCCCGGGAATGAAACACTCGTCCACGCCTTGGGCGGCGTAGGCGACGGCCGGCAGACCGTGCGCCTGGGCCTCGATGAGAAAGTTGGAAAGCGATTCGCTGGTGGAGGCATGGACCGCGACGTCGGCCGCGGCGTAGAGTGGGGCGGGATCGCGTTGAAAATTCAGGAAGCGGACGCGTCCGCCGAGCTTCAGCGAGGCTGCGAGGCGCACGCAGGCCATGCGCTCGGGCCCATCACCCGCGAGCCAGAGCTGCCAGGCCGGTGCAGTGGGCAGGGAGGCGGCGAGGGCAATGAGTTCGCGCTGGTTTTTCTCCGGACGAAACATCGCGACGTTGACGAGCACGGTGGTGGCATCGGTTGCTTGGTAGCTCGCGCGCAGCGCGCCCGCGACGGCACTGCGCTCGGAGGTCGCTCTGCCGGTTGGGTCGGCGGGGAAGACCAGCGAGTTGTGAATCACGTCGATTTTTTCCGCGGCGATGCGATGCGCGGCGACCAGGTGGGCTCGCGCGGCGTGGCTGTTGGCCACGACGTGGGTGACGCGCTGCAGCGAGCGGCGGAAAAGCCAGGGGAGATTTTTCCCGGTTCGCATCGTGGCGACGACGGCCGCGCGCGGGACAGCGCGTTGGAGCGAGCCCGCGTAGCAGTTGGCCATGCGACCCATGCAGAGAATGATGTCGGGCGCGGCTTGGCGGGCCGCGGAGATGAGCCCCGGGGCGAACCAGTCCAGGTGAATATCGAAGGGCTGGAGCGCGCGCGGTGCGAGATCAGCCGCCGTGGAGGCGAGCGCGCCGCCAGGACGAAACGTAAGCAGATGGGCCTCGTGGCCCGCGGCGCGAAACGCCCGGGCGAGGAGGATCGACTGACGCTCGGTGCCGCCGCTGCGGAGGCGATCCTGCACGACAAGAATTTTCATTGCGGGGTATCCCGGCTCTCGGAGGATGACGTCATCGGATGAACGCTTCGCTTTCTCAACTGCTACTGCGTTGGCTGGTCCTCGCGATCGGTGTGACGCTCGCGACCAAGCTGGGCATTGGCATTCGATGCGATGACGGCGCGACCTTGGTGGTCGTCGTGCTGCTCCTCAGTTTTTTCAACGCGATCCTGAAGCCGTTGCTGGTGCTGTTCACGCTGCCGTTCATCCTCGTGACCTTGGGCCTTGGTATTGTGGTAATCAATGCCTTGTTATTTCTGCTGGTGGGTCACCTCGTCGAAGGCTTCCACGTTGCCAGTTTTTGGTCGGCCGTCGGTGGCGCGCTGGTCGTGAGCGTGACCAATATGGTGCTGAGTGCTGTGACGCGCGGGCCGCGTCCGCCCCGTCCTCCGTCCAGCCGGCCGCCGGCCGCGAAGCGGGATGACGTGATCGATATCTAGCGCCGCCCAGCGCGCCGCAGTATTGGGTTTCGGGTTGGATCTTTCGCTCTCCGTAATTTCCGTTTGACGGTTTTGCCGCGCCCGCGACGGTGGGAGGATGGCAGACAACACGGAATACGATCTCATCGTCATTGGCGGCGGACCAGCGGGCTACGCGGGCGCCATTAGGGCCGGACAGCTCGGCAAAAAGGTCGCTTGCATCGAACTCGAGCGCGCGGGCGGCACGTGTTTGAACTGGGGTTGTATTCCCACGAAAGCGCTCCTCAAGAGCGCGGAATTTTACCGGTCGCTCTCAAAGGCGGAGTCGTTCGGCATCACGGTAAAGGACCCTAGCTTCGATTTCGCCAAGGTCATGGATCGTTCGCGCGGCGTCGCGGGCACGATGGCCAAAGGCGTCGAATTTCTCTTCCGCAAGAACAAGGTCGATTACTTCGTCGGCCGCGCTCAGGTGATCGCTGCGGGCATGGTTGAAATCACCGAGGGCGAACACAAAGGGAAGTTCTTCAAAACGAAAAACGTTCTCCTCGCCACAGGCTGCAAGCCACGCCGGCTGCCAAACATTCCAGTCGACGGCCAGCGCGTGATGACCTCCCGCGAAGCCCTCGAGCCGCGCAAGCAGCCCCCGAAATCGATCGTGATCATCGGCGCCGGCGCGATCGGCGTGGAGTTTGCCTATTTTTTCAACGCCTTCGGATCAAAGGTGACGCTCGTCGAGATGCTGCCGCAAGTCGTGCCGGTCGAAGACGAGGACGTGGCGAAGGCGCTCCAGCGCTCGTTCGAGAAGCAGGGCATCACGGTGCACGTGAACACCAAGGTCGAAAACGTCCGCGTGGGCGCCGCCAAGGTTGAGCTCTCCCTCGTGAAAAACGGCGAAAGCAATTCCACCGAGGTCGAAGCCGAGACGCTGCTCATCGCGATCGGTGTGACCCCGAATCTCGAAGGCGCGCTGTCGGCCCAGGTAAAATGCGAACTCGAGCGCGGGTATCTCAAGGTGGACGACAATTACGAGACGAGCGTGAAGGGCATCTACGGCGCCGGCGACATTATCGGCCCGCCGTGGCTCGCGCACGTCGCGACCTACGAAGCCGTCAATGCCGTCAGCGGCATGTTCGGTCACCACAACGCGGGCCGCGTGAAGATTTTTCCGGGCGCGACCTATTGCCAGCCGCAGATCGCGAGCACGGGACTCACGGAAAAGGCGGCGAAGGAAAAGGGTCTGAGCTACAAAGTGGGCAAATTTCCGTTCACGGCTTCGGGCAAAGCGGTCGCGTCCGGCGACTCCGAGGGTTTCGTGAAAGTCATCAGCGACGCGAATACGGGTGAGATTTACGGCGTACACATTCTCGGTAACGAGGCGCCGGAACTCATCGCCGAATACGTGCTCGCGATGAACATGGAGGCTTCGGTCGACGAAGTGCACCGTTCGATCCACGCGCATCCGACGCTGAGCGAGGCCTTGATGGAGGCCGCCGCGGCGACGATGGGTGAGGCGATCCACATCTAATATTTATAAGGTAGGGCGCGTTTTCCCTAGCGCACCGGTTCGGCGTCGCCTGTTGGGTGAACCGAAGTCGCAGCGGCGGGTTAGGGATAACCCGCCCTACCTCGGACGATGCGCATCCAAGCTCGTCTCGGCCCGCGAGCAGTTTATCTCTGCGCCATGATTTCACTCCGCCCCCTCTCGCTGGGATTGAAACCGCGTTACGTCGTTTCGATTCTCGGTTGTCTCGCTTCGATACTTTGCGTCCGAGCCGCGGAGCCTGTTCCCGCGCTGCCATCGACGCGGTCACCGGAGGTCGCGGCCGATCCCATCGGCGTCATGGTCGCTCAGCTCGATCTGGAAAAATACAAGGCGACGATTAAGGCGCTGACCCAATTCGGCGACCGCCGGCAGGGCACTGATCGGAATCGCGCGGCGACCGACTGGATTGAGGCGCAGTTGAAAAGCTACGGTTACGCGACCGAACGGCTCGCTTATGATTTTTTTCCCGCCGATCCGCGCCGTCCGAGCGGCCCCGCCGTTGCGGCGGGCATGGCGCAAGGCGGTGGACGCATTCGCGGCCAGATCGCGCCGACCGGAGTAAACGTGGATCCGCTGAAGCAGCCCGACGCAAAATTACGGGCTTTGAACGAACAGCCGGCCGGGATCGGTCGGCGCGAGGAAGTTTACTGCACCAAAGTCGGCACCACGCATCCCGAGGAAATGTACATCATCGGTGCGCACATGGACGGTCACGGCTGGGGCGAGGCGGCCAACGACGACGGCTCCGGCACGGCGATCGTGATGGAAATCGCGCGCATCCTGGCGGCGCCGGACGTGAAGACGGAACGCTCGATTCGATTTGTGCTCTGGAACAACGAAGAGACCGGCTTGAACGGGGCGTACGCCTATGTGGCGCAGCGCGCGGCGTTGCAGGGAAAGGAAGATCCGGTGGGCTCCGGCCAATATCCCGAGCCGAAATGGCTCGGGATGATTCAGCACGACATGATGCTGTTCGATCACGGCGCACCGCGGGCGGATGGCACGATGAATCCGGAGCAGCGGCCGGAGGCGGACGTGAACATTGAATTTCAATCCAGCGCGAAATTCGCCGGCGACGCGCAGAAACTCGCCTGGTTCTTCGCGACCTCGAATGAGAAGTACGCCACCGATTATCCCGCCGCGGTCGGCCAGCACATGACGAACACCGACAGCACGCCGTTTATGGACCACGTCGCGGCGATCAGTCTGCGTGAAAACGAACGCGGCGCGCAGATCGGCGCCGGCTGGGATCCGCACTGGCATCAGCCGACTGACGTCTACTCGACCTTTAGCGACAAAGATTTTCGCCTGGGCCTGAACGCGGCTCAGACGACGCTCGGCGCGGTGGCCACGCTGGCGGGTGCGACCCTGAAGAAATAGGCGGCACTTCCCGAAGTAGCGTGAGTCCCGCCCGAGCGGAACCGCGTTCGGGAATGCAGGGCGCGGGCTGGAAGCCGTTTAATCACAAGATCAGCCCGGAT
>CAIXKG010000140.1 GCA_903919985.1 uncultured Opitutia bacterium | reverse complement strand
GGCTGAAGCGTAAGGAAAGAAGACAAGCACGCTTAAACAAAACGCCCAGCCGCTGGGGTCGAGTCGGATTTAACGGCCCAGCGCCCGAAGGCCCTGGGGTCGCAGTGCGCGCGATCGGCGGTTTACGATGCGCGAACGCGTTTTCCTGTTAGTAATTCATGAAAACCGAACTGCACCTAGCTCTCTTATTTCGCGGCCGCGCAGGCTCGCCAAAGAGGCGGTCCAACAAGCGACGTCAAAACCCCGTGGGCCCCGCCTTCATCTAGGTAAAGCGACGGATCAAGCCAGCTGCTTGACCATCACCTTGGCGTTGCGGCCACTGTCTTCGTAAAGTTTCAACCGGGCCTCGGGGAGCGCTTCCTTCGTCGTCTCTTCGAAACCACACACGCTGGCAAAGAAACCGAAGCTCTGCGTCGAGAGCGCCAGCATCGAGGTGGCGCCGCGCTCCTTCGCCTGCATGCAGGCGTACTCGACCATTTTCTTCCCGATGCCACGGTTGTGGTAGAAAGGCAGCACGTAGAGCGACCCAATTTCGGCGAGCGTGGGCTTGTCGGGATAAGAATACAGCGTGACACACGCGATGATGTTCTCGTCCACCTCGTAGACGTAGAATTGGTCGATGATTTTCTCGATTGATTGCTGCGAGCGTTGCAGCAGCTCCTCGCGCTTCACGCCCGCGCGCGTGAGATGGTAGATGAAACGCACGTCGCGCTTCGTGGCTTTGCGGATCTGCTGATAATCATTGCCGTACACGAGCGAGCCCACGCCCTCGTTGGAGAAAATTTCATTCAACAGTCCGTCAAACACGCGGCCGTCCACGATGTGCACCCGCGGCGTACCGGTCTCGATCGCTTTCACGGCGTGCACGGCTTTAGAGCGCACGGCCTCGCCGATCTGCTCGGGCTGCGTCTCCACAATTTTCTTGAGCGCGTCGACCGAGATTTCCCGGCGCAGCTTGCCGTTGATTTCCAGTCCTGCGTGCGGCGTGAGGTAAATGATCTTCGTCGCATGCAGCGCCTCGGCGACCTCGGCCGCGAGCAGGTCGGAATTGACGCGCAACGATTTTCCATCGGGACCGAATGCGACCGGAATGATCAGCGGGACAACGTGCTGCTCGATGAGCGCGCCGATGAAATCCTTGTCGATCCTTTCGACTTTACCCGTAAGTTGCTGGTCGACGCCCTTGATGATCCCAACCGGTAGCGCACGCACGGCATTCGTGATGACCGCCTTCAGCGAATTTTGCGTGAGCCCTTCGAGGATGAGGTGGGAAACGCGCGACGCAGCGCGGATTGAAAGGTCGAGCGTAGGGGCGTCGGTGATCCCCATGCCGTCGTTGTTGGTGATCGCGACGCCCCGCAATGTCGCGAGCTCCTGGATTTGATGCCCGATGCCGTGGATGAGCACGACTTTGATGTGCAGGCTCCGCAGGACGGCGATATCGACGAGGAGATTGCTGAAGTTTTCGTCGGCGATGATGGCGCCGTCGATCGCGATGACAAAAATCTGCCCCTGAAATCGCGGCACGTACTGCAGGATGCCACGCAGGTCGTTCGGCTTGATGATCGGCGCGGTTTGCGCAGGCGAAGCGGAGCCGTTGCTGGCGGCAGGCGAGGGAGCGGCGGAGGCAGATCCGTGGGCGTTGCTCATGTCTGGCCGAATTTCTCGACGAGGCGGCGGTGCGCGTCAACGCACTTGCACGGTCCAGGTTTTTGAAGCGTGCGCTCCGACCAGCGTGGCTTGGTAGGTTCCGGACTTCAGCGCGCCGGCTGGGACGGTGACGCGGACGAGGCTCTCGCGAGTGCGGGCGAGCAGCGCGGGGTTGAGCGGTTCGAACGCGGGGACAACGTAAAGTACATCGCCCTTAACGTAGAGTTCGGCGCCGGCAAGTTGACGGTGATTGTCGGACAGCGAGCAAGTGAACTGAATTGGGTACGCGAACAATGCGCTCACGCTGGGAGCCGCGACCACGCGGATAATTTCGTCGGGCAGCAAGGGCTGGTCGACGAGCGTCGTGCGCAAATCATCCGGCACTCCTCCCTGGGTCGCGGCGATAACCGCGTTAGTTTCGGGCGCGATGGGATCGGCGGGCTGCTGGGCCGTGAGCGGGATGCGCTGATAGCCCGCGGAAAGCAGGCGGATGGTTGTGGCGCGCGCGCGGATATCTTCGTAAGGCCGGAACACCGGCGTGGTTTTGCGGTAGTGCAGCGTCAGATAGGTATAGACGACGAGACACACGATGATCGTGAGGACGATCCATTTCATGGACCAGGGCTGGCGTTCGCGGGAGGCAGGCATGAGGCGGGCCCCGCATTAATCGGCGGGTCGGCCGGCGTCGCAAATAAATTTGCGCGGCAGCAGCGCCGCTGCTTCGTTGGCGAGCTGCATGAAACTCTGGTCGCAATTTTTTATCCCCACTCTTAAGGAAAGCCCGGCCGACGCCGAAATCGCGTCGCACAAGTTGCTCGTTCGCGCCGGCCTCGTGCGCAAATTGGGCGGCGGTCTTTACACGTTCATGCCGCTCGGTCTACGCGTGATGCAGAAGCTCACCCAGATCTGCCGCGAGGAAATTGAGCGTGGTGGCGGCATTGAATTATGGATGCCGCACGTCCATCCGGTAGAAAACTGGGAGCAGGGTCCGCGCTGGGCCGCAGCACGGGAGATCATGTTTCGCGTCGACAGCGCCGGCAACGGCAAGGGCCGTTCGCGCGAGCCGGAATTCGTGCTCGGGCCAACCCACGAGGAAATCATCACCCCGCTGGTGAAGGCTGAGATCACGAGCTATCGCGATCTCCCGAAGAATTTTTTCCAGATTGCGACCAAGTTCCGCAACGAGATCCGTCCGCGCTTTGGCCTGATGCGGGCGCGGGAGTTTGTGATGATGGATGCTTACTCCTTCGACGCGACCGACGACGGCGCCGTGAAAAGTTATTTCGCGATGAAGGAGGCGTACGTGAAGTTTTTCAAACGCGTCGGCGTGCAGGCCATCGCAGTCGAAGCTGACACCGGCGTGATGGGCGGCAGTTACTCGCACGAGTTCATGGTGCCAGCGGAAATCGGTGACGACGATGTGATCTACAGCGAGGCGGGCTACGCGGCGAATCGCGAGAAGGCCACGAGCGCGCTCGTGCCGAAGGACCTGGCCGATGCGGCGCCGACGGGCGCGATCGAGGAATTCGCCACGCCGGGCGTGGTCACAATCGCCGCACTGGCGGCGGCGCCGTACGGCGTGGCGGCCGAGCAGCAGTTCAAGACGCTCGTATATATGGGCGACGGGAAGCCGTTTCTCGTGATCCTCCGCGGCAACGACGAACTCGAAGAAGCGAAACTGGGCTCGCTCGGTTTCGGACTTTTCCGCGCGGCCACGCCGGAAGAAATCGAGCCCGTGCTCGGCGCAAAACCGGGCAGTCTCGGGGCCGTGAACGGCACCATCAAAAATCCGGCGGCGCTCGCGGGGGTGTTTGCCGATCATGCCATCCGGCTCACGGGCAACGGCACGACGGGCGCCAACAAAGACGGCTTCCACCTGCGCAACGTTAACGTGACCCGCGATCTCGCGATCACGAAATTTGGCGACTTCCGTCGCGTGCGTCCGGGCGAGCCGTGTCCGCAATCCGGCCAGCCGTTGCAAGTGCGCCGCGGCATCGAGGTCGGGCACATTTTCAAACTGGGCACGAAGTACTCGGAGAAATTTGGCGCGGTGTACACCGATGACCAGAAGCAGTCACACCTGATGGTGATGGGTTGCTACGGCATCGGCATTAGCCGGACGTTGCAGGCCGTGATCGAACAAAGTCACGACGCCGACGGCATTATTTGGCCGTGGAACGCGGCGCCGTTTCACCTGCTCATCTGTCTGCTCGATCCGGGTGTGCCGGAGGCGATGGAGCTCGCTCAATCGCTTGCGGCCGCAGCCGAGAAGGCGGGCGCGGACGTCATCATCGACGATCGCGCCGAACGTCCGGGCGTTAAGTTCAAGGATGCCGACCTGATCGGTATTCCGTTGCGCGTGACAATCGGCAGCAAGGGCCTGAAAGACGGAATTGTGGAGTTGAAGGCGCGTACGTCGAAGGATGTACAAAAACTTCCGCTCGCAGAAGCGGCCGCGCTCATTGCGGCCGCGGTGAGTGCAGCGCGGGTCAACGCATCATGATTTTGGCCTGCGCCAAGCCCTCACCGACGACCCAGGCCCAAAGCCGGACGGAGCTCGAGCTTTCCGGGAATTGGCGCGTCGTCGTGCTAAACGATCCGGTCAACCTGATGTCCTACGTCGTCATGATTTTCAAAAAAGTTTTCGGCTTCGATGAATCGCGTGCGCGTCGGCACATGCTCGAGGTGCACGAACTAGGGCGCTCGGTGGTGTGGAGCGGCCTGCGCGAAAAAGGCGAGGCGTACGTTTTCACTTTGCAACAATGGCACCTGACCGCCGTGCTGGAGCCCGATGAAACGTCTTGAGGTAAAGTTGAGCCTGCCGATCGTGGCGCCGCTCCTCGACGTCATCAAGGAACTGGCTGAAGGGCTGAAGCAAAGTCTGGCCGCGCCGCAGGCGCTCGAGGATCTCGATGCAGATTTTCGGGCAGCATGGGTGGGCGATCTGCTGACGGCGCAAAACGAAGACCTGCAAACACTGCTCGCGCTGTTCAACGAGGAATTTTTCACCGATGGCGTGGTCGGGTTCGACGAGGCTAACGCCGAGCCCATCGTGCGCGCCGCCGCCGCGGTGCGACTCCGGTTGCGTGAGCAGTTCCTCAAAGGCTTGGGTGACGATTCGCTCGAAGGCGGCGATGTGGAGCTGGATGACCTCGAGCCGGCGGTCCGCAAGGCCTTCATGTGCTACCTGTTTTTAGCGACGGTGCAGGAGCTGATCATTCAGCATTTGGATTCGAGTATCATCGAGTCGTGAGGGCAGGGCGTTTCATCCTTAGCCCGCCGCTTCGACTTGGTTGGTAGAGAGGGGCCCGTATCGAGCCGACGCGTGCGGGATAACGCGCCCTGCCGTTCTTTACGACCCACTCACTTCATCATCTCCAGCAGGGTCGGTTTGATGGCGGCCGCAAAGATTTCGTAGCCTTTTTCCGAGGGGTGAAGCTGATCAACTAAGAGTTCCTTCGAGAGCGAACCGTCGGCGTCGAGGAACTTGGATCCAAGGTCGAGAAACCGGACCATTCGTCCGTCACTGAATTTGGCGAGCGCGGCGTTCACGTCGGCGATCTGGGTCGAGCCGGCCGGTGGGCCTTTAGGATCGGACCGAGGGAAAATACCGAGCAGCAGAATTTTCGACTGCGGTAATTTTGCGCGAAGGACCTCCAGCACTTTCGTGACACCCTCGGTCGCTTCGGCCGTCGTGTTGCGCGGGCTGCTATTGGTTTCGACCCCCGTGTTGTTGGTGCCGATCAGCAGTACGACGACTTTAGGCGCGATGCCGTCGACCTCGCCATGCTCGAGCCGCCAAAGGACATGCTGGGTGCGATCGGCACTGATGCCAAAGTTCGCCGCCTGCAAGGGCGCGAAGTGCTCGTCCCACGTTTTTTTCCCGCGCGTGTGCCAAAAATCAGTAATCGAGTCCCCGAGAAAGAGGACGTTGATTCCCCCGTGCTTGGCTTCCGCTACGAAGCTTTCGTGCCGCTTGAGCCAATCGCCGCCACGAGCCACTGGCTCGGTTGCGGTGTTGCCGCGGGCGGCAAGGCTTGAGCCGACGAGAATCAGCCCGATGAAGAGCGGCCGCAGGCCATGGAGCAGGGACGGTTTCATGGCGGTGTTTTTGTGCAGCCCCCACTGGTGGAGCAAAGGCAAAATCGCAGGCGCTGTGCCGAGCGATCAAAGCCACAATGATGCGGTTGAACTCAAGGTAGGTCAGCTCGCTTGCGAGCCCCAGAGCGTCGGCAAGCGGACTGGCCAACGAAGTCACTGAAGACGTCTGCAAATGCTCTTTGGGAGCGCGGCCGCTTTACGACAATGCGGCCGAGG
>CAIXKG010000139.1 GCA_903919985.1 uncultured Opitutia bacterium | reverse complement strand
CTGAAGATAGCATAAATCGGGCAAAGTTCCAGCAACCGCACATTTTTTCCTAAAAAGCGTACGGGTTGCCCCACCGCCGGTCGGCTCCCCGCCCCCTTTATCCGTAAACTTATTCGTGCGTTTCATCGGCTAAACGACCAATCATCCGGCATGAAGACCCGTCGCGAAATCGTCCGAAACTGGCTTCCCCGGTACACCGGCGTCCCGCTCAAACAATTTGGCGAGTACATCCTGCTCACCAATTTTTCCCGCTACGTGCAGCTTTTTGCCCAGTGGCACAAGGTTCCCGTGCAAGGCATCGACAAGCCGATGCAAAGCGCCACCGCCGGCGATATCACGATCATCAATTTCGGGATGGGCAGCGCCACCGCCGCCACCGTCATGGACTTGCTCAGCGCGATCAAACCGAAGGCCGTGCTGTTTCTCGGCAAATGCGGCGCCGTGAAACACCGCGCCGAGATCGGCGATCTCATTTTGCCCATCGCCGCGATTCGCGGTGAAGGCACGAGCAATGACTACTTCCCACCGGAAGTCCCCGCCCTGCCCGCATTCGCTCTCCAAAAGGCGATCTCCACAACCATCCGCGATCACGCCCGCGACTACTGGACCGGTACGATCTACACCACGAACCGCCGGGTCTGGGAGCATGACGAGGTGTTCAAAACCTACCTGAAAAAAATCCACGCGATGGCCGTAGACATGGAAACCGCGACGATTTTCATGACCGGATTTTTCAACGGAATCCCCACGGGCGCCCTCCTGCTCGTCTCCGATCAACCCATGGTGCCGGAGGGCGTAAAAACCGCCGTCAGCGATAAGAAAGTCGATACCCACTACGTCGATGCCCACTTGAAAATCGGCATCGATTCGCTGAAGCAACTCCTCAACAAGGGGCTCACCGTGAAGCATCTCAAATTCTGAGTTTTCGCCGTAGAATATTCGCCCAAGCCGCCGTGCCACTCGCCTTCAAACTTGCCCAGCTGGTCGACGACTTCGCGCCCATCGAGGACGCCCACGAACGCCTGGCCTTCGCCGTCGACCGCTCCCGAAGCCAGCCGCCGCGGCCCGCAATTCACACCGACGACAAGCGCGTCCTCGGCTGCATTTCCACGGTCTGGCTGGCCGCAGAGCTGCGCGATGGCCTTCTTTATTTCCAGGCGGACGCCGACTCCCCGCTCGTCCGAGGTCTCGCACTGCTTCTGACCGAATTCTTCAGCGAAACGACTCCCGCCGAAGTTTCCGCCAGCGACGCTGATCCCCTCGCCGCGCTAAGTCTCACCGCGAACCTTTCTCCGACCCGTCAAAACGGCCTCGCCGCTGTGCGAGCGCAAATCCGCGCTCTAGCGAAGCAGCACCTCGAGGTTAAAAAATCTCCGCCCTAATGGCGCCCGGCGCCTGCACGTGGGCCGCCCAAATTCTAACGCCGGCCGGCCGCCCGGGGAAAATCCAGCGCCTTTAAGCCCCGCATGATGAATTTATCGGACGCCCACAACCACCTCGCCTCCAGCCGACTCGCTCCGCACCTGCCGCAAATTTTTGCCGATCTTGCTGCCGCCGGCATCACGCACGCGGTTGTCAATGGCACCGACGAAACCGATTGGCTCGAGGTCGCGCGTCTCGCGGCCACGCGTTCGATGGTTATCCCGAGTTACGGTTTGCATCCTTGGGATGTAGGCAACCGTTCACCCGCGTGGTTCGATTCGCTGCGGCAACATCTCGTCGCGGACCCTCGCGCTGCGGTCGGTGAAATTGGGCTCGACCGGTGGATGCTCGATCTCGCGCGCAGCGACGACCCGCGGCTCGCGGGCCTCCGTCGCGCTCCGCTCGACGAACAGCTTTCCACCTTCACCACCCAACTCGCGCTGGCCACCGAACTACACCGGCCGGTTACCGTCCACTGCATCGATGCATTCGGTCTTCTGCTCGAAACCCTTCAAGCCGCCCAGCGCGAGCAACGCCTTCCCCCGCGGTTTCTGCTCCACGCCTACAGCGGCGCCGGTGAACTCGTGAAACCGTTTGCCGACCTCGGCGCTTATTTCTCCTTTAACGCGGCCTACCTCGCACCACGTCACGTCCGCCTGCGGGAAGTATTCCAGCTCGTGCCGCGCGATCGCCTCCTCGTCGAAACCGACGCACCCGCGATGCAGGCGCCGACGGCCTACGCACCCTTTTCACTGCCAGCCGGCCCTGACGGTCTCCGCCCCAATCATCCGGCCAACCTCGCCGCCGCCTATGCCGGACTCGCCGAGCTCAGACAGGAACCGCTCGAAATCCTTGCCTCCAACATCGCAGAAAATTTCCGGCGGTTGTTCGAAGCGAAATCGACGGAGGCCAGCCCATAAAGACCGACCAGGAAAACGGTTAAAGTTAACGTAAACGACCGCAGCGAGCGCATCCCGGCACCGCTCGTGTTTACGCGGCGAAAAAGCGGCGGAAGCGGACGGAATGATTCCCACCTTCACTGATTCAGAAAAACAAAACCCGAGGATTATAATCCTGGGGTTACGGCACGCGGCTCACGACTCGGAAAGAGCCGCCAGCGACCGCGCCAGCGAGCTCCAACTTGATCTAGTGTGGCCGTAGCTACGGTAAGATAAGCGCGCGAAAATTGACGTCCTCAGCTACGCTTAAATCGCGTGAAATTGCCGGAGTATTTTGGAGCGAAGCTTCAGCCGCCGAGGATTCGTTCGACTCGAAGCACCGTCGAAAGTCAGGGCTTTCGACGAGACGAAATGCGTTGGGACAAATTAAAATAATACGACTAAAATTATCGAAACCCGTACTTTCGTTCATGCGTAAATAATGGATGATTGAAGCGGATGAATATGGTCCAAATTTAAAGGGCTGGGGTTACAAAAACGTGGCATCGAGATTACGATCTGGGGAAATCGCGCCGGGGCGAAATTGCGGCTCAGAAACAAGTTTTCCCCCGACTCGTTCATCATTTCCCATTTTTAGCATTCTCCAGGAGAGTTAGCAGCGGGCGTGCCAAAATTAATTGCCCATAAGTCGATCAAACGGCGGAGGAGAAACCGGAGCTAGCGTCGTCAGCACGATCAGCGCGAAAACGGTCGAAGAGAATCAGCGCACTGGATCTTCACCCCACTCTGCTTCGCTGATTCCGAAAATAAAAAAACCGAGGACGTTAAATCCTCGGTTTTCGGCACGCCGCTCACGACTCGGAACGAGCCGCGAGCGACGGTGGGCAGTTAAAAATTAACTGTTACAGAACAATCAGCGGCTATCGCCATCGTGATCCACATCGCCCGCTGGGACGGCTGGAGCCGCGGCTGGGGCGGCGGAAGCAGCTTTCGCGGCTTGTTTAGCGGCGATTTGCGCGGCTAGTCTTTCTTGGTAAATAGAGGCGGCATCGCTGCCAGAAGAAGAACCGTAGCTGCTGATGGAGGAGGACATTTTATTTTGTGTTTAAGGAACTGCTAGGAGCTATTGGAGGTTAACACCGGCATGATAGCTCCTGTTAGTTAACTAACGGTTAATTCTGAATTTACTTAAGGCGTAGCTCTTGGCTGAGGCATAATAGTTTGCGAGGTGCCGCCCTAGGAACGCTGGGCATGCACCCTGCCGCAGATAACCTATCAAAGCCTCCCGTATTCGCTTAGATCGCTCCTAAACGGCGGTAGAAGCGTGTCCTTGATCCTTGTCCCCGTGGCAGCCGACCTGAAGTAAGGAAGGTAGAGGATTGCTTCACGACGGAGCTTGAGCAGAAGCCAAAGACGACGAGCGATCGTCCGAAGTACGACCGACCGCGACTACACTTGATTCAATTTAATGCGCTGCGCCACAAGCCGCGCAGAACTTCTGCCCAGTAACGCCTGCGCTACCGCACTTCGTGCAGAACCTAGATGCCGAAGCCTGCTCCTGAGCATACCCACGCTCGCGACCATATTGCACCGAACCAAGCGTGTCGCCGACATTCCGGGCGCCTGTACCAGTCGGGTTACCTATGACGGGATCGATTAGGGATTTCTCTGAGGGATACAGCGCCCAGATTAGCGCAATCACCCACGCGATGCCCGTAAAGCCGAAGATACAGAGCACGAGGATGATGTTGCGGTAGGCATGACCGCGATGCCGTGCAATTAAATATGGTAGCAGGCATAGCGCTATGACGGCTACGGCGATGATGCAAAAAAAGAGCGCCGCCCATACCCAAGTCGAGTTCATAGAGGTTTATTTTCCTTTCGGCAGCTTCGCGAACAACTCCCGAGCCAGCTCCATCGCTTCTGCCTTTTGCTCAAAGGTCATTTCCTTTTCTACGAGCGCGAGATTGGTCTTCGCTTTGGCATTGCCGCCGACTCCTGCGATATTCCACCAAACGTGAGCCTGCACGAAATTCTTCGTCACGCCTTCGCCATTGTAGTACATGAAACCAAGCAAGAACTGAGATATAACTTCCCCTTGATCCGCCGCGAGCCGGTACCACTTCACGGCTTCAGCACTGTCTCTCAGCACGCCTTCGCCGTTGGCATACATTACGCCGAGGTTAACTTGAGCACCCGCATTTCCCTGCTCCGCTGCCTTGCGGTACCACTTCACTGCTTCGGCACTGTCTTTCGGCACGCCTTCGCCGTTCGCGTACATCACCCCGAACATAAACTGCGCTGAGGCATTCCCCTGCCCAGCAGCCAAGCGATACCATCTAATCGCTTCAGCGTAGTCCCTCCGCACACCTTTGCCGGTGTAGTATTTTCCGCCGAGTATAAATTGAGCCTGAGCTTCACCCGCCTCCGCCCTCTCCTTGGTCTCAGCAAAATCTGGCGCCGACTGAGCAAAGCCAACAGCCGTGAGAACGACGAGCACAAGCAGCGTGCGAAGAATCGAGTTCATAGAATTTGGTGACGACCGACCCATCGCCTGTTCAAACGAGTATCACTGAGGCGAAGGCGCGACCATCATCAAATTGCTCGGTAAATTCAGTCCACTCGCTCCCGCGGTCATCCTTCGCCGAATCTGATTATATTTGTTCCAAAATGTGATCGAAAAACGTAAACCAAACTAGTGTAAGCTTCTATTCATTAGCACTTTCTGATATACTTTCCGACTGGTTATGTTATGGTCCTAATTACTTTTTTATAACCAGTTAATATGTCACTCGGAAAACAATCAAAGGTCCTCACCGAAAAACAAATCGAGACGATGCTGGCGTACGTTTCGAGCCGCCGTAACGGAATTCGGAACCGAGCCATCCTTCATCTATCGGTCAAAGCGGGTCTTCGCGCGAAGGAGATCGCCTGCCTGAAGTGGGCGATGGTGCTAAACGCCGGTGGAGAAACCGGAGCTAGCGTCGCCTGCGCTCTCATTCAGAAAAACGAAAAAACCGAGGACGTTAAATCCTCGGTTTCTCGGCACGCCGCTCACGACTCGGAAAGAGCCGCGAGCGACGGTGGGCAGTTAAAAGTTAACTGTTATACGAATCTCACTTCGTCGGGACGGACTGGATCGTTTTTACGATGCGACCGGCCACGAGGTACGGATCGGCCGCGGAGTTCGGACGACGGTCCTCGAGGTAGCCCTTATAGCCGGCGTTGACGAAGCTGTGCGGCATACGGACCGACGCGCCGCGGTCGGCGAGACCGTAGCTGAACTTGTCGATCGACTGGGTCTCGTGAAGGCCAGTGAGGCGGAGGTGATTCTCCGGGCCGTAAACGGCGATGTGCTCGTCGCGGTATTTGTTGAAGGCTGCCATGAGTTTCTCGAAGTAGGCCTTGCCGCCTTTTTCGCGCAGGAACTTCGTCGAGAAGTTCGCATGCATACCGGAGCCGTTCCAGTCGAGCGGCTGGTTGAACGGTGCGAGGATGGGCTTACAGCGCCATTCGATATCGATGCAATAGGCCTCGGCCAGACGAGCGAGAATGTAACGGGCGACCCACATTTGGTCGGCGGCGTTCTTGGAGCCTTTGCCGAAGATCTGGAATTCCCACTGGCCCTTGGCGACCTCGGCATTGATGCCCTCGAGGTTGATGCCGGCATCGAGACAGATATCGATGTGCTTCTCGACAATCTCGCGAGCAACCGCGCCGACATTCTTGTAGCCAACGCCGGTGTAGTAAGGACCTTGGGGCGCCGGGAAACCGCCGCCCACTGGGAACCCGAGCGGAACGCCGTCCTGGTAAAAGAAATATTCCTGCTCGAAGCCAAACCACGTATCAGGATCATCCGGGATCGTGGCGCGGGAGTTTGACACGTGCGGGGTTTTCCCGTCCGGCATCATGACCTCGCACATCACCAGCACGCCATTTTTGCGGGTGCTATCCGGATAAACCGCCACCGGCTTCAACACGCAGTCGGAGCTTTTGCCCTCGGCCTGCTGCGTCGAGCTGCCATCGAAGCCCCAGTTGGGGAGCTCTTCGAGCTTTGGAAGGCTCTTAAACTCTTTGATCTGGGTCTTGCTGCGGAGACTGGCCAACGGCTTGTAGCCATCCAGCCAGATGTATTCTAATTTATATTTAGCCATAGGAGTGCGGGTTTTGGAGGAGTCTCACATGAACCCGCCAACCACGATAGTTGGATGACGGAGCCCACGGGAAAACCCAGAACGTATTCAGCACCTGACATGCCAGCGGCAACTAGAAATTCGGCCTATGCGACAGGTTTTTTTCAAAAAAACCACCCAAGCCATCGTCACCCCTTGCTCCAGGACCCCAACCCCCCACAGTAGGGGTCTCCGACGTCGCCGCGCCATGCATGAAGTCAAAGACACCCAGCGCGCCGTCGTTCGCATCGGCTACGATGGCCGGGTGCACAAGACCTTCCGCGGACCCAAGGCCCAGGAACGCTTCGACAACGAGGTTCGCGTGCTTCGCCACTTGGAGCAACGGGCCTGCGACTTTGTGCCCCGGCTGATCGAAGTCGATCCGGCGGCACTGAAGATCATCACCACAAACTGCGGCTCCATCGTCCAGCAGCTCGATCCGCAAAGGATGCAAGAACTGTTTGCCGAACTCGCCCAGTACGGCGTCCGCCACGACGACGCGTTCCTCCGCAACGTGACCTATCGCGCGACCGACGGTCGGTTTTGTCTCATCGATTTCGAGTTCGCCACCCTCCTTGCCGAAACCAAAATCACCGAAGCCAAGGCCAAGCCTCTTCCGGAAAATTGATGCCCCCACCTCGTCGCCTCCCTTCGACCGACCATCCCCACCCCGATCTTCGCTGGTCCGGCCTCACGCATCGCGGTCACGTCCGGACCAACAACGAGGACAACTTTCTCGCGCTCGCGTTCGACAGCCGCGAAATCCGCTACCTCGGCAAAACCGGCGAGGCTTCGTCAGCGGAAAACGATTTCGTCTTTGCGGTCAGCGATGGCATGGGCGGCGCGAAATCGGGCGAGTTTGCCAGCCGCATCACTCTGGACCGCATCACCCGGTTGCTGCCGAAAAGCTTTCACCTCGGCGCGCAAGGCCTCGCCAGCGGGTTCGCCGATATCCTTCAAGAATTGTTCAGCGAAATTCATGACGATCTCATGCACCTCGGCCGCAGCTACGAGGAATGCTCCGGCATGGGCACGACTCTAAGTCTCGCCTGGATCACCCCGGGATCGGTTTATTTTGGCCACATCGGCGACAGCCGGATCTATTTTCTGCCCCGACTCGGCGGTCTCATTCAACTGACGCATGATCATTCGCACGTCGGCTGGCTCCACCGTCAGGGTCAAATCAACGAGCGGGAGGCCCGCTCCCACCCTATGCGAAACGCGCTCCATCAGGCACTCGGCTCCGGCCACCAGCTGATCGATCCGCAGTTTGGCACCATGGCGTGCTCCCCGGGCGATCGCTTTCTAATTTGCTCGGACGGCCTCGTGGACGGCCTCTGGGACCGGCAACTGGAAGAAATTATCCGCGAGCCGGGCGCCGGGCCGATCGCCCAGCGCCTCGTGCATGCGTCGCTGGAAAATTCGGGTAAAGACAACACCACCGCCGTCGTCGTCGAGATCCTCGGCGGAACGGAGGCGAGCCCGGGTTAGACTCCGATCGGCCCATGCCATTGCTCTTTGTCTACGGCACGTTGAAACGCGACGGTCCTAATCACGCTCACCTCGCCCTTCAGAAACTGATCGGCGCGGCGCGCACGGCGCAGGGGTTTACGCTGTATTCCCTTGGGGATTATCCCGGAATGGTGCCAGCGCCGGACGATCACGACGGTGTCACCGGTGAAGTCTGGGCGGTCGATGAAGCCTGCTTGCAACGCCTCGATCACCTCGAAGGCGTCGCCGAAAATCTTTACCGACGCGGTCCGGTTCCGCTCCGGGATCCGTTCGAAGCGTCCACGGTTCAAACCTATTTCTATCTGAGGCCCATAGCGGCGCGACCGCACGTCGGCGCGACTTGGCGCGGGGACGCGAACACGTGACGGAAAGAGACCAGTGAGATTTGGTCGGCCTTAGGTCTTTTCCAGATCTCGGGCTGCCACCCGTCGCACCACGGTAAATTTCGCTCGAAAAAGATCTTCCAGCGTTTCACGCACCTCGGCCGGAATCCTACTCACCAGTGAATCGAGCGAAGGCAGGGGTGCCTTGGCCGCGTCGGTTTCCTCCGGCGGAGCGGCCGAGGCTGATACGACCGGCGTGACAGGCCCGCTGGGCTCCACCGCCAAAATGGGCCAGACCGCGGCGCTGAATTCTTCAGTGGGCCACGGGGCCTCGTCATCGCCTCCCACGGGTGGTGCAACGGCTCCGGCCGCCAGCGCGGGCGCCGAGGCGCGGGTAACGGATGGCGCGTTTACGGCCTCTGAAAAATTCGCCACGGCCACCGGGCGGCTGACCTCAGCTGCCGATGGCGTCGCGCCCTTGTTATCCGAGTTCCGTGCCAGCGCGGTCTCTAGCCGTTGCTCCAACCGATCAATCAGGCCTTTTTTTTTTCGCCTTCGTTGTCCGCGCCCACGACAGCCGGCGCAGTTTCGTCGGCGAGAGCGGCCAGTTCCTTGATCAAGCTGTCGATGGCCCGTGAACGGCTCGCATCGATGGCTTTCAAGAGCGTCACTTCGAAATTAATTTTTTCCGCCAACCCGAGTTTCACACTGCCTTCGCCCTCGCGTAGTCCATCAAGGAGGCGGGTCAGCTGCTCGGTCGTCATCGACCCGGCGGCCGCGCCACGGCCGGCCGCACGACCCAGCATTTCGCTCTTTCCGCCGTGGGCGATCGCGTCGAGCAGAGCGTGGCGTACGACGGCCTGCAGATCGGACAGCAGCCGCACGAGATCGCGCCCGGCGCGGTCGCACTCATCGACGATCGCGACGAGGCGCGCGTGATCCCCGGTCGCGAGCGTGGCCGCGAGTTCGGCCACCTTCTCCGCCGACACCAGGCCGTAGACATCGAGCACATCCGGCTCGGCGATCTCGGCCCCGCAGAAAGAAATCATCTGGTCGAAGACCGACTGCGCATCGCGCATCCCGCCATCGGCCATGCGCGCGATGCAGGCGAGCGCCTCGTCCGTCACTTTGATTTTCTCCTCAACCGCGATTTTCTTCAGGCGCTCGACAATCAAATCCGCGGGGATGGGCTTCAGATCGAAGCGCTGACAGCGCGAGAGTATCGTCGGCAGAACTTTCTGCACCTCGGTCGTGGCGAAGACGAACTTCACGTGCGGCGGCGGCTCCTCGAGCGTCTTCAGCAAAGCGTTAAACGCCTGCGTCGAGAGCATGTGCACCTCGTCGATGATGTAGACCTTGAACTTGCCTTGCGCCGGCGAGTACCGCGCGGTTTCCCGCAGGTCGCGCACTTGGTCGACGCCGTTGTTTGAGGCGCCGTCGATTTCGATGACATCGAGATGCGAACCTTCCGCAATGGCCACGCACGCGGGATCGTTGACGTCAAAGTCTGCCTTCGGTCCGTCCGTGCAATTCAGCGCCTTCGCGAAGATGCGCGCGGTTGACGTTTTTCCGGTGCCGCGCGGGCCGACGAAAAGATAGGCGTGGGCAATCCGGCCGCGAGTGATCGCATTCTTCAGCGTGCGAACAACGTGATCCTGCCCCACCACGTCGTCGAACGTCTGGGGCCGCCACTTGCGCGCGATGACTTGATAGGAAGAGGACATCTCAGGATGGAGGGGCCGCCGGCCGGCTACGGGGAGAGCAACGGAACCATGGCATCGCTGGCAAGCAAGCTCCTACCGCCGCTCAGATCCGATTCGCTCGGCAAAAAAAGTGGCCAGGCACTCCACGGCACTGGGAGGACGTCGTTACCGTTGCTGCCTTCCGGCCCTGGCGGGGTTCACGCGCCTGCCCATGCATGGCACCTGGCCGGCGCGAACCATGCGACGGCACTTCCGTCGCGCAACATCTATTTCCCGATCACCTGCGGCCCGCATTTCAACGCGGGCAGCAATCAAGGATTGGCCCGTTTCGGGCGGGGCGGCGGCGGCGGACCGCGATCCTCACGCAAAAGCTCGCCCTGCCGCTCCTGCAGTTTTTCCAGTTTCTTGCGCTGCACGGGGGTGAGCTCACTGGCAAAATCGCCCTGCACCCGGCGCAAAATCACACCGGTTTCGCGCAGCCCATTCTGTCGGACCCGCCGGATGTCTTCCTCGGCGCGTTCAACCATCGGGCGGAATTTTTCGCGTTGCTCAGGCGTGAGGTCGAGCCGGTCCGCTAAATGACGGAGGATGCCCGGCAACGGATTTAACGGCCCAGCGCCTGGACCTTGCACCGGCCGTCGGACGGCCGCCCGCTGGTCGAAACGCAACGCCAACAGTCCGCCGAAGATGGACCCGAAGATAAAAACCCCGACGAACGCCGCGATGACTTTCCAAGGCTTTTCCATACGTCAGGATTCGTCGAACAACACGGCCACCGGATCGTCGCCGCTCAGGGACGAATCATCATCGCCGACCCAATTCGTGAGAAAGGTATAATTGGCCGCCACGCTGACCAGTGCCAGCAAACTGGCAACGCCCAAGGCCCGCAGAGAGAAACGCTCAAAAAGCGAAGCGACCGGCCGCTTCGCGGCAAAAGCCAGAGCCACGACTCGCGTGGAAAAACCATAAGGAGCCGCGGTCTCGCCTCCATCGGAGGTGGCCGCACGGCGGGCCCCGGCGGCGAGGCGGGCCCAAGGGTGATTTGGATCGGACGGTTTCATGAACGTTCGCTGTCTTTTAGTTGTTGAAAAAATTTCTGCAACTTCCGTCTGGCGCGAAAAGCCCGCACTTTGATGAGTGACTCGTTCCAGCCCGTGAGCGCGCTGATTTCGGCAATCGTCTTTTGCTCAAGATCCAGCAGCTGGATCACCATGCGGTCAGCGGGCTTGAGCTGATCGAGCAGCTTGTGCACGAGCTCGCGGGACGCGAGGGCGTCGTTGGCGGGGACATCCTGGGCGTTGGTGATCACCGCGTCCAAGACGTTGGCCTCGCTCTCGGAGAGGTCGGCCCAACGGAATTCGGGGCGGCGTTTTTGCGCGCGCAAGTGATCGATACAGGTCGTCAACGCAATGCGCGAAACCCAGTGCGACAGCGGCACCGCCCCCTCGTACTGATCGAGCCGGGAAAACATTTTCATGAAGACTTCCTGGGTGAGATCTTGCTCGAGTACCCGGCGCGGGAGATGGGCGCGCACAATCCGAATGACAAGAGGGTGGAGGTGATCGACCAATTCGCGCGCCGCGACTTGATCACGCCGACGCACGCGTTCCAGGCAGCCCGGCACATCGAACGGCTCGTCGTCAGGCATAGAAAGATGGAAGCAGCAACAGACACAGCCGGGAAGACGAGGCCACCCTCGAACGGTTACAGACACGACCGGGATTGTCCCGGCCAAACTCCGCGCGCCTAAAAATTCGGACGCAGCGGCGCCGGAGGTGCGCCTTGACTTCGCTCTAAACGTGCCGGTAGCAACAACGCTGCGAGATGTTTATTTTCTGCCAGGCCCATCGACTTACTAACACGCACGATCGCTAAAGCCGCGTAGCGGTTGATCGTGCGTTGGCCTGTGCGTTTCCCGTCGCCGCTCGTCTGCGGCCAGACGGTTCGTCGGCTCGCTTCGGGCCGACTCTTCCTCCAACCTCGTTCCCGTCGTCCATTTTTTGCCCGTCTCGTTCCCATGCAATCCGCACCCGTTACGAAATACCGTCCGTTCCCGCCCGTCGATTTGCCCAACCGCCAGTGGCCCAGCCGCACGCTCAATCGCGCCCCCATTTGGTGCAGCGTCGATCTCCGCGACGGCAACCAAGCTCTCGCCCAACCGATGAGCGTCGAGGAGAAGCTCGAATATTTCGGGATGCTCGTGAAAATCGGCTTCAAGGAAATTGAGGTCGGCTTTCCCAGCGCCTCTCAGATCGAATTCGATTTCTGCCGGCGGCTGATCGAGGAAAATCGCATCCCCGACGACGTCGCGATCCAGATCCTCTGCCAGTGTCGCGAGGAACTCATTGTGCGCAGCATCGCCGCGCTCAGCGGCGCGAAGAACGCAATTTTCCATCTCTACAACTCGACCTCGCCGGCACAGCGGAAGCATGTCTTCAACGCCTCACGCGCCGACATCGTGGCGATCGCGACGCGCGGCACCGCGTGGGTAAAACAGTATTCGCAGCCGCTCGTCGCGGCCGGCACCCGGATGCGTTTCGAATATTCGCCAGAGAGTTTCTGCAGCACCGAACTCGATTTCGCCTTGGAGATTTGCGAGGCCGTCACCGCCGTCTGGCAGCCCACGGTCTCGGACAAAATCATTCTCAATCTCCCCGCAACCGTTGAGTACGCGACGCCCAACGTCCACGCTGACCAAATCGAGTGGATGGCCACCCATCTCACCCGGCGCGACCGCACGATCATCTCGCTCCACACCCACAACGACCGCGGCACCGGCATCGCCGCGACCGAGCTGGCCTTGCTCGCCGGCGCCGACCGCGTCGAAGGTACGCTCTTCGGCAACGGCGAACGTACGGGCAATCTCGATATCGTAACCGTGGCGCTGAATCTCTACACGCAAGGCATCCATCCGGCCCTCGATTTCAGCGACATCAACGGCATCCGCGAAATCTACGAGCGGACCACGCGGCTGGAAGTTCCCGCCCGCCAGCCGTACGCCGGCGAGCTCACGTTCACGGCGTTCAGCGGTTCGCACCAGGATGCAATCAAGAAATCCTGGGCGGTGCAGAAGCCGGACGAGCCGTGGGACGTGCTCTACATCCCCATTGATCCGGCCGACATCGGTCGCAGCTACAAGGCGATCATCCGCATCAATTCCCAATCGGGCAAAGGCGGCGTCGCGTACGTGCTCGAAAACGAGTTCGGCTTTCAGCTGCCGAAACTCATGCACAAGGAGATCGGCAAACTCATCAATGACCGCGCCGATGCCAAAGGCACCGAACTCACGTCGGTTGAGATCAATGATATCTTCCGTCGCGAATATCTCGAGCAGCCCGCGCCCCCGGTCACGTTGCAGCATTTCAAAACCACCGAGCGCGACCGCACGGTGAAGTGCGAAGCCAGCATCGCGTTCGCCGGCACCACGCACCCTCTCGCCGGCGCGGGTAACGGGCCGATCGACGCCTTCGTCCGCGCGCTCGGCACGACGGGTCTGCCAAAATTCGACGTGATGAGTTATAGCGAACACTCCCTCGGCCAAGGCGCTGAGGCGCGCGCGGTGAGTTATATCCAGATCAAGACTGACCGCGGACTCAGCCTCTTCGGGGCCGGAATCGACACCAACATCGAACTTGCGTCGATCAAAGCGATCGTGAGCGCGATCAATCGCGCCCTCGCGAAACGCTAAGGCTTGGATGCAGGTGGGAGGAGAGCAGCCCGCCCCCATTGACGAAAACGGGCCGCGGCTAGTTCGCCGCCGGCCGTGGGTCCGATGCGATCTCGAACTGGACGCCGCGCGTGGCGCTCAGTTCGAGCATCGCGGCCGAACGACCATTGGGGCCGCAATGCGGCTGCTTGTTGCGCACCGGTAGGCCCAAGCCCGGCAGCGTGACCATCGATTCCGCCACGTTGTCGACCTTGAAACAAAGATGCTGCAGGCCCTCGCCGTTTTTATCCAGCCAGGCGCTGAGCGGGTGCTCGGCGCTCAAGGGCTGGACGAGTTGCAGATGCACACCACCACCAGCATCGAGATGCGTCAGCCGCACGGGAGCGTCCGGCATCACCTGGCTGAAAAGCAGCGGCAGACCCAGCCGATCGCGATAAAACGTCAACGCTTCGTCGGTATCGCGGACGATGATGGCAATGTGATCAAGGCGTTGAAAAGGAGCGGACATGCGAGGGTGAACGGGGTTGCGCGTGCGACTCAAGGCCCGACGACCCCGGTGAACGAGTAAATTTTCGCCGGCGCTAACACCAGAAGGACGCGCGACCACGTCGGCTTCGAATATTGGTCACCGGCCCCGCGTTCATTTCTTGCGTCACTCCGCAACGCGCCACTATTGAACAGGACGAAACCCAAATTCGATTTTAGTTTCCGGGCCTCACGCCCCGCTTCCCTCCACCCCGATACACGATCAGAGCACTGGCATTGTTATGAACAACACCAACCCCATGAACGACGCTACCCCCACGAACGAGACCAAAGCCGCGACCAGCGCGCCTTCCATCAACCGGCGCGATTTCCTCGCCGCGACGGCCGGCTTGGTCGCGCTGACTACTTCCGTCGCCAACGCGCAGCAACCCGCACCCGCGGCCGCAGCGGCGACCCCGGCTGCGCCCGCCGGCGGCGGCGGTCGAGGTGGTCCCGGCATTCCCGCCGGATCGCTCACCTTCAACACCGTCATCACGAAGCTGAAGGAAGGAAAACAGATTTTCAGCAACACGATCATCCAGCCGGACCTCGAGGCGGTGAAGAAAGCCTGCGTCGGTCAGGACTTCATCTGGATTGAGATGCAACACTCCCGACTCACCTGGCGCGAAACCGAGAACATCATCAAGGTGGTCGTGGATGCCGGTTGCATCCCGTTTGTCCGCGTGCCGGGCGCATTTGAAGGCGACATCCAGAAGGCCTGCGATGCCGGCGCGCTCGGCATCATCGTTCCCATGGTTGACGACGTCGAAGAAGCCCGGAACGCCGTCAAGTTTTCCAAATGGCCGATCGGTCATCGCGACAATCCCAACGTCAAGCCGTGGGGCCATCGTAGCTCGGGCGGCGGCCAGTTTACCGCCCTGTACGGCCCCGGGTACCAGACGAACGCCAACAACAATATCATGGTCATGATCCAAATCGAGAACCCGGAAGGTGTGGGCCTGATCGACACGATCCTTACCGAGGTTCCCGGCATCGATATCGTCATGGTCGCGAGCAACGATTTCGGCTGGCAGGCGGGCGACCGCGATGGCGACGCGAGCTACAACGCGCGGGAAAAGCTGGTCCGCGAAGCCGTGCTCAAGCACGGCAAAATTCTGGCCGGCCCCTCGAGCTGGCAAAACCGCCCCGGCTACCGCCTCTTCCAAGGCACCCGTAGCGCCACCAACACGGGCTACGATGCTTCGGGCAACCGAATCGAGACGCCCCCAGCCCCCGCCGCCAAATAATAATTCCACCGGGCCGGCCAGAAGGCGTGAGCCTTCCAGCCGGCCCGTTCGTCTTTTTCCCATGCAAAAATCCCTGCCACCCACCGCGAGGGATTCTGATCTCAAGTGAATGAACTCCACCTCCGCTAAATTCGTCGCGTCTCGCGTTCAACGTCGTCTCCAGGCCGTCGCCGCGGCGACGCTGGCCACGGGGCTGACCCTTTCGATTGTAACCGCCGAGGAAACTCCCGCCGCGGCGCCAGCCGCTGACGGCGCCGCGGCGAACGTGTGGTCGGGAGTTTTTTCGCCTGAGCAAGTCGTCCGCGGGCGCCGCAGCTACAATTCGCTCTGTGCGCGCTGCCACGGCGAAGCGCTGGGCGGCGGCGAAGATTCGCCCACGCTCGTCGACAAAGATTTCCTCAAAAACTGGTACGGGAAAACCGTCGGCGAACTCGTCGAATACACCCGCACGGAAATGCCTTCCGATGGTCCCGGCAAAGTAACGCGCAAACAAAGTACCGATATCACGACCTACGTCCTCGCGACTAATGGCTTCCCGACGGGCGCCAGCGAGCTCGCGCCCGATCCGGAAAAGATGAACCAGATTCAAATTACCCCAAAAAAATGAGACTAAACCCCGCCTGTATTTTATTAAGCCTGATTTTTCCGGCCACGTTTGTCCCCTCCGCTTTGGCGCAACAGGGCACCAAAGGCGGCGAATGGCGTTTCTACGGCGGCGACGCCGGCAACACGAAGTATTCGCCGCTTGATCAAATCAACGCGTCGAACGCCAAGAACCTCACCATCGCCTGGCGCTGGAAGGCCGAGAACTTCGGCCCTCGCCCCGATTATAACTGGGAAGTCACACCCCTGATGGTTGGCGGCGTGCTGTATTTCACCGCCGGCTCCCGCCGTGACGTTGTCGCCGTGGACGGCGCCACCGGTGAAACACTGTGGATGTACCGGCTCCAAGAGGGCGAGCGCGGCGATCGCGCCGTGCGCACGCAAAATCGCGGACTCGCCTACTGGAGCGACGGCAAAAACGATCAGCGCATCATCCTTATTTCCCCCGGCTTTCAATTGGTCGCACTCGACGCGAAAACCGGCCGGCCTGTACCGACATTCGGCAAAGAAGGGATCGTCGATCTCACCGAAGGCCTCGACCGCGATGTCGTGAAGCCCGGCCAGATCGGCTCCAGTTCACCCGCCATTGTCATCAAAGACACCGTCGTCGTCGGCGCCGCGCTGCTCGCTGGCACCGCGCCGGCTTCGAAAACGAATGTCCCAGGCTACATCCGCGGCTTCGACGTTCGCACGGGTAAACGCACCTGGACGTTCAAGACCGTTCCTCAGGCCGGCGAAGAAGGTAACGAAACGTGGGAAAAAGATTCCTGGAAGTACACCGGTAACACCGGTGCCTGGGCCCCGCTCGCGGGCGACGAAGAACTCGGCTACGTCTACATCCCTGTCGAGGCCCCAACCGGCGATTTCTACGGCGGTCATCGCCCCGGCGATAATCTGTTTTCCTCCAGCTTAGTCTGCCTTGACGCCAAGACCGGCAAGAAAGTCTGGCACTTCCAGATCATTCACCACGATATCTGGGACTACGAGCCGTCGTCGCCGCCGATACTCGCCGATGTCACCGTCGCGGGGAAGAAAATCAAGATCGTCGCACTCGTGACGAAATTCGCCCACACGTTCGTATTCGATCGCATCACCGGCAAACCCGTGTGGCCCATCGTGGAGACCCCCGTGCCGCAGTCCGACGTCCCCGGCGAAAAAACCTCCCCCACCCAGCCGATTCCCACCAAGCCGCTGCCCTTCGACCGGCAGAGCATTACGGTTGATGATCTCGTCGATTTCAGCCCTGCGATCAGGGCCGAGGCGGAAAAGATTCTCGCGAAATACCGGACCGGGCCGCTCTTCCTGCCGCCGATGGTCCGCGATACGGATGGAAAAATTGCGACGCTCATCCTCCCCCATCACACCGGCGGCGCCAATTGGCCCGGTGGCGCACTCGATCCCGAGACGGGTATCATGTACGTGTCTTCCCTCACCAATCCGGACGCCCTCGCGGTCGCAGCGGCCGACCCCAAGCGCACCGACATGGCTTACACCGGAGCTGTCGGCGGCCGTACCGCCGCCAATTCCGGCAGCGGACCGGGCGGACAACCCGTCCTGACCGGCGAAGGTCCGTCACGGCCTAATATCGGGCCGCAGGGCCTGCCCTTGATTCGTCCACCCTGGGGCCGCATCACCGCGATCGATCTGAACTCCGGCGACCACGTCTGGATGATCGCGAATGGCGAGGCGCCCGATATGGTAAAAAACAATCCGGCGCTCAAGGGTCTCAACATCGATCTCTCGCACGCCGGCAAACCGGAGCGTTCGCCGTTGATGGTCACGAAGACCCTCCTCTTCGGCGCCGATGGCTCAGGCCTCTTCAACGCCGGACCAGGCGGCGGCGGGAAAATCTTCCGCGCGATCGACAAGAAAACCGGCGCCATCGTCCACGAGATGGCCCTCCCCTCCAGCACGACCGGCATTCCGATGACCTACATGGTCAACGACCGGCAGTATATCGTCGTGGCCGTCGGCGCGCGCGGCGTTCCGGCCGAATTGATCGCCCTCGCTGTTCCCTAAACAAAACGGGCCAACGGTCGCCGCGCGGGTCGGCGGCCGTTTTTCCCGGACCGTGCAGATACGTTCCCGCCGCAGCTTCGGGTCCGCCGCGATCTAAAATGATTCGGCTATTCGCGTAGCCGTCACCCCGCTCATGAAAAATAGCTTATCCCTCCTCGCCGGCCTAGCCCTCTGCTTGATCGCACCGCACATCGCGGCCGCCGATACTCGCGCCGACTTCCTTAAACTCATCGACCGCCCGCGGGTCGCCCTTGCACCGGAAATCAAGGACACGCCGTCCACCGATGGCCTCTCGCAAATCGCGTTCAGTTACGCCTCCGACGCCGACAACCGGGTCCCGGGAATTTTGCTCAAGGCTCCGCACGTCTCCGGCCGCCGGCCCGTGATCATCGTGCTGCACGGCACCGGCGGCACCAAGGAAGGCGAGCTGCCCTACATGGCTGACCTCGTGCAGGCCGGCTTTATCGCGGTTTCCATCGACGGCCGTTATCACGGCGCGCGCACCAAATCCGGCAAAGGCTCCGTCGAGTATGTCGATGCGATCCTGCGCACCTTCCGCACCGGCAAGGAACTTCCGTTCTTCTACGACACCGCGTGGGACACCATGCGCCTCGTCGACTATCTCGTCACGCGCGATGACGTTGATCCGAAGCGCATCGGCATTTTCGGCACATCCAAAGGCGGCATCGAAGCCTATCTCACCGCAGCCGCTGATCCGCGCATCGCGGTTACCGTGCCGTGCATCGGATTGGAAAGTTTCCAATGGGCCACCGAAAACAATTCGTGGCAGTCGCGCATCGGGACCGTGCAGGTGGCGTTCGACGCCGCGGCGAAAGATAGCGGCGTCGAAAACCCCAGCGGCGAATTTGTCCACACGTTTTACTCGCGTATCGCCCCGGGCCTTGATCGCGAATTCGACGGGCCCTCGATGGTGAAGATGATCGCGCCGCGGCCCCTGCTCTCGATCAACGGCGAAATCGATCCCCGCACACCCCTGCCCGGTTTGAATCTCTGCGTCGACTCCGCCCGGGCCGCCTACGGTGCCGCCGGCGCCGCGGAAAAGTTTGTCCTGCAGATTCAGCCCAATACCGGGCACAAAGTGAATCCCGAGTCCAAGGTGCTCGCCCGCGATTGGTTCGTGCGGTGGTTGAAGCCGTAAGCGGGCAGAAAGTAGGGCACCTAGCCCTAACGCGCCGTGGCGGGATACTAAGCGTTTTCGAACCAGGCGAATCAGGGATAATCCGCCCCACCAAAGCCGCCCGAGAAATCTATCCCTCCGCCAGCTTCTCGAGGAGCGCGACGACCATCTGATTACACGGCGTCGGTATGCCGTGCTTACGGCCGAACCGCACCACCGCGCCATTCCGCGCGTCGATTTCCATCCGCCGCCCGGCAAGCCGGTCGGCGTGCAGCGAATTCAAAATATCCGCCGGCCCTTTCCGAAAAATATCGAGCGTGCCCTCGATCATCGAATCATCGAGCGCCGCGCCTTCCTCCCGGGCAACGGCGATGCATTCACGCATCATGTCGCGCGACACGGCGGCGATACGCTCGTCGCGAAAAATGCCGTTCGGCTGGAGCAGGATCGCCGTCAACGCCCCCGGCGCATTGAGGCACAGCTTCCGCCAAAGTTCGGTCGTGAAATCGGGCGTCGTCTCCACCCCGATCTCGGTGCCGGCAAACAACGCCGCGAATTCGCGCCCCGGCCCGCCTTCCTCCACCACCAGGCGCGCCGCCCGCCGCTGGCGAATGCGACCGGGCTCAGAACGCTCCGCAGGACAATAGACGAGCACCGGTAGAATTTTCTCCGGCGCGAGATACGGCGCGAAGCGGGCGCGGTGCTCGACGCCATTTTGCAAAATTGCCACGCGCGCGCCGTGGGCGGTGAGTTGGGAAAACCATGCCGCTGTGCTCTCGGCGTCGTAGGCCTTCGTCGCCACCAGCACCCAGTCGACGGCGGGCGCTTCGGGCGGCGCGGTCACGACCCTTGGCTGCGTCGAGAACGTTTCGGTCGGCGTCTCGACGGTAAGGTTTTCCAGCGCACGACGCGCGCAGACAGTGACGTCGTGCTCGCCCGTACGGCCGAGCCAGGCGGCCATCACGCCGCCGATGGCACCCGGACCGATGATCGCAACGCGAGCCACGCGCGGGCCGTTACCAGCCCGCGCCCTTGGTGAGCGTCGCCACGCGGACGACGAAATAGTCGGAAGTGATGTAAAGCACGGAGCCGTCATCGCCCCAGTTGCAGTTGCTCGACTGCTCGCCGGTGTGGATGCGGCCGATGAGCTTGGCGGCGGGCGAGATCACGAGGACGCCGCCGGCGCCGCTACTCCAGATATTGCCGGCGCGGTCAACTTTGAGGCCGTCGCAGCCGCCCTTGTTCTGGTCGTTCACCATCGGCTGGGCGTTGAAGAAAATCCGTTCATTGGCGAGCGTGCCGTCGGCCTTCACGTCGTAGGCGTAGATGCGCGCGGCGTCGGCCTCGGTGGAGCCAACGTAGAGAATTTTTTCGTCGGGCGAGAGAGCCAGGCCGTTGGGATAGGGCAAGCTCTTCGAAAGGAGCGTGACCTTGCCGTCGGTCGCGATGCGGTAGATGCCGGCAAAGTCCACTTCGCGCAGCTTCGACTTCGAGATGTCGGTCAGGCCGTAGGGCGGGTCGGTGAAGAGAACGTCGCCGCTCTTCTTCACGATGAGATCGTTCGGGCTATTAAAACGCTTACCTTCGTACCGGTCGGCCAGGACGGTAAAGGTGCCGTTTTCCCACCGGGCCACGCGGCGCTCGCCGTGCTGGCAGAGCAGGAGGCGGCCCTGCGCATCGCGAGTCATGCCGTTGCTGCCGGGCTCGCGGATCCCTGCGTTGGCAGTGAAGAGTCCACTGGGGCGCAAATAGGGGACGGCGTTCGGCATGCCGGACTTCCACTGGTAGGCGGTGTTGGCGAGCACGTCCGAGAACAGGATGCCGCCGTCATACCACACCGGCCCTTCAGACCAGCGGAGTCCCTCGGCGATTTTTTCGATCTTGGTGGTCGGAGCGACGAGCTGGTCAAAGGCCGGATCGAGGCGCTCAACGCTACCGACAAACGGATGCGGTTTCTCGTCGAAGGCGAACAGCGCCAGCGGCGCAAGGAGGAGGAATAGGAGCGAGGATTTCATGGGGTCGAGCGTGTTTAGCATCCGGCCACGTCGGATCAACGTTCAACCTCACGCAGCGCCAATTTTTATCGCCCAGCATTTGGCGCCTGATGGCATTCCATCGGCCTTTGGCTATCGGACCGCTGGACACCCGCTGGGGATTGGGCACGGTGAGATTTCGACTATTATGAAGTTCACTCCCGACAAACCGCCGCTGACCGGTGAAACGCTCGACACGCTCACCACGCGTCTGGCGGAACAGGGCCAACCGACATTTCGCGCGAAACAAATTCTCGACTGGGTTTATAAAAAACGCGCGCGCACCTGGGACGAGATGACGAATCTCCCCAAGCCGCTCCGCGCCTGGCTCGACACGACCTTCGATCTCGTTCCGACCTCGCTCGTGCTCCACAAGGAATCGCACGACGTCACCGACAAACTTCTCCTCGAGATGCGCGATGGTTCGCTCATCGAAACCGTCATCATCCGCGCCCCGCAGGACGACGTTGGGGAAGAGCACTCGCGCAAGACCATCTGCATCTCCACTCAGGTCGGCTGCGCCATGGCCTGCGTGTTTTGCGCGAGCGGCCTCGCCGGCTTGAAACGTGATCTCTCCGCCGGCGAGATTGTCGCCCAGCTCCTGCAGGTGTGTTACCGCGAAGACGCCCGCACGCCGCGGGCCCGCCCCGAGTTGGCGTCGTTCGACAACATCGTCGTCATGGGCATGGGCGAACCGCTCGCCAATTACGACGCGCTCATCCGCGCGCTCACCATCCTTAACGCCGAGTGGGGCCTCGGCTTTGGCGCGCGCCGTATCACCGTTTCAACCAGCGGCCTCGTCCCGAAAATCCTGAAACTCGCCGAGGAGCCGCTCGGGTTTCGCCTCGCGGTTTCCCTCCATGGCGCGACCGACGAAGTGCGCGAGAAAATCATGCCGATTAACAAGGCGTACCCGCTGGCGAAACTGATTCCCGCCGTCCGCGAGTTTTCAGAAAAGCACGGCCGCATGATCACACTGGAGTTTATCCTCATCGAGGACGTGAACGACTCGATCGACCAGGCCGGCGAACTACGTGACATCGCGCGGGACCTCCACGCCCACGTGAACATCATTCCTTACAACACAGTGGAAGGCCTGCCTTGGAAACGTCCGAGCGTAGAACGCCAGGAAAGTTTCGCCGATGTGCTGCGAGCGGCGCGCGTGCCCGTGACGCTGCGCCGGGAAAAAGGCCACGACATCGCCGCCGCCTGTGGGCAACTTCGCCTCAAAACCGAAAAAGACCGCGAGCTGGCGGCGATGTAGCGCTGCGACCGCGCCGAAGAACCGGCGCAGCGACACCCCGCCAGTGAGCACCCCTATCAGAGAGGAGATTTTCGGCGCTGGATTGATTTCCCTCTTGAGCCGGCCTCGACCCTGAGCGCCGTCGATCGGGGCGCCCGCAGGGTGCGGTTCTTTTCCGCCGCGCGCTGGTGGCGCGAATCCGGATTGCGCGTCGTGTTCCACTCAAAATTCGCGCCTGCGATCGACTTCGTGAACCGCCACGCACCTTGGTGCCAGCCGCCGTTTCGCGCTCAACGCGTCGACGAAACCGCCGCCTTCCTGGTTTTGGCCGTCGCTGCGCTGCCGTAACCGACCGAGTAAAACTCCGCTCGTAGGCCAGCGCGCTTGCGCGCACCATGCGACCCGAAGCGCGCGCCATCGCGCTGATCTACACCGAAGATCGGCCGAGGTGATTCAAATCAGCTCTACGCCAAAAATGTGCGTTCACGAAAATTCCCGTCACGGCCCGAAATATCTGGTGTCCTGAGCCAGCGACCCATCCGCTGACGGCCGCCCCACCGCCGTCGGCGCGCTTAAAAATTTTCTCTTGCCCGGCCCCAGCCATTTTTTTTACGCACCTCTTTCGTCGGCGACCCAACGCGGAACTTTTCGCAGCCGGCGCCGTCCCAGCGGCTAGCTCTCTTTTCTCGTTTACCCCCTTCTCTCATGATCGAAGTCAACGGCCTCGTTAAAACCTACGGCGCCAAGCGCGCGGTGGACGGCGTCACGTTCAAGGTCAACCGCGGTGACATCCTCGGTTTCCTCGGCCCCAACGGCGCCGGAAAATCCACTACGATGAAGATGATCACTGGCTTCATCCGTTCCGATGCCGGCACCGCAACCGTCGGCGGGATCGACGTCACGGCCGATCCCGTGGGCGTGAAACGGCAGCTCGGTTACCTGCCAGAAAGCGCGCCGGCCTACCCGGAGATGACAGTGAACGAATTCCTCGGTTTCATCGCGGAGATCCGCGGCTTTCGCGCGACCGTCGAAAAACGCGCGCGGGTCGAACACGTCCTCGGCCTCACTCACCTGCTCTCCGTGCGCCACCAGACGATCGAAACGCTCTCGAAGGGCTACAAGCAACGCGTCGGTTTCGCCCAGGCCCTGCTCCACAATCCGCCCGCGCTCATCCTCGATGAACCGACCGACGGTCTCGACCCGAATCAGAAAAACGAAGTCCGCACGCTCATTAAAAACATGGCCGCCGAAAAGGCGGTGATTCTCTCGACCCACATTCTCGAGGAGGTCGATGCGATCTGTACCCGTGTGATCGTCATTTCGCGCGGCCGCGTCGTCGCCGACGAAACACCCGCCCAACTCCACGCGCGCGCGCCGGGCGCCCGGCTCGACGAAATCTTCCGCACGCTCACGAGCTCAGACACCTAAACGGAAGCGCGGCCGCCCCGACCGCATTGCATCCCGCAGCCGGGGGCGGCCGCGCTCCCACTTAAAACTTTTCCCCATGTCCCAGATTCGTCCCCTCTTCAAACGCGAGTTCCTCGGCTATTTTCGTTCGCCGGTCGCCTACGTTTTCCTCGTCTCTTTTCTCGTGATCTCGGTGTCGCTGGCGTTTTCCCGCTACGGCAATTTTTTCAAAGCCGGCGTCGCCAGCCTGGAAACCTACTTCGTGTTTTTTCCCTGGCTCTTCATGTTCATCGTGCCGGCCGTCGGCATGCGGCTGTGGTCCGAGGAGAAACGCGCGGGCACCGTCGAGCTCCTCTTCACGCTGCCCGTCACCACGCTCGAAGCCGTGCTCGGGAAATTTCTCGCCGGCTGGGCGTTCCTCACGCTGGCCATTGCGTTGAGTTTTCCCATGGCACTGACGATCGCCTACCTGGGCCACCCCGATTGGGGCGTAATGGCGGCCACGTATTTCGGCGCCGTCCTGATGGCGGGCGCTTACCTCGGGGTGTGCGCGCTCACGTCGGCCCTCACCAAGAACCAGGTGATCAGCTTCGTCCTCAGTCTCGCCGCGTGTGCCGCGCTCGTTTTTCTCGGCCTCAGCAGCTTCACGACCACGCTGGAAAGCGTCCTGCCGGTCAGTATGGCCGACACGATTTCCAATTTCAGCTTCGTTACTCATTTCGACGCGTTCACCAAGGGAATCGTCGATCCCAAAGACGTGATCTTCTTCCTCTCGTTCACCGGCTTCACGCTTTTCCTCAACGTCGTCGCCCTCGAACGCTAAGCGGATCTCAAATCTTAAGCGCCAAGACGCGAAGCCCGAGAAGTATTCAAACCAAGTTTCTGATCCTTCCTCCGCACTTACGGCCTATGCGCCTTCGCGCTTAACCCTGATTCGCCTCCCCTTTTTCGACCCATGAAACCCAGCGGCAAAGTCCTCGCCCTCGTCCTTCTTTTCGTCGGCCTCGTGCTCATTAACTACCTCGCCTCGTCGCTGCCCGTGCGCGTCGACGCCACCGCGGAGCGGATCTACACGCTCTCGTCCGGCACCCGGGCCCTGCTCGGGAAAGTCGAGGAGCCGATCATACTCGATTTTTATTTCTCCAAATCTGCCAGTGGCCTGCCCATCGCGTACAAGAACTACGCCGCCCGCGTGGAAGAAATGCTTCGGCAATACGCCCGCGGATCGCGGGGCAAGATCACGCTCAACGTCATCGACCCGCGCCCCGACACGCCCGAGGAGGAACGCGCCACGGCGGCCGGCATCCAGCCCCAGCTCATTCCTGCGACGGGCGAGCAAATCCAGTTCGGCCTCATCGCGACTCAGGCCGACCAGCAAAAGCTCCTTTCGACGCTCACGCCACAGCGCGAACAATTTCTCGAATACGATCTCTCGCAGCTCATCTACAGCGTGCAGCAGATCGACAAAAAGAAGCTCGGCCTCCTGACCAGCCTGCCGCTGCAAGGCACCAGCCCGCAGGAAATGCAAATGATGATGATGATGCGCCAGCAGCCGCAGCCCGGGCAGTTCGTCGTCAGCGAATGGGAAAAAACTTTTCAGATCGTCCGCGTCGAAGCCTCCGCCACCGAGCTCCCCGCCGGCCTCGACGCGCTCGCCGTGATCCATCCCCAAAATCTCCCGCCCAAACTTCAGTTTGCCATCGATCAATTCCTGCTCGCGGGCAAGCCCGTGTTCCTCGCGGTCGATCCTTCCTCCCAATATTTCAAACGTCAGGGTGGCCAGCAGGCCATGATGGGCGGACCTCAGCCCAACGTTTCATCGGATCTGCCGGCGCTCCTTCACGCTTACGGGGTGAATTACGATTCGCAAAAAGTTTCCGGCGACCTCGATCACGCCGCCCAAGTCCAAACGCAGAGCGGCCAGGCGGCGCGTTTTCCCCTGTGGATGAATCTCCGTCACGAAAATTTCAACGCGACGTCGCTCGCCACGGCCCAGCTTAATTCCGCGCTGTTTATCGAAGCCGGATCGCTCTCTTTCACGCCAGCCCCCGGTCTAACGTTCACGCCCCTCGTCGAAACGTCGGCGCAAGCGGGCGACGTCGCCGCCGCTTCCCTTCAATTTATCCAGCCCGAGGAAGCGGCCCGCCAGATCGTGCCCTCGGGTAAGAAGACGATTGCCGCGCTCATCACCGGAAAATTTAAAAGCGCCTTCCCTGAGGGCCCGCCCAAAGATGAGAAAACCGCCGACCCCGCAGCCGGACCGAAACCCGAAACCCCGACTGCCGCACTCGCCGAGTCGAAGACGAGTTCCGCGTTGTTCCTGATCGCAGACACCGACTGGCTTTTCGACAACTACATGTTCGATATGCGCTATCGGAATGCGGGCATGCTTGTGCCGATGAACGACAATCTCGCCCTCGCTTCGAACTCGCTCGATTTCATCTCGGGATCATCCGACTTGATCTCGATCCGCGGCAAAGGCACGTCGGTCCGTGATTTCGAAGTCGTCCGCACGATGGAAATTTCCGCCCAGAAAAAATATCAGGAAAAACTCACCGCCCTGGAAGCGCGCCTGCAACAAGTGCAGGCCAAGCTCACCGAACTGCAGGGTAAGAAAGGCGAAGCCAACCGTCTCGTCGTCTCACCGGAAGTGATGAAGGCCATCGAGGATTTTCAAAAGCAGCAGTCGGCCATCCAGAGCGAGCGCCGCCAAATCCGCCGCGCGCTGCGCGAAGACACCGACGCCCTCGAGAACCGGCTGCTCCTCGTCAACCTGCTGAGCGGTCCGCTCCTCATCGGGGCCTTCGGCCTCTGGTTCGCGCGCAGTCGGAAGAAATAATCACGACGTTTCGGCCGACGCTCGCGCGCTTGGCGCGGACCCAAGTTCATTTTCACCCGCTTTCCTATTTTCCTGTTTCCCGATGAAACTTCGCACGCTCCTTATCGCTGTCGCCGTTCTGGCGGCTCTCTCTCTCGCGGTCTTTTTCGCGAGCCATCCGTCCGCGGCGGTCAGCAACGATGCCCGTCTCGGCCACGCGTTGCTCGATCAAGCGGTCATCGAGCAAGCCACCCAGCTCCGATTCTCCGACGCGGGTAAAACCATCTCGCTCGTCAAACAATCCGATGGGTCCTGGCGCGTGCCGGCTTACTACGATTTTCCGGCCGATGTGGCGAAGATCGCCCGTTCAGTCAGCGAATTGTCCGAGGCCAAACTCACCCGCCTCGTGACCACGAACCCGGAGCGAATTGCCCGGCTCGAATTCAAGGACAGCCAGATTTCGCTCCTTGGCGCGGGCGACAAGCCACTGTGGACGGTCACGCTCGGAAAAACCAACGAGAGCGGAGGCCGCTTCGTTCGTTTCGGCGCCGAGCCGAAAGCGTATCTCGCCTCGCTCAACAGCAACCTCGACCTCGAGCCGAAAAACTGGGCGCGGACCGACTTACTCAGCCTGAAATCCGAGGACATCGCGCAACTCGAGATCCCATTCGACCAGGCCGCCCCCATTGTGGTCACCCGCGAAAAAAAGGACACACCGTTCACCTCCGCCAATCTTCCCACCGGGCAAAAATTGAAAGCAGATCGGATCACTTCGACCCTGAACAGTCTAACGGCCCTCGCGTTCACCGAGACCAGTGATCCGAGCGACGCCAATGCGGTGGCGGCAAAAGCAAATCAACGTGTTTTCAAGCTCAAGACCTTCGACGGAAAAAACTACACCGTGGCGCTCGGCCGCAAACCCGAGGAGAAAAAAATCAAGGCGCCGGTGGCGGACGAAAAGGGCGGCCTCGCGGCTTTAGGAAAATCCACCGACTTGCTACCGCAGGGCGGTGACGCGAAACCGGGCGAGCCGAAGTCCGCGACGGACGCACTGACGAAGATTCAACCCGAATTTGAAACGATCCCGGCCGGACCGGTTTACGTGTCCGCGACGAGCAGCGATGAGAAAGCTTCGGTCAACGCGCTCATGCAAAAGCGCGCCTTTCAAATCAGCGATTACGTGCTCACGAGCCTGCCGCAAAAGCCCGACGAGCTTTTCGAACCCGCGCCCGCCGCGGCCAAGTAGTTTGCGCGACTGATTGGGCCTGCCCCCAACTCTCCCCTTTACACATATCAACGCTTTCATATGCGTTGATATGTGATTTCGCCCGACCGAGCCATCGCCGATCTTTTCGCGCTGCAACGCCCCCTGCGTTCGCTGGAATTTTTCCCGCCCAAGGATGAAGCCGGCGTCGATGCGCTGCGGGCCACGGCCACCGCGCTCAAGCGGATGAATCCGGATTTTGTCTCGGTCACGTACGGAGCTGGCGGCACCACTCGCGATCGCACGGCGCAAATCTGCGATTTTCTGAAACGCGATTTTGGGTTCACGGTGATGCCGCATCTTACGTGCGTGGGTCACACCCAGGCCGAGCTTTCCGAGGTGGCCGACCGCATTTACGCCGGCGGTTTCCGCAACATCATGACGCTGCGCGGCGATCCGCCGAAGGGCGAGACGACCTTCACGCCCTACAAAGATGGACTGCGCTACGCGAGCGATCTGGCCGCGTTGCTCAAGGAGCGCCACCCCGATTTCTGTCTCGGCGTGGGCGGGTATCCGGAAAAGCACCCGGAAGCGCCGAGCGCCGAAGCGGACCTCGCCAATCTGAAAACCAAAGTCGATGCGGGGGCCGCGTTCATCACCACGCAGCTCTTTTTCGACAACGCCGTCTATTATCGCTTTGTCGACAAATGCCGCGCGGCCGGGATTACCGTGCCGATTGTCCCGGGCATCATGCCCGTGCTTTCGCTGAAACAAATCCAGCGCTTCACCACGATGTGCGGCGCCACCTTGCCGCCAAAACTCATCACGCGATTGGAAGCCGGGGCGGAAAACACCGAGGTGGTTGAAACCATCGGGATCGATTGGGCGCTGACTCAGATCCGGGATCTCATCGCCCACGGCGCACCCGGCTATCACCTCTACATTTTGAATCGCGCCAAAGGCGCCCTCGCGTTGGCCGCGGGACTGGCGGCGTAGGAGCAGGGTCCTTCGGCCCGGCCGGCACCGCTACCTCCCAGCCAATTTTTTTCCCAACCTCACAAATGCCCGCGGCCTTCAAAGGCGTGAGCATCGCCGACTGCGGCCAGACCGCGGGAGTGAAAGCCAGCGCCGTCAGAGCTAACAGAAAGCGACTGACGGAAAGCGTGTAGGGAGTAATCAGGGGGAGCGGGGCGGGGTTGAACTACGACCGACGAGACAAAGCAGAGAGGGTGACGAGACCGGATCAGCGGTAGAGTCTAAGGCTAAATCAGGCGGCATCGCCTCCGTATTTTCGAACGGTGCACGATTCGGTCTTGGCTTGGAAAAAAGAACGGCCGCATTTCTCTTTCGAGAGCACTCCAACCCGCCGTATCGCCAAATCGCCCGAACCTTCCCCCCATCACGATGAAAACTCTCCCCACCCGCTCCGCTCAACGGCTTGGTCTTGCTGTAATACTGGCGCTCGCAACCCCGGCATTCCTGCCGGCTCAGGCCGGCCGGGGGCAGGAACCGTCCGCCAATCTGCGCGAAGCCACTGCCTTCATGAAGGCCGACAAAACGGCCGACGCCATCGCGGCGGTCAAACGCGAGCTCGCCACCAATCCAAACTCGGCGGCGGCGGCGAACCTACTCGACACCTTAGGTGCGACGGCGGAGGCGCGAGTCGTCTTCCAACGGCGCATCGAGGCCGCGGCTGATCCGGCGGCGAAGGCCGTGGCGCAGCGCGCGATGGCGATGTCATTTGCTTTCGATGGCGACGCGAAGAATACGGTGAAATACGAGGAAATGGTCATCGCCTATTGGGTGACGCGGGAAGCGGCCGAGCCGCAAAATGCGTTTTATCAACAAGGGGAAATGGCTAATGAAGCGGCGCGCGTTTGCATCGACGCCGGCGATTTCGCTGCCGCCGAAAAATGGTACCGTAAAGGCACGGAGCTGGGTCTCAAGGAGCCCGATCCGAAAACACATCCGAAAAGTTTGTGGGACTTTCGCCTCGCGCATGCCCTCGCCCGCCTCGCCGCGCGCCACGGAGACAAAGCCGAGGCTCAACGGCAAATCGCGGTGGGGCGGAAGATTCTAGATAGTGATCCGAAGATGGCGGAAGCGCAGGAGCGCTATTTCCCGTACCTCGTCGGCTACGTGGCCCTCTACACCAATGATCTGAAAACGGCGGAGGCGGAACTCACCAAAGCCGTCGCCGGTTTGGGGAACGACCCGTTCATGACGTCACTGCTCGCGATGACCTTGGAGAAATCGGGACCGGCCGATAAAGCGAAGGAGCTTTATCGCAAAGCCTACGATCTCGCGACGGCGCACAATCCGCCGGCCGCGTTTGTCCGGCCCTTCGCGCGGAAAAAATTGGGGCTGTGAGCCGGAGGGCCGCGCCCCCGGCTCCCGGCCGTCAGCGGGCCTTGAAGCCGGCGACCGCGTTCACCGGCACATACCCGCCGACCTTTAGCCACTTCACCATCAACTCCGGCCATTGGCCAAGCTGAGGATCACCCGGGGACATGCTCGTGCCGTGGGGTCCGACTTGATAGAAATGGGCTTCGACCGGGACGCCCGCCGTGCGGAGCGCGTTCATCACCTGAATTTCCGGCGTGAGATGTCCACCGTCCTCGATGGTGTTAAACATGAATGTTGGCGGCGCATCCGCCGGCTTCTGAGGATTCCGGCCGCCGTAAATGAGCGCCGCAAAATTCGCGCGCGCCGAGGGACGGTCGAGTGGATCAGCCGCGGTTGGATCGGCTTCGGCGATGTTGTTGAAGAAGGCGTCGCCCTCGAGTTCGGAGCCCGCGGAAAAACCGATCACGCCGAGGCGATCCGGCACAATGCCGTATTCCGCAGCGTGAGCGCGGATGTAGCGCATCGCCCGGTGCGCGTCCAACTGCGACGCGGTGCGCTGATAATTCGGCCCAATGCGATACCGCAGAACGAAGCCCGCCATGCCGTTTCGATTGAGAAATTTCGCGATCTGCACGCCTTCGTTGTCCATACAGCGGTTGGTGAAACCGCCGCCGGCGAGCACCAGAAAAGCCGCGCCCGTGTTGTTGCCTTTGGCCGCTGGAAAAATGTAGAGGGCCGGCTTGTCTTCGTCGCCAAACGCACCGTTCGCATCCGCCACCGCGCCGGGCGCGCCGTTGGGCCAGAGCAGAATTGGCTCGGGAATACCGGAGACCGGGCCGGGGCCCATCAGCTTGGCCTGCTCCACGTAGGCCACCTGCCCCGGGTTTTTCGGTCCACCCAAGATACCACCGATGGCGGGCTCGTCCGCGGCGCGAGCTGTGATAGCGGTGAGATCGAAAGCGCCCAGCAAGGTGACGGCGACCAAGGACGCGCGAGAGAAAGGGGAAAAAGTTTTCATGACAAAGAAGGAGGTCGGATGCGAAAGGTTCACTTGCTGAAGACTTCGATTTTCAAATCCAGGTTGGCGTCAGTGCCGGATTTGAACTCGACGAAGAGATCGCTGCGGTCTGAAGGCCGGACCTTAGAAAAAACGTGATAGTCGTCGATCGTCGGGGACAGCAGCCGGTAGTGCCCGAAATAGGTTTTCTCCGGCGACGCGCCGCCGCGGCCACCGACAAGGTCGCTGCTAAAGCTATTACTGAGCCAGCGGTTCATCGTCTGGTAGACTTCGACTTTGTATCGACCCGCGATCGGCCCTTGATCGGCCGGGATCTTAAACAAGCCGAGCGCTTCGCCCGCGGTGGAGTTTAACACCCGGCCGATGATCGGACCGGCGCCGACAAAATCGACCGGCGTGAAAATGACGTAGCCGTGCGGCAGCGTGTGGCCGTTGAGATAGACCATGCCCTTCACCGGGAGTCGCTTCTCCTCCGTCATCAGGCCACAGAAACGCGTCCACGCATAAAATATTTCAGGCCACGACCCGACCGAGGCATTGTCGGCGGCGAGCACCGTCTTGAGGTCGGCCTTGGCGAAAAAATGGGCGTCCACCGAAGCGCGAGCAGCCCGCAATTTATTCCAGAGCTCGATCGAGCCCGACAAATTGTCGCCGGTGCTCGTCGACCCGACGATAAACGTGGGCGGGAGTGTCCCAGCCGGAGGCAATACCGACGTCGGGCCCCAAATCACCGCGAGCAAATCGGGGCGGCTGGAGAATTTCCCTGCGGCATCGGTCGCGGCGACATTGGCCTCGACGACCTGATTATAAGCCGCTTCGGCCGCGATGTCGGCGCCGCCGCCAAAACCGAGCAACGCGACGCGCTTCGCCGAAATTTTGTATTCGGCCGCGTGCGCCCGCAACTGCTGCACCGCTCGGGCGACGCTGGCCGCTGCTGCCGTTTTGTCCGCGGCCGGGCCGGAGGCCCGAAAGACGAACGCGGCGAGTCCGCGGTCATTCAGCCACTTTGCCAGCGTGGTGGGGTCGGCCGATTTGGCGGCCGGATCCGGCACGATCAGCACCGCTCCTCCCGTGTTATCCTTCGCGGTGGGCAGCGAAACCGAATAAGGGGCCGATTCGGCGGCGTTCGAGACGGCCGCAGAAAAGCCCAGCGTGGCCAGACCGAGGATCAGGCAAAATTTATTTTTCAGGAAACGAGGTAGCATGGTGAGACCGATACAGCGGGGTTGCGAACAGAGCTGGGCTCCGGTCGAGAGGATGAGTGAAGTAACAGACGAGCCAAAGAGGGGAAGGATTTAGTCCGCGGCAGAAAATTCTGCTGAGGAGCGCGAGACCTTAACCCGCGAGCTGAATCCGGAACGCGGGCTGGAAGCCTCGCGCTACCTCGGATCGAAAAAAGTCAGATCAACTGGATGCCGGTGCTTCACGCCCGAGTGAGCAATCAGGATGATTTCATCGCCCTCGAATTGAATGGAACGCACGCGATCGAATTTCGGACCCGGCGTGGCGATGCCCATAATGTAGTTCACCCGGGTCGTCTCGGTCGGTCGCAAGCGCAACGCCGTCGGCACGCCCCGCGCGTTGAGCGAATTCGGGCGCGCCGATTCGTCGAGGCCGTAGTGGAAATAGCTTGTGACATCCTCAACCCCCAGGACCCGACGGTGCCGCCCCAACCACGGCGCGTAATGACGTCCGCCGTTGGAATGCCAGAGGATCGTCGAGGCCAGCACGCGTGGTTCCTTGAGCGCAAACCAGACGTAGCCCGGGTTGCCGCTGACGGTGACCGCCGACCACGCCAGCCCCGCGCTCTTGCGCGATGACACCATCACCAGATCTTCGAAGCCCTCGCGCGCGGGATAGTTGGCGAGATCAGCCCAGCCGCCTTGCGCCAGTGGAACGTGGCCGAGGCGGGTGAAGGGAGCCCCCGGCTTGAGCGTAAAGTATCCGCCCTGAGCCGGATCCTCGAAGGGCAAGGGGCACACCCGTCCCTCGCGCCACGGACTCAACGACACTGCTGCCGAACTTCCCTCGGGAAATTGGAGCGTCGCGTGATGGCCGATGGGCATGGGTCCGGTGAAACCGGAGAGTTCATGCCGGCAATAAAGATTCGTCTCCCCCGCGCGCAGCTGAAGGCGCTTGACCACGCGGCCGGGGCGAATGGTGGGATGCAGTTCGGCCGCGAATTCGACCCGCTCGCCGCTGGCCTGCAGCCGCGCCCCTTTCCACCGCGCGCCCGCCGTTTCGCCATGCACCGAATGCGATTCCCCCCGCCATGGCGTCACATTGGCGCCAAACGGCAGGCAGAAGAAATCTCCGCGCAATGCTCGCAATACCGGCGGCGTTTCGCGCGCGAGCGACTCGCCGCTCCATGGCGCAACGGCAAACGGCTGCACCGGTCCGCGTGCCGTCTGAAAAGTCACCGGCGCCAGATGCCCGCCGTCCCGCGTGACAAAAGCCTCCACGCAGTCACTGGCAATCCGCCACGAAGGCGCGCCTCGCACCGTCTGGAGCGTCGGCGAAATCCCGCGGCTCATGGCGCCGGACGAAACAGCTTATCCGAGGAATTTCCGCCGGATAATATGTAAGCGACGAGATCGGAAACTTCCGACTCGTTCAGTGAATTGATCAGCCCCGGCGGCATCATCGACACCGGATAAACGGAGCGCGACTTCACCAAGGCTGTTTTAACGCGGACCTTTTCTTCGGGCATGAAGGGGTTGCTCAACACGATCAGCTCGCCGTTTTCTTCGCCCGCCACGCGGCCGACAATCGTTGCTCCGTCCGTGCTTAGAATTTGCTCGGTGCCGTATTGGTCGCTGATCACGCGCGAAGGCTCGATGATATTCTCGAGCAGATCACGCACGCTATATCGGCTGCCCGCGACACTCAGATCCGGACCAATTCCCCCGCCCTCGCCGTTGAAGCGGTGGCAAACAATACAACCTCCGGCGGAGAACATGGCCCGGCCTTGTGCAAAGTCGCGACCCTGCATCTTCGCCGATACAATCGTGGCCGTTTCGCTCGTGGCGTATGAACGCCCCGGGCCTTTCGCCGGAATCGCCGCTGCCATGAAGGCCGGAGACGGTGGCTTCGAAAGACTGTCGAGCGCCGCTCGCTCTGCGGAATCAGCCACGTGCGTGAGTGCATCGGTGCGGATGTTACGCAAAAATCCATCGAAGCTCGCGCCCCCTTTCCAAGCGCGCGTCCGAGCGAACCAGGAGAAATAATCGGCGTGTAATTTCGGCGTCCAACCCGCTGTCGCATTGCGAAGATTGTAAGCGAAATGGATCTGCTGGCGGTCCGGCCGGCTGGCGCCGACGCTGTCCACGACTTTGCCGTAGGAATCGTTGCGCGTAGTGAGCTCCGGTCCGCCAAACTCTTCAGCGGTGCGAACCAGCGGTTCAGAGACGCTGAGCAACGGGATCGTTTTTGCCACCACGGTAGGCGAATCGAGATAGATCAGCAGCGAGACGAGCTCACGATTTACGAACCGGTCCGCGTGCGGAAACTGGACGTCCCATTTGGCGGCGAGTCGCGCGCAAACGTCGGGGGCCGGTTTGCCCATCCGCGTAAACGCGAGCTGCCACGCCCGCAAAACCGGCAAGCGCAAATCCGCCGGCAGTGCCGCAAATTCCAAACGCTCGAGGGCCGCGATGAGACGTGGCTGCAATGCGCGGTCTCCCCGGCGCGCCAGCGCGATCAGGGCCTCGACTGCGGCCTGGGGATTTTTTTCCGCGAGGGCGCGCTCCGCCCATTTTTCCGCGGGCTGACGTTCGATCGCGACGCGGGCGGCGAAGCGAATGAAACGGTCTGCATTGGCGAGGTGAGGCCAGGCTTGGTCGATCGCCTCCGGCCCGACCCCATCGGCGTGCAAGGCTTCAATCGACCGGCGCAGTAGTGCCGCGGCGTTCGGCGGAGCGATCGTGGCGGGCGCGGTGCTTTCGGAGCCGACGTAGGTCACGCGATAAAGCGCGGCCTGCGTGCGGCGGCCACCGACCGCAAAGTACATCGCACCGTCGTGCGGATTGATCACGAGATCGGTCAACGGCAGCGGCTTGCCCGTAATAAATTCTTCCCGTTCCGCGCGGTAGCTCGCGCCATCGGGTTGGAGGTGGATCGCGTAGAGCGTGCCAAACGTCCAATCGCAGGCAAACAGTGCACGCTGGTACTTCGCGGAAAATTTCGCGTTCGTGCCGAAAGTCAGGCCGGTGGGACAACCCGGTCCCAAGTCGATGGCGCCGGGCAGGCTGTCGGCGTAGTACGCCGGCCAGCGACCTGCGCCACTCCGCCAGCCGAAGTCGGCTCCGCTCACCGCGTGATTGATCCGGGTCGGAAGGTACCAAGGTGAACCTTGGTCCCACTCCATGTCGGAATCGTAGGTGAAGAGTTCGCCGTTTTGATCGAACGCGACATCGAACGCATTGCGAAAGCCCATGCTAAAAAGATCGATCGTTTTCCCGTCGCGATCCATGCGCGCGATATAGCCGCCCGGGGCATATTTGTCGCGGGCGTGGCCGCGAGCATCCCACATCCGCGGCAGGAGATGATCTTCGCCCCAACCGACCGGGCGTGATTTTTCCATGTCCTTCGGTAAATCGGTGTGGTTCCCGTTGGTGAAATAAATCGACTGACCATCGGGGCTGAGCACCAACGCATGCGGGCCATGCTCGCCGCTGCCATTCATCGTACGCAGAAGTTCCGGCGCCGCGAAATCGTCATCGCCCGTCGTGTCGCGCAGACGCCACAGCCCGGACTTCGCTTTGTCTTCGTTCACCATCACGTAGAGGCTATTGAATGCATACAGCAAACCGTGCGCACCGGTGAGACCGGTCTTGAGTGGCTCAACCTTGGTGCCCGTCGTGGAATTCGGGGAAGGCAACGTCACCCGATATACGCCGCCGTATTGGTCGCTGACAATCAGCCGGCCCTTGGGATCGACGGTCATCGCGACCCACGAGCCCTGCTCGACGCGCGGCACCGTGTAGAGCAGATCGACCTTGAAGCCGGGAGCAACGTGCAAGACCGCCGGGTCGGTCGCGGGCGGCAGTTGGATCGCCGGAGGAGGTGGCGCCGGAGCGGGAGCCGGAGCTTGGGCGAACGCCGAGGCGATCGCGCCGAAAAACAAAACCGCGGAAAGGTTGGAGGCCATGGAGGTAATCCTTAGCTCAGGGCAGCGTTTTGAGTTGAATATCCTTATACTGAATCGTCATCGGCGGACCGACGTGCAGCTGGAACGCGAGCACGCCTGCTTTTGAAGCACGCACCGCATCGAGGTCCAAGACATCGGCGGTAAGCGTGCCGTTGAGATACTGGCGGACGTGCTCGCCTTCCGCGATAATCACGAACTCGTTCCATTCGCTTTTCTTGTAGGCGGCCGTAGCGACGGCCGGCGCGGTCGGAGTGCCGAGAATTTCCACCGCGTGCTTGCCGTCGGCTCCGGTGACGATGCGAATTTTTTCGCCCGGCTTCATCATGATGCCGCGGCCTTTTTCCTCGTAGAGCATGCCGACGTAAGGCCGCGTGAAATCGATGTCGGCCTGATAGCCGCCGACCACGAACGTGGCGGCGTCGAGTACTTTGCTGCGGAACTGAATCCCGGAATTGGCCTTCGCCTCGTTGTTATCGGCCAACAGGCGAAAAGAAAGTCGCAGCTCAAAGTTAGCGACCTCGCCGCCCTGCCAGACGAGAAACGTGTTCGCCTTGAGCATATTCTCCGCGGTCGTCTGACCCGTGATCATGCCATCGCGCACGGACCAAAATCCGGGCAGTCCGGCCCAACCATTCAGATCGCGGCCGTTGAAGATCGATTTGAAACCAGGGTCCGCGGCAAACGCGGACACCGAAAGCGCGGCCACAAGCCCGAGCAGGCTAAGCAGGCGATAGGAACGAGGGGTATTCATGGGGTAAAGGGAGCGCGCGACTGCAGCGCGCGGCGGGGGTTTCAAAACGCGGGCTGAAGCCTCGCGCTACTTGCTACGCGCCGATTTCACATTTTGCCAGCGCCGCGATTTGGCGGATTTCAAAACCGCGTCGGTGACGTAATCCGTGGCTAGACCATCGCGGAACGTCGGCGCCGCCGGCTGGCCGTTCGACAGACCCGCCACGAAATCTGCCACTTGGTGCACGAAGCTATGCTCGTAGCCGATCTGCAGTCCCGGCACCCACCAATGTTTCATGTACGGTTGGTCGCCGTCGCTCACGTGAATCGAGCGCCAGCCGCGCACGTTGCCGGCATCGCGATGATCGAAGAACTGCAGGCGATGCAGGTCATGGAGATCCCAGCAGAGCGAGCCGTGTTCGCCGTTGATCTCAAAAGTGTAGAGCGCTTTGTGTCCACGCGCGTAACGCGTCGCCTCGAAAGTGGCGAGCGAGCCATTGCTGAAACGCGCGAGAAACGCCGACGCGTCGTCGATCAGCACTTTCTGCTTTTTGCCGCTGAGCGCGTGCTTGCGCTCCTTCACGAAGGTCTCGGTCATCGCCGTCACCGAGTCGATCCCGCCATTGAGCCAGAGCGCCGTATCGATGCAGTGCGCGAGCAAATCGCCCGTGACGCCGCTGCCGGCGACCGATGCGTCGAGCCGCCACGTGCCCGCGCCGCCTTGGGGAACGTCCGCGTTAATTGTCCAGTCCTGCAAAAATTTTGCGCGGTAATGAAAAATTTTTCCGAGACGGCCGGCGTCGATCAGTTCCTTCGCGAGCGTGACGGCGGGAATGCGGCGGTAGTTGTACCAGACCATGTTGGCCACCTTCGCCTTTTCGACGGCCGCGACCATCTTCACGGCCTCGGCGGGATTCATCGCAAGCGGCTTCTCGCAGAGAATCATTTTCCCCCCTTTCGCCGCCGCGATGGCGATTTCAGCGTGGACGTTGTTCGGCGCCGCGATGTCGATGAGATCGATATCGTCGCGGGCGATCAGTTCCTTCCAGTCGGACGTCGTGGATTCGTAGCCCCACGTGTCGGCAAACGCCTTGGTCTTCGCCGCGTCGCGCCCACAGGCGGCCTTGAGCACAAGCTTTCGATCGAGCGGAAAAAAATTCCCGACCTTGCGAAACGCATTGGAGTGCGCCCGGCCCATAAAGCCGTAACCTATGACGCCGATGTTGAGGGGTTTCATTTAGGGGAAAAACGGAATGAAGCGCGAAGACGCAAAGGCCTGAAGTTCGGAAGGAAGGTAAGAGAGGTTTGAACTTTGCTCAGGCCTTCGCGCCTTTGCGTCTTTGCGCTTAGGTTTGAAAACTCAGCCGACCCAGCCGTGGAGGTTGCGGACCTCGATCATCGCCGCGAGGACGTCGTTCCAAGTTTGCTGCCGAAGCATCGTTTCATTTGTGAACATGCAACCGTCCCAGCAAATGTGCTTCATCTTTTTCGTCACGGTGCCACGCGCATCGCGCAGCCAGTAAGCGGAGTCGCGCGGAATATTCAGTTTCCCGCGGGGATCGGTGACGACGCAATGCCGGCCGGTTTTCTCGTGCGAGCCGGAGCCGAAGACCGTGCCGTCGTTCTGGGCGACGTGAAAATCGATCGTCCACGGGCGGAGCGCATCCGTCAGTTTCTTCATCGCGGCATGAAACGCCGCGGGCTCGTAATGATATTTTTTCGGGACCAGCCGGTGCTCGGGCGCGTTTTCTCCGAGCGTGTAAAGATGCGTGTGCGACATGTCGGCCTGGAAGCCAACCACCCGCGGCATCCCGACTTCTTCGAGGAGATTCAGCATGTTTTTCCACGACTGCATCCCGCCCCAGCAAATTTCGCCCTCGGCCGCGAGACGCTCGCCATGGCCCTTCGCGATGCGACCGGCCTCACGGAAGGTCTGCGCGATCAGTTTGGTGTTCGCTTTTGGGTTTTTATCCCAGTCGACCACGCTGGCCGCGGAGTCGATGCGGACAATCCCGTAGGGTCGCACACCGAGCTTGCGCAGTTGCTGCGCGATCCGGCACGCCTTGCGCACGTGGGTCAGCCAGTTGGCGCGCTTGGTCTCGTCGCCCATCGCCGACGCGTCGAACCACACGGGCGCGACGACCGAGCCAACAGTGAGACCGCGGCCCGCAATCTTCGCGGCGAGGGCTTTGATGCCGTCATCGGAAATATCGATGTCCGTGTGCGGTTTGTAGAGGAAGAGATCGACCCCGTCGAATTTCACCCCACCGACCTCGGCGCGCGTGGTGAGATCGAGCATCGTGTCGAGCTCGATGCAGGGTTCGGCTCCCGGACTTCCTTTGCCGACGAGTCCGGGCCACATGGCGTTGTGCAGTTTGGGGAAGTTGTTCGCAGGCATATGGGGGAAAGAAATCAGGGCTTAACCAGCGAGGCACAGAGAGGACGGCGAAGGCATCGTTGAAGAACGATCTGCGGGCCGTCTGTACTTTGGCATTTACGACTCAAAATTTGTTTTTGCGATAAGCGCCCATCGCCGGCGCATCGGGGTGAACTTCGGGACCAAAGTACCGCAGGACGACGAGCGGCTCGACCGCGCTCGTGTTTTCAAACGTGACGCCCGCCTTGGCGGCATCCTCGGTGCAGAACACTTCGTCCTCGGTGATTTCGTGGAAGCGAATGAGCTTCGGGCAATCCAGCGCGAGCCGGTTCATGCGGCCCTTGCCTTGGACCGTGATGAGGCCGTAGGCCCCGCCGTCGCGGATCGTACATTTCGCGCCGGGCTCGACCGTCAGCTCCTTCGCCGTGAACAACTGCTCGCCTTTCACTTTGCCGTAAACGATCCAGCGATCGACGTAGCCCTCGCTGCGGGTGTCGGCGACGGGGACCGGCTCGAGGTAGTGGTTGTCCTTGAAATTCGGATCGGTGTTTTCGTCCCAGTCGAGCTGGTCGACGATGAAGTCCAGATCCTGGTGTTTCTTCTTCGGCATGTCTTTTACGAGGAGCGCCCATGGCACTTCGCGGCCCTCGACGAGGGATTGGTACATGCCGAAGACATCGGAGCCCCACTGCGGCTCGTACGTGCAGAGCGAGCCCGGCGCGTGCAATACGCAGGGCGGGATGAGCCAGCCCGTGCCAGGCTTGAGCCGATAGGCGCGCGACAGATCGAGAATGCCGTTGTCGCCCTGATTCCAGCGCTCGAGGCAGCGGCGCACCTGGGCTTTGGTCGTGCCGGGCTCGAGGCCCATGAACGTGTAGGGGAAATTATTCCCGACGTTATTATGCTGCGGCGGGAAATAGTACGACTCGGGTTTTCCTTCCTGGCCCACGAGCTTCGCCTGCGCGGCGGACTGGTGCATGTGATGCGGGATCGGCCCCATGTTATCGAAAAATTTCGAGTACACGGGCCACTTCCGATATTTTTTCCAGATCGAGGCACCGATCAGACCCGCGCCGCATTCGGAGACAGCCTGCGCGAGCGTGAAGCGTTTCCCGCCGACGATTACATAACTGAGGCCCTCGTCGGGCGTGCGGTTGTCATTGGCCGCGGGCGTAGTGGAGGCGAACCAACGTTCATCGATCCCGCCGCGATTGAGCCCGAAGGCGTACAGGTCGTCGGGATGAAGTTTCAGCCGCTTGCCCGGCTGGAGAAAGGAGCGCGGCACCCAGCAGGGCGCGAGGCGCAGCAGGCCGCCGTTATCGGCGAGCGCGCCTTCGACGAGGCTGCGCACGTTGGAACGAACGGTTTTGAGATCGACGACAGAAGACGAAGGCATGGGGAACGAAAAAATTGCGGCCGACCGCACCTCGCCGAGAAGCCGGGGTATGCGAGGGACGGGGAAATAAAGCCCCACTGAAATCGATGAGGGCAAGGGCCAAAATTCACTAATTTCCAGGCCAGTCTAGGAATGACTTGGCGTGACCAAGCAGCCAACCAACCGCGCAGGGCCCAGCGGTAATTCACTTTCCGCGTCGACGTCCGCGAAACCGCGGATTCTGCTTCCGGACCCGTTCCCCTGCCCCATGAAAATTGTCTGCCGATATCTGCTCCCGCTGCTGGTCATTTCCCTTTCGGTCTTCGCTGAAGCGCCCGCCCCATCGGTTCCGCCCGCGGCGGCCGGCGCACCAGCTGCTCCCGCTGCCGCCGGGGCGCGTCGAGGTCAGCGGACACCGTCCAATCCCAAGAATGACGCGCTCTACAAACTCGGGCCCGACTCGAAGCCGATGGACGGCGTGCCGAAGGGCAAATTCAGCGAAGCCAAGCACATTGAGTCGCAGGTTTTTCCCGGCACGCAGCACACGTATTACGTCTACGTCCCGGCGCAGTACGATCCATCGAAGCCCGCGGCGTTGATGATCTTCAACGACGGTCAGGCTATGATGAAGGAGCCCGGCAGCGTCATGGGGCACAACGTCCTCGATAACCTGATTTATCGCCGCGAAATTCCCGTGATGATCGGCGTGTTCATCAATCCCGGCCGGCGGCCCGATCAGCCCGAACCGCCTGAGCCCGGCGGCGGCTGGGGCGATGCCACCACCAATCGTCCGACCGAATACAACACGCCCGACGACAAGTACGCGCGCGTCATGGTCGAGGAGCTGATGCCCGCACTCAAAAAGGAATATAACCTTTCACCCGATCCGGAACTGCACGGCATCATGGGCGCGAGTTCCGGCGGCATCGCGGCGTTCAGCACCGCGTGGTTTCGTCCGAACGATTTCCGCAAGGTCATCACGATCGTCGGCAGCTTCGTCGATCTTCGCGGCGGCTACGTTTTCCCCGAGTTCGTGGCGGAAAGCGAAAAAAAGCCGATCCGGATTTTCATGCAGGACGGGCGCAACGATAACCGGAATCTCACCGACCCGAAGCGCGACTGGTTTTTTCAAAATGTCCGCCTAATGCGGGCGCTCACCGCGAAAGGTTACGAGGTGAACTACACGTGGGGATTGAACAACCACGGCCAGAGCCAGGGCGGCGTGATTTTTCCGGAAATGATGCGCTGGCTGTGGCGCGATCTGCCGGTGTCGACGGATCCCAACGATATGGTCGAGCGGGCGTTGTTGGAGCCAGCCGCCGCGGCGGCCAAGCCGTAGACTTGCGGATCGTGGTCTGCAGCCCCGCCCTAGAGCGGTTTAAGTTTTTCCGCGGCCGTTTTGGGTAGCGCAGGCGTCTCTGCCTGCCGGGTTCGCGTCCTCGTTTCGGCAGGCAGGGACGCCTGCCGCTACGTCGTTAGCAGCTGTGCATCTTAGACCGCGCTGATCGCGGCGCCGCCGCTCAAGCCAGGATTTCGCTGAGGCCTTCGGTCGTGCCGCTGAAGTTTTCCTGCCGGACGCCCATCGAATCCATCATCGTCATGAACAGACGATTCATCGGCGTACCGGTCGGATACGCGAGGTGACGCCCGGTCTTGAGACGCCCACCGCCGTGGCCAAACACCACCGTCGGCAGATTCGAGTGCGCGTGCGTGTTACCTTCGCTGATACCACTGCCATAGATCACCATTGAGTGATCAAGCAGCGAGCCGTCGCCATCGGGCGTGTTTTTCAACTTGTCGATGAAGTAGGTAAACAGCTTCGCGTGGTAGCAGTTGATCTGCGTCACCTTTTCGATGAACACCGGATTGTTGCGGTGATGCGTCAGCGGGTGATGTGAATCCGGCACGCCGATTTCCGGATAGGTGCGCAAGCTGCCCTCGCGACCGATCATCAGCGTCATCACGCGCGTGAGATCGCCCTGCCAGGCCATAACCTGCAAATCGAACATCAGTTTAAGGTGATCGGCGAACTGCACGGGAATGCCCGCGGGCTTGTCGATGTCAGGCGCCGCCTGCGACTGCTCGCGCTCGGCGGCCTGGATGCGCTTCTCGATTTCGCGCACGCCGTAGAGATACTCGTCGACCTTGCGTTTGTCCGCCGCGCCCAGCGTGCCCATGAGCCCACGCGCGCGTTCGCCGACGACGTCGAGGATGCTGTTGCGATACTGCGCACGGCGCAGACGAACCTGCGGGTCCATCGCGAAATCTTCCGTACCGAAGAGGCGTTCGAAGACCATGCGCGGATTCGTCTCGGGCGGGAGCGGCGAACTCGGGTTCCGCCAGCAGATCGTGTTGTTGTAAACGCAGCTGTAACCGCCATCGCAGTTGCCCACCGAGCGCGTGTCGTCGCAGCTCAACTCCAAGGACGGCAAGCGGGTCTTGCCACTCATGGCCGCGGCGACGATCTGATCGACCGACGTCCCCGACTGCACATCCATGCCGATCGTTTTCTTCGGCTTAACGCCCGTAAGATAAAGCGAGCCTGCCGTCGCGTGTCCGCCCGGATTGCCGGGGATCAACGGCGCATCTTCCCCGGCTTTCCCGGCCGCGGGTTTCGCGGGAGGCGGCACTGCGATGACCGCATCCGGGTCGGCATCGCGCGGCGGGCGGGGGATTTCATGACCGAGGCCCGAGAGCACCATCAGGTCTTTGCGGTACGCTTCAAACGGTTTGAGAATGCGGGTAAACTCAAACGACTCGCCCTGGGTCGCGGGGAGCCACGAATCCATCGTCACGCCGTTCGGAATATACGCGAAGGCCAGGCGGTTCGGCGCCTTGACCGCCGCGACCTGCGCGCCCCGGGCCATCGCGGGCAACATCGCATCGAGCATCGGCAGGGCCAAGGCGGCGCCGACTCCCTTCAAAAAGGTGCGACGCTCCAGGTGTTTTTTGGTGATGACGTTCATGATTTTTCCTTCGTGCGATTTTGAAACGGCAGACTGTTGACGATCTCGATGACCAGCGCCGAAAAGCGGTAGTCGTTTTTTTCCACCCGGTTCGTGACTTCCTTCAACGTCGGCCGGTCATACGACTCGAGTCCGCGGCCCAGGGCGTAGGTGAGCATTTTATCGGCGAGACACGTGGCGAAATCCCGGCGGTCCGCTTTCAGAATATCCCGCAACTCAGCCGGCCCGCTGAATGAGCGTCCATCGGGCAACTTCCCGGAAGCGTCGATCGCCAGCTTGCCGTCCTGCGTGCGCCACGCGCCGATCGCGTTGAAATTTTCCAAACCGACACCGAGCGGATCCATGCGCACGTGGCAGCTCGCGCACACCGGATTCTTGCGGTGCATCGAGAGCTGGTCGCGCAGCGAGGCCTCGGGGTTATTCTTCATCGTGGCCTCGAGCGCCGGGACGTTGTCCGGCGGGGCCGGCGGCGGCGCGTTGAGGATGTTTTCGAGAATCCATTTGCCACGCAGCACCGGAGACGTGCGCGTCGCGTAAGAGGAAACGGTCAGCACGCTCGCTTGCGTGATCACACCACCGCGCGGGGTGCCGGTGAGATCAACCTTGCGAAACTCGGTCCCCTTCACGCCCGGGATACCGTAGAAACCGGCGAGCCGCTCGTTGAGGAAGGAATAGTTCGCATCGATAAATTCCAAAATGCTCCGGTCGTCGCGTACGATATGATCGAAGAACATTTCCGTTTCCTGCAGCATCGACATCCGCAGATACGCATCGAAGTCGGGAAACTGGTTAAAGTCCGGCGTCACCGATTCCATCTTTCGAATTTGCAGCCACTGGCCGGCAAAGTTTTGGGCCAGCGCCATCGACTTCGGATCCTGCAGCATCCGCCGAACCTGCTTTTCGAGGAGCTCCGGCTTCCCGAGTTGCCGGCCATCGGCGGCGGCCAGCAGCTCGTCATCGGGCATCGAGCTCCAGAGGAAATACGAGAGCCGCGTTGCCAGCTCATGCTGATTGATCGGAGTTTCCGCGCGACCGGCGGGTGGATCGCGCTCGATCCGATAAAGAAAATCCGGCGAGACGAGCACCGCCTGCAGCGCCACAACCAGGCCCTCCTCGAAGGAGTCGCCGGCTTTGCGCACCATGTCGTACAGGCCGACATATTTTTGAATTTCCTCGGGCAAGACCGCCCGGCGGAAAGCGCGGTGCACAAAACGCGTAATGACCTCGTTCGCCGCGCCCGGAGAGGTGCGATTGAAATTCTTAGCCCCAAAGATTTTCGCCACGCTCTCGGCACTCGCGCCCTGCGTCTGTTTGTACGGTCCGACGATATCGACGTAATCGATGCCGATCTGCGCATCGATCGGGGCGAGGCCGTTACCCCGGCCACCGCCACCGCGTCCTCCCCGTCCGCCGCGTCGGCCCGCGCCGGCAGCATTCGGTTGACCGGCCGCCGCGGGGTCGGCTGCGGCCACGGCGTCACCGGCGAGCGCGGGGGCCGGAGCAGCAGGCGCGGGCGCGGGCGTGGCCGGAGCCGCCGGGACCTCAACTACCGCCACCGGAGCGGCCGCGGCCCCAGCCGGAGCTTGCTGCGCGACGGCGGGCACAGGAACGACGCCGGGGCCTTCCACGGGTTGAGGGGGCGGATTACGTTTGGAGGGATTCAGGCCTTTGTAGATCGGCGGCAGACCTTCAAACATACGCAGCACCGTAGCCGCGACCCAGTGATCGCCCGCGGGAACAAACATCCGGTACTCCTGCGGCTTGCCGAACAAATCCTGGCGGCCGCCAAGCAAAGAAGGGCCGTCTTCCTTGGGATCGACCTGAAGCTCGGTCACGAGTTTGCCGTCGAGCCACAAGCCCAGCTCCAGCGGATTGGAGCCAAGCGGACGAAAGCCGCGCGACGTAACGCGGAAAAGATATTCGCCATCGACCGGGAAACGATGAACCGCATGCAACGAGCGATCGTTGTTGAGGCCAGTCACATCATAATCCTTGGGGATCTCGGTGCGGTTGAGAACATCGCGCTCGACCTGTTCGAGTTTCTTCGTCGCCGGATGCAAAACCTCCGGGCCATAAATCGCGGTGCGCGCGGCCCGCTCGGCCGCGATCATGTATTTCTCCATCAGCACGGGCGACATCGTGAGCGAGTCCGCGATGTTATCGAAGCCGTGCGACGCGTCATCCTGCGGAAAATCGTCGGCCGGCCACAGCTTGATGCCGAGCAAATCCTGAATGGTGTTGTTATACTCAACGCGGTTCAGCCGGCGGGCCGTCACGCGCCCGGCGAGCGGTTGAATGGCGTCGTCCGCGCGGACGAACTCTCCGCGAATCCACGCGACGGCCGCGCGACGCTCCTCGGTCGTCGGCATGGGGACTCCTCCTGGCGGAATGGATTTTGCCGGCAGATCGGTCGGGGGCATTTCCCCGGTCTCGATCATCTCCATGAAATGTTTCCAGTCCTCCCGGTGTTCGCTGAGCGAGGCCAGGCTGCTGTACGACGCGAGATTTACATCCCCCAATTGCCGGTCGGGGCCGTGACAGACGTAGCAGTTTTTGCTCAGGAAAGGTTTGAGCTGGTTGTTGAAGGCCGCCTCGGCCGCAGCAGTCGCCTGCGCGTTGGCCTGCGCGGGCATGGCGGGGACAAACACAACACTGAAAACCGCAGCGGCAATCGCCGCGAGCCTGGGGTCTAGGCTATGCATATAAGAGTAAGAGAATCGATTTCGAGCGGGGCGGCGAACGAGAACCTAACCTATTTTTCCGACCGTCCGGGATTCAAGGATCAAGACGGACGGACCGTAAGAACGGCGGGCGTCGGCCTGAGTGGGTTTCGGGCGTGAGACGCAGCCGAGACGACGCGTCGGGCTTGTTCACGCTCCGCAATCGGTGCCTACGGGGACGCCTCGGCCGGACGCAACTGCAGGACTTCGTCCGTCCGCCCGGACTGCAGAAGGTGCTCCGCCGCCGCGGAAGGTTGCCCGAGATCACGGTCGAACCCGGGGAGCATTGCTTTCATTCGGGCATATCCTTCGGGCTCACGAATTTTTTGCGGAAAACAGGTCTGAATAATCTGCAGCGCGATATGGGCCGAGACCGACGCGCCGGGCGACGCGCCGAGCAACGCCGCCAGCGTGCCATCAGGTGCGCTCACCACTTCGGTGCCGAAATACAGTCGGCCGGCGTCGGCTGACTTCAGCGCCTGCACGCGAATGCCGGCCTCGACGAGACGCCAGTCCGCCGCGCGCGCCTCGGGGTAAAATTCCCGGAGGGCACGCACGCGGGAATCCATGCCTTGCAACGCCTGTTGCACGAGGAAGCGCACCAGCACGCGGTTGCGTGCGCCCGTGCGAATCAGCGTGGCAAGATTATCGGGGCGAAACGACAAAGGCAGATCGGTGAAGTGCCCGGTGCCGTGGAGGAATTTTGTCGTCCAGGTGGCGAAGGGGCCGAAGAGCAGGACGCGTTTCCCGTGGAGGTGGCGAACGTCGAGGTGCGGCCCACCGAGCGCTCCGGAATCGCGCGGCGGCGGACCGTAGGCTTTCGCGAAGTGACGCGCCACGACGTCCGGATTTTCGCAGACGAGCCACTGCCCTGCGATTGGAAAGGCCGCGAGCCCGCGGGCGACCGATAGTCCCGTGGATTGCAGCAACGGAATCGTGCCGCCGCCTCCGCCGATGAAAACGAAACGCGCGCGGACCGGCCGCGAATCGCCCGACTCGGTGTGACGCACCGTGAGTTCCCACCCTTCGCCCGCGCGGTGCAGGCGGGTGACGCGGTGACCGGTGAAAACGCTACAGTCCTCCTGCGCGCCGAGCCACCCGAGCAGCTGGCGCGACAGTTCACCGAAGTTCACGTCGGTGCCGGCGTCGACCTTTGTGGCCGCGATGGGTTCGGCGTCGCGACCTTCAACGAGCAGCGGAGCCCAGCGACGAAGCACGTCACGCTCCGCGGTGAATTTCATCGAGCGAAAAAACGGATGCGCGGCCAGAGCCGCCTGGCGCGCACGCAGAAAAGCGATGCGGTCGCCCCCACGGACAAAGCTCAAATGCGGAACCGCGCGGATCCAATCGGCGGGACGCGCGACGAGTCCATGCGCCACCGCGTAGCTCCAAAACTGGCGCGACTGCTCGAAGCGGGCGAAGATATCGACGGCTTTGGTGACATCGACCGGCGCCCCGGCGACGGCGGGCGGCGGCGTGTAGTTGAGTTCGCAGAGGCCCGCGTGGCCGGTGCCCGCGTTGTTCCAGCCATCGGAGCTTTCGCGAGCGAGATCGGGCGCCGCTTCATAGACGTGGATCGCCAGACGGGGATCGAGCCGCTTGAGCATCGCACCGAGATGCGCGGACATAACCCCGCCGCCGATGAGAACGACGTCGGGAGCGGGAGAAGCCATAGCGAGCGCGGAAGCGATGCCCGCAGCGCGCAGGCGATCAAGACCCGATTTAGGGCGGAGATTCGAAAGCGCGACGAACGCGAAAGGGTGACAACGACCACCGCCTACACCTGCCCCGGCAGGGAGTGGCGGGGCGCCACTGCAATCCGGGCCGGACCATCCGGATTGCAGCCGCTCGCGCGCGGCCGGAAAAGTATACCCCCTCTACCGTCGACTGATCTGTTGGGCCGTCTGCCGCGCTGGCGGCGCCGGCAATTTTCACCCCGCTGTTACTCCCATGAAAAAAATATTCGTCCCCGCGTTTCTCGCCACCCTGCCGATCGTTCTGAGCGCGGCGCAACCGTGGCAGGAGATCGCCATGCCGACGGTGGCCGAAGCCGCCGCCGCGTTTCCCACCCCGCCGAAGGAGTACGGCGCCATCCACTGGGCCACCGGATTTCCGCAGGCCAAGGAGCGGATCGTGGCGGACATCGAGAACACCGCGGCCAACGGCGGCACCGTTTACATGATTAACGCCGGTGGTCGCACCGTTAAATTTCTCTCTCCCGAGTATTTCGATTTGCTGAAGGTCGCAATCGACGAACTGAAAAAGCGCGGAATGAAAATGTGGATCGATGGCGACCACGGTTATCCCGACGGCTTCGCGGGCGGCCTCGTCAGCAAACTCCATCCCGAGCTCGGCATGCAGGCCATCGTGGCGGATGCGCACTACTCCGTTGCCGGCGGCCAGACGCTCACCCTCTCCGTCCCGGCCGATACGCTCGGTATCGTCGCGAATATTCAACCGCCGCAAGTTCCACCCGTGCCTCGCGCCGCAGCGGCCGCACCCGCGCCCGGCCTTGCGCCCAATGGCCAGCGCCGGCCCGGCCAGCCGATGTTCGCCATGATTCCCGCCGATCACGAGTTGCCGCTGCCGACCGACGGACAATTCACCTGGATCGGCGCCGCCGGCGGAAACTGGGAGGTCTATTTTGAAGGCAGTATCGGCAACGCGCGCTATAGCGTGACCTCCGGCCAGACGCTGAAGATTCCCCTGCCCGCTGAAACCAAGCACATCCAAGCCCGCCTCCGCGTCGGCGGCGGCGCGGGCGGCGGCGGACGCCGCGGCGGGGCCAGTGCACCGACGCCGGCGACCACCGTGATTCCGGTGCCAAGCGATGGAAAATTCACATGGACCGCGCCGGCCGGCAGCGAGACGTGGGAGATTTCTTTCGTCCGCCACATCTATCGCAGCTCACCGACCCGCTTCGGCCAGCGCGAAGACGGCACCCGCGACAAGGACAGCCTCTACTCGATCATCGACTACCTGGATCCCAAGGCCACGGCGCTGTACCTCCAACTCGTGATGGAAGAATACAGGAAAAATGCCGGCGCTGAATTCGGCAAAACCATCCTCGGTTTCCGCGGGGACGAGACCGATTTTACGGGCTTCATTCCATGGACGCCCAAGCTGCTGACGACCTTTCAGCAGCAGAAAGGGTACGACCTTCAGCCCTACATTGCGCACTTCTTCGGCCCAGCCCTGTCGCCTGAGGCGGCGCGCGCCAAGGCCGACTACTTCGATGTGTGGAGCGGCATGTTTCGCGACAATTTCTACAAGCCGATGCAAGACTGGTGCCGCGCGCACGGCATGGACTACATGATGCACCTCAACCACGAGGAACTCATGGTGAACCGCAGCGGTGGCGCAGACATGACGAAGAACGAAGGGTCCTTCTTCCGCGGCATGCGCTACATGGGCGTCCCCGGCGTCGATAATCTCAACCAGATCGGGCCCGGTATCGTGGCAGATTTTCCCAAACTCGCGGCGTCGGCGGCCCACCTTTTCGGTCATCCACAGGCTTGGACCGAGTCCGGCGGCACCGTCGCCGCGGGAGGCAAATTCATCGTCGATTACCAATTCGTGCGCGGTATCAATTTCGTGAACTACCGCGGACTTAACGTCGCCGCTCCGCCGACCACCGCGAACGAGCCGACCGCGGCCACCGGTTGGTACGTAACGCGCGCGAGTTACCTGCTGGCCATGGGCCGGCCAGCCGCGCAGGTCGCGCTCTATCATCCGTCAGACAGCTTTTGGTTGAACGACGCCGATGCGGACGACGCCACCGTGAAGCTGGCCACGCAGTTGATGGAGCACCAAATCGATTTCGATCACATCGATCACGACTCGCTCGCCTCGGTGTGCGCGCTCGAAGGCGGCACCTTCAAAAATCTAAGCGGCCAGGTTTATCGCGCCGTGATCATTCCGAGTTCGACCGTGATTCAGAAAAATGTCCTCGATCGCCTGCGCACGTTTGCCGCGGCGGGCGGCAAGGTTATATTCGTCGGTCGCACGCCCACGATGGTGGTCGATCGCACGTTCCTCAACGCCGGCGGCGCGCCCGATCTTCGTTTCGCCACGCTCGAAGCGACCCCCGACATCACGCCGCGAGTCGTGGCCGCGCTGCCCAAACCCGACGTGAAACTCGACGCCGCGTGCGCGCCGCTGAAATACATTCACCGCAGCCTGAAAGACGGAGACGTTTATTTCTTCTTCAACGAGTCGAAGGAAACGCAAACGCGCACCGCCACCGTGGACGGCAAAGGTGCCGTCCAAATCTGGGACGCGGCCAGCGGCAAGATAGTGCGCGCGCCTAGCACGACCGCCGCCAACGGCAGTGTTGCGCTGCCGCTGACGCTCGGCCCGCAAGAGTCGCGCTTCATCGTCATCGGCCCGCTGCCCGGGCCAACGAGCTGAGCCGCTCGATCCGTTCAGGCTTTTTGGGCCGCCAAGAAGCGCGAAAATTCCGGAGCCCTCTCAGTTTTTCTTCGGCTCCTTCGGAAAAGTAGCGACCAGGTATTCGACGAGCGATTCGACCTGTGAATCGTCCAGCGGGCCGCCGCGCTTTTTTGCGAAGCCCGGCATCAGGGTGCCCTCGCGGCCCTCTTCCACCCAGCGCGTCCACCACGCGGCGTCGCGTTGCTCTTTCGCCACGTTGAGATCGGGCACCATGGAAGCCTGGTGCTTCGCTTGGTGGCAGACGCCGCACACGGCCTCGAACAAGTCGGGGCCGAAACGACTCTCCGCTGGCACCGCGTGACACACCGCGCACTCACCCTGAAAAACCGCCTGACGATTCGCCGCGGCGAGTACTTGGTTCTGCGCGCGCATCGCCGGATCCATCAGCGGCACTTGAATCACCATCATGAGCGTTTGGTAGCCTTCGACCGTACTGATGAGTAAATCCTTCGCGATCTCGCCTTCCTTGCCGCGGAAATCGACGATCCCCTTTACCGTGCCTTTCTCCCCGGGCGCGAGCGTCCACGGCATGCGCGGCGCCTCCCAGGTGGTGCAGCCACACGAAGCGCGGATCTGCCAAATTTTCACCGGGTACTTCGACGTGTTCGTCACGTGAAATTCGAAACGCGCCATCCCGTCCTCGAATTTCGGCGACGCCGATTTTTTCATCGCATCCCAAACGAGCGGATGCGCCGGCGCCGGCTCCACCGCCTGACGCGCGCAGCCCGCCGCCACGCACACCGCCGCCAGCCAGATTGCCCGCCACGCGGTTTGAATGAAATTCATGGGCGGTAGAAGACGCCAAATTCAGACCCTGTGCAAACCACGGCATCCCCCGCCGCGGGAGTAAGACTGCGCGCCGCGGTGATAGACGAAACATTCGGCCGAGCGAGGATCGCCCAAAAAGCCGCCGCCCCATCCATCACACCGGTTTTCGGTTTAGGTTCTTTCCGCGCATCCAACGCGGCGTAGTCGTAACCTGCGCCAGTGTTCCCTTCGCGGCTTTGCGTCGGGCAATCGGCAAGAATAAATTCGACGGCCTTTTTTTCCCGAGCCACCTCGTCCGGTCCACCTCCGTTTTTCTCCATTTCCTGAAGGGACCACAACTTTACCGGACTCGCTTCCAGCTTTGCTGTTACCGTCGTCCGCTCGACCCCCGGGCGACAGCGCAGGTTTTTCTCAACGTAGGCGTTCAAAGGGCCGAGCCGCTTCTCCCGTTGGGCGGGGGCCTGAGTTTTTTTTGCCTCAACGCCTTTTATGAAGATTCCCATTTTGCGGTTTGTGCCCATTTCGCTGCAGCGGATGTGAGCAAGGAGTCCGCCTGGGTCAACCGATGGCGATCGCGCATTGACTTAAATTTTGGCCCCGTGACTCGCGGGCCACGGTCTCGACCAAAAGTCCGGCGGCGTCTCTTTGTCGAAGGGGGGTGTTGCGTGCGTTGCGAAACCCTTCTCCCCTTCCGACATGCGCCCCGCTTGTCACACGATTCCGGCGGCGTGGGCCGCAGCGCGGACGGGAAGCTTCCTCGGCCTATTTTTGTTTTGGCATGGGGCCTTACTCTTAAGTTTAGCCGGCTCAGCTACGGCAGCGCCGCTGGTTTTTGCGCGTTCCACGGTGAGCAAGGAATATGAAGAAAGTCGGTTGGCGCGGGGACTGAAACCGGAGACCTATGTTTTCTATCAAGGAAATTATTTCGAAGGCCAGGTGGTGGACCGGACCTTAGAAAGGATGAAATTTGTCGAGATCGCGCGGACACTGGCGCCCTATCTGCGCGAGCAGCGCTATCTTCCCGCCCCGAAAATGAACGAGGCCGACCTTATTCTCGTGGTGCATTGGGGCGTAACGATGGGCCGAAATCCCTCGGACGCGCTGGCTTCAATCAATCTGGATAATCAAACCAAGATGGTCGGCGCGAACACCGACTACGATACGGCCCACGAAGCGGCGACCTCCGGGGGCGCCGACTTGGCCAGCATGACGAAGCTGATGGAGGCCGAGCGACGGGTCCAGGATTTGAATCAGCAGCGAACCGCCGAGGCGGACTTCGCGAATCTTTCGAACGACCTTTCGTCGACGTCGAACGCCGCGTTGATGGGATTTTCTGATGTCCTACGCGAAGAAAGTCAGTCGCTGCTGGGGTCGACCACGATGGCCACAATCAATGCCATGCTCGATGAAGACCGGTATTTCATCATCGTGCTGGCGTATGACCGTCGCGCCCTGATCGAGGACAAAGCGATCAGGCGGGTGTGGAGCGCGCGGATCAGCCTGCGTTCGGCCGGGGTGAATTTCCGCGAGGCGTTAAGTTATCTCGGCGGCGTCGGCGGCGAACTCTTCGGGACCAAGAGCGAGAAGATGCTAATCCGGAAAGCCCGTCCGAAGGGCGAAGCTACCAAAGCGGGAGATGTTTCAATCGGCGAATTGAAGGTGATAGAAACCGCCGCACCGCCACGGTGAAAAATATTCTGCGGCGGCGGACTTAGTGCGCTAATTTATCGGTAAAACGAGCCGCTGAGCGGCGTATTCCCGGCCGCGATCATCGTCGGGTTTTCGAAGCGAGATACACCGCCGTTGGCGCGAGCGGTTTTTAACCAAAGGACAGCCGCTGGCGACGTGGTGAAGAGAACGACGTGAGCGCCAAACGCCTTCGCGAATTTCACCCCCATGTGACCGAGACCGCCCAGCCCG
>CAIXKG010000138.1 GCA_903919985.1 uncultured Opitutia bacterium | reverse complement strand
CTGCCGGCGGCAGCCACAACTGGAGCAGCATTCAACTGGTCTGGCAGTGCGACGCTCGCTCGTTACTACTATCTCGGCAAGGGCTCGAACGGCACCGTTACGCAGGGTATTGCTGCTCCCGGTGCGCCTGGATTCGGCGGAGTGGATCACGCTCCGATGCGCTTCTATAACTGGAATACCTCGTCCTACAGCAACTCGGAGATGAGTTTCCACAACAATGCCTTCTACGCGGGCAACGCGAACGGCATTACTTGGAAGCAACTCGATTCCCGCAGCTTCTCGTGGCAGGGCTATCTCTGGCAGGATCGTTTGCTCCCGACGTTCGGTTGGCGCAACGATAAGATCAAAATTCGCCAGAAGGGTCCGCAGCCAGCAACGGGCGTTCTCTACCCGCAAGGTTTCGGTACCGACGCTTATGCGGAAATCCTGGGCAACCCCTTCTACGTTCAGGGCAGCACCAAGACCCAAGGCGCCGTGGTACGTCCTTTCGTCAACTGGGCGCCAATCGATCGCGCAGTGGATAAGGGCAGCACGGTCGCGAGTATCATCCGCGGCCTCGATTTCCACTATAACACGTCCAACAACTTCAATGCGCCCCCTTCGATCCAATACGACTTCTTCGGTACGCCCCTCGGCAAACCGCAAGGTCACGGCAAGGACTACGGCGTCGGCATCAGTTTGTTTAACAACAAGCTTGTTGCTCGTCTGAACTGGTTCGAAAGCACGGATGAGAATTCGCCCCAGGCGATCGCGAGCACGGTCACAGGCCGCACGGTGCGTATCGATAACAGTTCCGGTTTGGACTGGGCGCGTAAGGTTGTCCGCATTCGCAACGGTGAAGATCCGGCCGCGACCGATTTCGATAATAACACGACCCATCCGCTCACGCAGGCGATGGCCAATCAAATCCAAACGTTGTGGGGATTGCCCTTCAACTTGGACGAGCGCTGGCCGGTCTTCGGCGGGCCACAGGGCACGGCGACAAACATCTCGAAGGGTAAAGAATTGCAGCTCACCTATAATCCGACCCGCAGTTGGACAATGAAGGTGACGGTGGGTCAGCAGTTCGCGACGTACCAAAAAGCACTGCGCGAACTCACCAGCTGGATCGCTTACCGCAAGCCGATGTGGGAAAAGATGGCCGCGCCAGATCTCCAAACGATCTACACGCTGAGCAACGGCAACAAGATGTACCTCGGCAACTACTGGGAAGGCTATGGTTTTAGTGGTGATGCGGGTTCTAACACGACCGGCCAGACGGGTTCCGCTCACGCGACCTACAACAGCATTGTCGAACCAGGTCTCTATCAGCTGACCTCTCAAGAAGGCGCCAAGCAGGCGAATCTGCGCGAATGGAGCGCAAATTTCCTGACGAACTACAACTTCACGAATGGTCCCCTCAAGGGCTTCGGCGTCGGTGGCAGCGTGCGCTGGCAGGATAAAGCCGTCGCCGGTTATTTCGGCGAAACGAATCCCGCCCGCTATGCCCATCCGACCGCGGTAGACGCTTCGATCGTTTATCCTGATCTGGGCCGTCCGATCTACCTCCCGGCCGAGACGCACATCGATCTCACCCTCTCGTATCAGAGGAAGATCTTCAACGATAAGACTCGGATGAAAGTTCAGTTCAATGTGCGCGACGTCATGGAAAAGGGTGGCCTCCAGGCGATTCTCTTCAATGCCGATGGCTCGCCCGCTCAATATCGCATCAAAGATCCGCGGGTCTGGTTTGTCACGACGACCTTCGACCTGTAAGTTACGTCGAGCTCTGCGCAGCGCTTAAACCGCTGTTTCCTTTCAATGCACTCCTGCCTTTGGCGGGAGTGCATTTTTTTGGCCCTCCTGCGGCGGAATTCGAGTTTGAGACCCGTTAGAATTAATTTATCGCTCAAACGCGATGGTGCCACGACCCCTACCGTTTTGGAATTATTCGTTAGGCGCGCAGGGTTCTGTAAAGTGGTCCGCACGGCTGCTGATCGCCGTCACCGTTTTGGCGTACGCCACCAGTTTTAATGGCGCGCTCGTTTTCGATGACATTCCCGGCATCGCGAACAACCCCACAATCCGCGATCTCACGCGTTGGGATTTATTCCTCGTCGCCATCGGTCCCCAAGGCGGAACGCTCTCGGGCCGGCCCGTTCCCAACCTGACCCTCGCTCTGAATTATGCGATCAGTGGCTCCGCGCTTTGGAGTTATCACGCGGTCAATCTCCTGATCCACCTGCTCGCAGGTTTAACGTTGTTCGGCCTCGTGCGCCGCACGCTGCTGCGGCCCGTGTTGCTCGCGCGCTGGGGCGATCGGGCGGTGGTGCTGGCCCTCGTGATTGCGGGCTGGTGGAGCCTTCATCCACTCCAAACGGAGTCCGTGACCTATCTCGTGCAGCGGGTCGAGTCACTGATGGGGCTTTGCTACCTGCTTACGCTGTATTTTTTTGTCCGGTCGATCGACGCGGCCCACCCGGGGCGATGGCAGGGCGCGGCCTTCGTTGCCTGTCTGACTGGAATGGGTTGCAAGGAGGTGATGGTGACCGCGCCTCTCGTGGTGATGCTCTACGATCGGACGTTCGTCGCTGCGACCTGGCGCGAGGTGTGGCAGCGCCGGCGTTGGTTTTATGGAGCTTTGATGAGCACGTGGCTTTTGCTGCTCGGTTTGATGAAAGCTTCGGGCGGACGCGGAGGCACGGCGGGATTTGAAACCGGTATGAGCGCTTGGAGTTACGCGCTGACCCAGTGTCAGGTCATCCTCGCTTACCTGAAACTCGCGGTGTGGCCGCACCCGTTGATCTTCGATCACAATCTCCGGCTGGCCACGGGTCTGAATGAAGTCTGGCCCCAAGCCTTTGTCCTGCTCGGGCTTTTGGCTGCGACCGTCTATCTGCTCGTTCGTCGGCCGATGCTGGGATTTCTGGGCGCGTGGTTTTTTGTGATACTGGCTCCGACGTCCAGCGTGGTGCCCGTCGCTGATGCGATGGTCGAGCATCGCATGTACCTTCCGCTCGCCGCGGTAATCGCGCTCGGCGCACTGGGGTTATTCTCGATGTCCGCTGCAACGGTCCGCGTTGGGGCGCTGGGCGTCGCGCTCGCGTTGGGCATCACCACGGCGGTGCGCAATTTCGACTATCGTTCGCCGCAGGGGTTGTGGGAGGACGTGATCCGCAAAAATCCGGCAAGCGCTCGGGCGCATAACAATCTCGGCGCCTATCTTTTCACCGCAGGGCGCAATGAGGAAGCGCGCACCCATTTCGCGACCGCGCTGCGTCTCGATCCGCGTTACGCGTCCGCTTACTACAACCTGGGGCAGTTGCTCGAAAAAACCGCTGCGGCCGACGAGGCTGTAGTGGCTTACGAAGCAGCCATTCGGTTCAATCCCAAGCGCGCCGATGCCGAGGTCAATCTGGGTTATCTGCTCGACCGTCTTGGCCGATCGGCAGAAGCCGCGGTGCACTATGAAGCTGCGCTTCGTCTCGACCCGGACGCCGCCGATATTCATGCGGCGCTCGGTGCGACCTGGCTGAAAATGAAGCGGCTGGCGCCAGCGATCGAGCAGTTGAAGAACGCCGCCGAACTCGACCCGAATCGCGTTGAAACGTGGTATGCGCTCGCGCACGCCTTGCAGCAACAAGGTGATCCAGCGGCGGCGCGCCGCGCGGCTGAGCGGGCGCTGAAACTTAAGGCCGATTACCCCGAGTTGCTCTACTTCCTCGGAAATCTGGCGGCGGCCGGCGGAGATTTTCCGACGGCGATCGGTCACTACGAACGGGCAACGGATCTCGCCCCGGGTTATCTGGCCGCGCGAAATAACCTCGCCAATGCGCTCCTCGTGAGCGGCCGCACCGAGGCCGCCATTCTCCAATATCGCCGAATTCTAAAGGAGCGGCCCGATGACCGGGCGGTTCAGGAAAACCTCGCCCGCGCGCTTGAATTACAGGGACCGACCCGGCCGCGGTAGGTTGGCTCGTCGAAACAGCTCCTGCGGCATTTTAAGTTTTTCCATGGCCGTTTGGTGTAGCGGCTACGTTTCTGATTAAACCGTTCAAAGCCCGGTTGGGAACCGCTGATCGAATTTTCCCGACGAGAAAACCTTTTGATCAGCGGCTTCGGCTGATCGCCTGCGCAGTCAGGGCTGGGCGTCCGACCCGCGCGGAAGATTTCTCCAGGATAAACCCCGGCAGGGATCACCCGCCTCAGTCACGGGCACTGGAGGCGATTGGCTGAACCGGTCGTCGTAGATTCGCCCGTTGGCTAATCCCTTTAGCGGTTCAATCGCCTTTGGGTCTTTCGCCGACCCGCCATAGGTCGTGGTTTTTCCTGCGACGAGCGGCATCCCGCTGCGTTGACTCACACGCCACGCGCTTCGCAAAATCTGCCGGTTGAATCCCGGTCATCGAGCACTACGGCTGGCGGCGTTGACGATCGTCGTCGCGGCGGTCGCAGCTTATGCGAACACCTTCCGCGTTCCGTTTCACTTCGACGACGTGGCTTCCATCGCGGACAACCCCACGATCCGCCAGCTGTGGCCTTTGAGTGGCCCGCTCTCACCGCCGGCGGGTTGGGGCTTCACGGTGAGCGGCCGGCCCATCCTTAATCTCACGCTCGCGATCAACTACGCGATCAGCGGACCGAACGTCTGGAGCTATCACGCGTTTAATCTTTTAATCCACACACTCGCCGGGCTCGCCTTGTTCGGCATTGTGCGGCGCACACTGTTGCGTCCGGCGCTCGCCGCGCGATTCCGGTCCAGTGCTTTGCCGGTCGCGTGGGCGATCGCGGCGCTCTGGACCTTGCACCCGCTGCAAACCGAATCCGTGACGTATCTCGTGCAGCGCGCCGAATCGCTGATGGGGCTGTTTTTTTTGCTTACGCTCTATGCGTTCATTCGCGGCGTGGATTCGTCGCAGCCGTGGCGATGGTGGACGGTTTCATTTCTCGCGTGCCTGTTGGGCGTGGGCACGAAGGAAGTCACGGCGCTCGCTCCGTTTCTCATCCTGCTTTATGATCGAACGTTTGTCAGCGGCGGTTTCGCGGCGGCATGGCAACGTCATCGCTGGCCGCTGCTCCTGCTCGCGGCGACGTGGGTGCCGCTGGCCATTCTTTTGGCCGAAACAGGGGGGAATCGCGGCGGCACCGTTGGCTTCGACATCGGTGTTTCGTGGACCGGTTACTGGCTCACACAGTTCGAAGCGATCACCCGCTATGTGGGTTTGGTCGTCTGGCCGCATCCGTCGGTTTTCGATTACGGGAAAATTTCGCCTCCCGCTCTGGCTGCCGCCGCGGGGTGGTCCGTTCCGGTGCTGGTGTTGGTGGGCGCCACCGTCGTGGCGTTGTGGCGCGCGCCCATCGTAGGATTTTGCGGAGCGTGGTTTTTCGCTCTGCTGGCGCCGACCAGTGTCGTGCCCGGTGCGCTGCAGATGATCGTAGAGCACCGGCTTTACCTTTCTCTGGCCGGCGCAGTGGCGCTCGCACTGGGTGCGGCGGCGAGGTGGTGGCCACCGCGCACGTTTCTCGTGGCGAGCGCCGTTCTCGCGCTCGCGGCGGGAGTCATGACGGTGCGACGAAACGCGGTCTATGGCGACGAACGGCGCTTGTGGGAGGACACGCTGGCCAAGCGTCCCGACAATGCCCGCGCCCATAGCAACCTCGGCCTGATTCTTTATCGCAGCGAACGACTCGACGAGGCCATCGCGCATTATCGTGAATCGCTCCGCCTCGACGCCTCCGATGCGCATGTGCACTACAACCTCGGGCTCGCCTGGATGAAAACCGGCCGACTCGCCGAGGCCGTCGCCCCGCTGACGGAGGCAGTCCGCATCCTGCCGTATTATTTCAACGCGCAGCTTAATCTCGGAATCGTGCTGATGAAACTGGATCGGGCGCAGGAGGCGGTCCCGCATTTTGCCGCGGCGATCCGTTACGATCCTGCTCCCGCCGAGGCACAGTTTCAACTCGGGGTGGCGTTGGCGGCACTCGGGCGTTGGACGGAGGCGATCGAACATTACGCGCTGGCCGTGCAGGGCGATCCCCAGCACGCCGAGGCCCAGAGCAATTGGGGCGTGGCGCTGCTCCAGACGAATTCCATGCCCGCGGCGATCGAGCATTTTACCGCCGCGCTGCACCTTCGGCCCGGTTGGCCGGCGGCGCATTTCAATCTCGCGCAGGCTCTCGCGCGCAGCGGTCGGACGGACGAGGCGCTGGCGCAGTACGCCGAGGTCATCCGGCTCGATCCCGCCCACGCCGATGCGCACCTCAATCTCGGCATCGCGCTCGCCCAGACGGGGAAGCTGACCGACGGTATTGCCCAGCTGGAGCAAGCGGTTCGTCTCCGCCCCGATGCGCCCGAAACGCACACGAATCTCGCGCTCGCGTTGCTCGACGCGAAACGCAGTGCCGAAGCGCTCGCGCATTATGAGACGGCGCTGCGTCTGCGTCCCGCCGATCCGCGGGTCCACTACAATGTTGGTTACGCGCTGCTGGTGGCCGGACGTTGGCCCGAGGCACGCGCGCGCTTTGAGGATGCGCTGAAAATTGATCCGGGATTCACTGCTGCGCGCGCGATGTTGGAAAAATTACCCGCGACGCCGCGTTAAAGCGGTTTAACCAAAACGTGCCCGCTATCGACTTCGCCTAACCGGGCAGGCAGAGACGCCGGCCGCTACACTCAAAGGCGACGGAGAAACTTAAGCCGCGCTATTTTCGCTTCGCCGGCGGCACGAGTTTTTCCGCCAGTCGTTGCAGCGCGGGGCTCGGCAGCGGCACCTGCAATGCTGCCGACAACTCGAGCAAGTCGGTCAATGCACCCGTACTGAAATGGCGCAGGTTGCGTTCGTCGATTTTTCTCATGCACGCCTGCAATTGCTCGCGCGCCCGATCCGCTTGCTGCGCGATCGCGAGCACCGTCACGAGATGAACGTGATCCTCGGGCGCGAGCGCCCCGGCGCGGGGCAGGAGCGCCATCACGGGTTGGAGCGCGGCTGAGAAGCGGGCTCCGTCCCGTTCGCGCGCCGCGAGAGCTGCGCGCATGACTGTGGCGGCGAGGTCGTTGCCGAATCCTTCCAGCAGCGGTGCGAACGTCGCGCTCACACCCGGCGTGCCCAGCTCGAGATAATAGTTCGCGGCGTGAGCGGCGACTTCCGCCGGCGATTGGTCGGGCGTAATTTCCCAGATACGGACCTGCGCCCCAGTGAGCGACGGGTGATTTGGCAATTTAAACGGGACCGGCCGCAACCACGCCGGGGGCAGCGGTGAGGCGAGCAGGTTCGCGATGAACAGATCCGGCGGGATCGGCGCGCTTTCCGGCAGGCCGCGATAGAGTTTCGCCAACGTGATCTCGAAGGCGTCCCACGAAAAGAGTACGATGTGAGTCACGCCGAGTCGTTGCACCATAGCCCGTGCCGTCTCGGGTGAGCTCGCGGCAAAAAGGGCCGCGGTATTTTTGAGCCCTTCGGCATTTTCCCAATAGAGCGTGCCCAATCCGGCCATCCCGCCTTCGGAAATCAGCCGCGTCGTCGGCATGGGCGCCGCCGCCACGACAGTGCGGTCCGGACCGCCGCGCAGTCGCAACCAGTGCGCCACATCGCGCTCTGCGAGGCGGCGAATCTCAGTCGCGGTGGATTCGGCACTGGTGAGGGTTCGTTGCACGGCGCTCATGGCGCCGGGGAGCATCAGTAATCCGCAGGCCGCCGCCCACGCGACGACCTGGCGCCTTCGCGCGTCACCGCTTTCGGCCTCGAGCGCGCGGAAGAAAAGCGCGAGCCCTGGCACTGACATCGCGTAGGCCAAACTGAGCCAGCGCACCTGATTCCATCCCATCGCCCACGCCAACCAGGCCGGCACGGCCACGAGGAGAAGTTCTGCTTTTACCGCGCGCGACGGGCCCGACCGAAACAGGAGAACGATGGGCGGAATCAAGAACAGCATGGGCCCGCAAAGGTCCAGGGTTGCCCAATGAATGCCTTTCTCCGCGAAGTTTCGGCCCAAGCTTTGAAACTCTGAAATGTAGCGCGAGTGTAATTGCCAGATGAAGGGATCTGACACCGTGAATGTTTTTTCTCCCGTGAAGAATATAGCCAGCGGCAGAAGCGTGACCAAACCGGCCGCCACCGTCGCGGTGCCCAGATCACGCCGAGAAAGTGTCTTGATCCCGGCGTTCATCGCGATCACCGCCGCGCGCAGCAATTCGCCGGCGCCGACCCAGGCGGCGGCGTACAGCGGATGATTTACCTCCAACCGCATACCCGCGGAATTGGGGAAATATTCGATGGTGTAGGCGACGAGGCTCGTGCCGCCGCCGACCCAGCCCCAGGTCCGCCACAACCCCGGCACCCTCATCCAGGTCAGTGATCCCGGTGCACGACGCGCGATCCAACCGCCGCTGAGCAGGCCGAGCCCTACTCCGACGAGTAGCGGTGCCGTCGTGGCGGCGCTCACCCACAAGCCCAGCCCACCCGCCAGCCCCGATGCGGCAAACCACCAGCGCGCGGAGCGAATTTCACCTTCAGCGCCCGACGTTTGATTTGCTCCGAAACGGGGCGCGAACGAAGAACCCGCCGCCAGGCAGAGCACGACGAATAAACCACAGATATTCGCGAGTCCGTGGTGATCCGCCCGCGCCGGCATGAAATCGAGGTAGAACGTAAACGTGGTTACGGTACCGATGGCGACCAGCACCGCCGCGATCGTTGAAAATTTCCGGCTCAAGAACGGCATGAGTCCGAGCAGCAGTAATGCGAGCATGACCGGGCCGGACAGGAGCGTGGCGCGTTCAACTGCAATACCAGCCGGGCGGTCCGAAACGATGCGATCGATCCAGGCCAGCCCAGCCAGCCATGCGTGGAAGGGCATCGCCCAGTGTACCTCACGACCGCGCGGAGCGTTGTCGTAGTCGACATGTCGGATCCGCCACTCGCCGCGGTCGATCATCGACTGCGTTTGCATGATCCAATGTGCGGTGTCCGCCTCGCCGGCCGGCAGCAGCAACGAGCGGCGTCCGAGTTCGTAGCCCGTGGCCGAATGCGGATCGATCGCGGGCGCGTCGACGGCGACACCATATTGGCCGCTCGTTTCCAAAAGATGTTGGCTCTGCGCGACCGAATCCCAAACGACGTAGCTGATCACCACGGCAAAAGCCGAAAGCCAAACGAGAAAATGAAACCGGCGGGAGCGCGCTCGGCGATGACTCGTTATCGCCATAACCCGGAAGCAGCGCAGCTCAATGTGAACCCAAATGGCACGGCGAGAGAGGGGAGAATGGAAAGGTTCCGCGGCAACCTGTTACTCCGTGAGGTGAAAGCCCGGGGTATTCCGGAGACTCGCGATCGGTATGATTCGTGCAACCCGTGGTTGATCATTTCAGGATGACTCCGGTCGGTCTGCGATTTTTGGCCGGCCATTCGCGCCGCGATATTTTACCAGCGTCCAGATGGCCGTAATGCCGTCGTGCCAGCGGATTTTTTTCCCCGCGGCCCGCGTACGGGGCCGGTACGTGATCGGTACTTCGTGAATGGGCACGCCGCGACGGATGAGTTTGGCCGTGACCTCAGGACAAAACTCAAAACCGCTTTCGACCAGGCCGAGGTCGCGCAGCAGCGCGGCGCGCACGACCTTGTACCCGGTGGCTTCATCGGTGAGACGCGAGCCGTACAAACGGTTGGTCACCCAACTCAGCAATCGCCCGCCCCAATAAAACGCGCCGCTCGAACGTGGATTCACCCGCAGATTTCTTGAGCCATAAACCGCCTGGACTTCCGCTGCGGAAAACGGCGCCAGCAGGGCAGCGTAATCCGCGGGATCGTATTCCAGATCGGCGTCCTGAATCAGGACGAGTTCACCGGTCACAATGGCAAGACCGCTGCGCACCGCGGCGCCTTTTCCGCTCCGGCGCGCATGGCGCAGGAGCCGCAGGCGCGGCGACGATGCGTTTTCTAGGCGCGTCAAAATCGCGGGCGAATCATCCGTCGAACCATCATCCACGACGATGATTTCGTCGACCAGCCCGGTTGCGCGGACCCGCGCAATGATCTCGGCGAGCGTGGTGGCCTCGTTGCAGGTCGGGATGATGACGGAAAGCTTCAGGGGAGCCACCGTTCCGATCTCAACCCGCCGTGATTGAGACGCAAGCCAAGGTCTCGATTGATCGGGTCGTCGGTCAGCTCGGTGGGCTGACTGACGGGCCGAGGATTTTCGGATCGGTCCTCAGCGGCCGTAGCGTTGGCATCGTGACTGTCCAAGGAACTTTCACGCCTGACATCGTCGGGCGTGCGTTGCACAATCTACTTTCCATCATGACACCCAAACTCCGCCGCCGCGCCATTGAGGCGCTCAGTGATTTTGCCATCGAGACGCCCTCCTGGGGTTTTGCCGACACCGGCACCCGCTTCGGGAAATTTTTCCAGGATGCCTCTGCCATCGATCTCGGGGACAAACTTTCCGACGCCGGCCACGTGCATGCGCTGACCGGTTGCTGCCCGACCGTGGCAGTTCATGTGTTGTGGGATTTTAAGACCGGCGAGGATCCGAAAGCGGTGGCCCGTCTCGCGCGCAAGCACGGCGTGAAGATCGGATCGATCAACCCCAACCTTTTTCAAGACCAGGAATACAAGTGGGGTTCCTTCGGCCACAACGATCCGGCCGTCCGCCAGCGTGCGCTCGACCATTGTCTCGATTCAGTCGCGATCATGCAGGCGACCGGCAGCGAATATCTTTCCCTCTGGTTTGCCGACGGCACGAATTATCCCGGACAGGCGAGCATCCGCGCGCGCAAAGGCTACTTCGAGGAATGTCTCAAGGCATTGCACAAAGAGATTGGCCCGAAGCAGACGATGCTCGTGGAATACAAACCGTTCGAGCCCGCGTTTTACGCGACCGACGTGGCCGACTGGGGTATGTCGTATTTGCTTTCTAAAAAAGCCGGTCCGCGCGCCAAGGTGCTCGTCGATACCGGCCATCACTACGCCGCGCAGAACATCGAGCAGATCGTTGCGTGGCTCCTCGATGAGGACATGCTCGGCGGTTTCCATTTCAACGACCGTCGCTACGCCGATGACGATCTCACGCTCGGCTCGATCGATCCGTACCAAGTCTTCCGGATTTTTCACGAGATCCATTTCTTTGCCGCCGATCGCGGTCGCGCGCCGAAAATCGCCTACATGATCGACCAGTCGCACAACGAAAAGCCGAAGATCGAGGCGACCATCCAGACTGTGATCATGGCCCAGGAGCTTTTCGCGAAAGCCGCACTCGTTGACCACGACGCACTTCGCCGGGCGCAGGCGAAAAATAACGTTGTCGACGCTGAGCTCGAATTGAAAAAAGCGTTCTTCACCGATGTGTCGCCCGCGCTCGCCGCGTGGCGCAAGGCAAACAAACTCGCCGCCGATCCGCTCGCCGAGCATCGCCGCAGCGGCTATCAAAAAGCCGCCGCCGCCGATCGTCGCGCGCGCCGTCAAGCGCTCGGCATCAAGCAAGGCGGCGGTTACGCCTGAGGGCGTCTTAAGGTGGGGCGCGTTGTCCCTAACGCGCCGTTTCTACAGCCACCGCTAGAGCGGATTAAGTTTTTCCGTGCCCGTTAGGGGTAGCGGCAGGCGTCCCTGCCTGCCGGATTCGGCGTCCTCGTTTAGATCGG
>CAIXKG010000137.1 GCA_903919985.1 uncultured Opitutia bacterium | reverse complement strand
TCTCCACGTCCCCAGCGACGTCATCGTCGACGCCTCGATGCCCGCGATGATCCGCACCTCCGGCCAAATGTGGAACGCCGCCGGCAAGGGCCAGGATACGCTCTGCGTCATTCCCGACAGCTGCTACGCCGGCGTCTACGCGACCACGATCGACTTCTGCAAAAAGCACGGCGCCTTCGATCCAAAGACGATGGGCACCGTCCCCAACGTCGGTCTCATGGCGCAAGCCGCGGAGGAATATGGCTCGCACAATAAAACCTTCCAAGCCCCCGGCAACGGCACCATCCGCGTCGTCGATGACACCGGCAAAATTCTAATCGAGCACGCCGTCGAGACCGGCGACATCTGGCGCGCCTGCCAGACCAAGGATGCCCCCGTCCAAGACTGGGTGAAACTCGCCGTCAACCGCGCCCGCCTCTCCGGCATGCCCGCGATCTTCTGGCTCGACGAGACACGCGCGCACGACGCCCAGATCCTCGCGAAGGTAAAAACCTACCTCGCTCAGCACGACACCACCGGCCTCGACCTCAAGATCATGGCCCCGGCCGCCGCCTGCGAAGCGACCCTTGTCCGCCTCAAGGCCGGGCAGGATACGATTTCCGTCACCGGCAACGTCCTCCGCGACTACCTCACCGACCTCTTCCCGATCCTCGAAGTCGGCACGAGCGCGAAGATGCTCTCGATCGTCCCGTTGATGAACGGTGGCGGCCTCTTCGAAACCGGCGCCGGCGGCTCCGCGCCGAAACATGTGCAGCAATTCACGGAAGAAAATTTTCTACGCTGGGACAGCCTCGGCGAATTCTTCGCGCTCGCCGCGAGCTTCGAACACCTCGGCATCACGCAAAACCACGCGAAGGCAAAAGTGCTCGCCGAGACGCTCGACGAAGCCAACGGCAAGTTCCTCGAATACGACAAAAGCCCCGCCCGCAAAGTCGGCGCCGGCATCGACAATCGCGGCAGCCATTTCTACCTCGCGCTCTACTGGGCCCAAGCTCTCGCCGCGCAGTCGAAAGACGCAGAGCTGAAAAAAATCTTCACCCCCATCGCGGAGAAGCTGACCGCCGCCGAAAAGCAAATCGTCGCCGAAATGATCGCCGTCCAAGGCAAGCCCGCCGACATCGGCGGCTACTATCAACCCGACGACGCGAAGGCGTCAGCGGCGCTGCGCCCCAGCAAAACGCTGAACGACATTCTTGCGACCGTCTGATGACGTAAGAACGGCGCGTGGCGGCGCCCGCCGCCTTCACCCAACTAGCCTCCTTCCGAACTGCTTTATCTTTTATGAAAATCCCCTATTCTGCTCTCGCGGTTTCACTCATCTTTTTCGCTAGCGCCGCGATCTCGCAGGCGCAGGCCGGCAAACGGTGGGTCGTCACGGATCATGGAGCCGTCGCGGACGGCACGACGGTCAACACCCCGGCGCTCCAAGCGGCAATCGATGCCTGCGCGAAAGCGGGCGGCGGCACGCTCGTGATACCGAAAGGCACGTTTCTGAGCGGCGCGCTGTACTTCAAGCAGGGCGTCAACCTCCTGGTCGAAAAGGATGCCGTGCTGAAAAGCACGACGAAGATCGAAGACTTCCGGCCGATCTACACGCGCTGGGAAGGCATCGAGCGCTATTGGACCTCGGCGTTTCTCAACTTTGTCGGAATGAAAAATGTCTCTGTCTCCGGCGAGGGCACGGTCGACGGCTCTGGCGATGCGTGGGCCAACTTTGGTCAGAACGCCCGCAACGTTCGCCCTCCCGGCGGTCCCGCTCAACCGGCCCAAGCTTCAGCCGCAGCCACCGGCGGCGCCGCCGCGGCAACGCCCGAACCAGCGGCCCGGGGAAATAGGGGGGGGCCCGGCGCCCAGGCGACGAACGCCGCACCCGCGGAGCCGTTACCGAAACCGGCCGACGTTTATCCGTCGCCGCTTCCCACGACGGCGACGATCAATCTCGCGGCCGACCGCACCAAGACGCCGATCATCAACGCCGCCGGCGTGGCGCTCGGGCGCGGGGCGGGTGGCGGCATCAATACGCCTCCGCGCGCGCTCGTGTTTCAAAATTGCTCCGATGTGCGCATCTCCGGCCTCACGCTGAAAAATCAAGCACGCTGGGGTTACGTTTTCATTTATTGCGACCATGTCGTGGCCGCCAACCTAACCGCCAAGGCGGAGCATTATATCCCCAGCTCTGACGGGATGGACATCGATTCGTGCAAAAATGTTTTGGTCACCGGCTGTTACTTCGACTGCAACGACGACTGTATTTCACTCAAGTCGGGCAAAGACGAAGACGGCCGCCGCGTTGGACGGCCGTGCGAAGATATCATCATCGAAAAAACGACCTTCGCTTACGGCCACGGTGGCGCGGCAATGGGCAGCGAAACCTCCGGGGGGATTCGCAACGTCGAAGTGCGCGACTGCATCGCGGGGGCGAACAACTGGGCTCCGATTCGTTTCAAAACGCAGCCCAGTCGCGGTGGAGTGGTGGAAAATATCACTTACCGGAATATCGAGCTGCGCGATGTGCGCCAGGCGGTGGAGTTCAATCTCGAGTGGAACATGCGGATCAATATAGCGGGCGATGTCCGCGTGCCTCCGACGGTTCGCAACGTAAAATTGATCAATCTCCACGGCACCTCGACTTCGGTCGGCGCGATGCACGGTCTCTCCGATAGTTTCATCGACGGGATCACGTTCGAAAATTGCAACATCACCGCCGAACGCGGGCTCACCATCGAAAACGCCCGCAACGTCGATACGTCGGGGCTGAAGATCACCGTAAAGGAAGGCGAACCGATTATCCGTCGGTGATCAGGCCGCAAACAAAGGGGACAGCCCGGGCTTGCTGGGATTCCTCAGACCGAGGTTCGGTCGGTTTTTAGTTTGGTTTGGACTCGAGCGTAGTGAAGGCCCCGGAGGGGGTTAGGTTGCGTCGATCGGTGCGCTGCAATCGAGCGTCAGTCATTGCGCGCAGCGGGCTCGCGTCTAGTCGCGACCATCGAAATTCCGGTCGGGATAATCGCCCCGCGACGCGGAGTTAACGTCCGGTCCACGGTGAGAGCAAAAATTGGTTTTATTCGCACTGGAGAAAGGGCACAACTCACCGCGTTAGTCCTCGTTCGAAATCCCCATACCCTCCCCGATCCCATGAATACTATGCGTCTTATTCCTTCCTCGCGCTCGCTTGCCCGGGTGCTTTGCAACGTGGCCCTTGCCGGGGCCGTCGCCCTTTCCGCCATCGCCCAGCCAACGCCGGCGATGCAGCCCGGCCAGCCTCCCGGCGGTCCAGGTGGCGGTGGTGCGCGCGGCGTCGGGCGCGGTCCGGTCGCGCCGATTGTGGTCGGGCCGGCCGCAACCGTGCCGGCCGCGGTGGCGATTCCCCGTCCCACGGACGCCGAGATCGCGCAGGCTAACCGCGCGTTGAGCAAATTCCTCTCCTCCGACAGTACGGCCGAGGCGCTCGTGGCAAAATATCCCGGTCTCATCGCCGTGCAGGCGCCACGCGCCAACTTTGCTGCGACCTACACGCAGACCCAGCAGCGCATGGGCGCCCGCCACGAAGGCTTTGTCGAGCGCGCTAAGCAGGGGAACATCGACCTGCTGTTCAACGGCGACTCGATCACCGATTTCTGGGGCACGACCGGCAAGGCGGTTTTCGACAAAAATTTTGGCGCGATGAAAGTCGCCAACTTCGCTATCTCCGGCGACCGGACGGAAGGCCTGCTGTGGGGCCTCAAAAACGGCGAGGGCCAGGGCTTCTCACCCAAGACCATCATGTTGATGATCGGCACCAACAATACCGGCACCGGCAATAGTCCCGCGCTGCAGGCCGCCAGTGGGCCTGAGATCGCCGAAGGCGTCGGCGCCGTCGTCATGGAGATGCGCAAGGATTTCCCGAACGCCAAAATCCTGCTGCTCGCGATTTTTCCGCGCGGCGCTGATCCCACCGACGCCAACCGCCAGAAGAACGAAGCGGCGAACAAGCTCATCGCCAAGCTCCACGACGGCCAGCACGTGTTCTTTATGGACATCGGACCGAAATTCCTCGGCGCCGGCGGCACTCTCGCCCGTGAAATCATGCCCGACCTACTGCACCCGTCGGAGAAGGGCTACGAGATCTGGGCCGCTGCCGTAAAAGACAAACTGGCCGAGCTCATGAAGTGACCTCAGCGGCGCACCCGGTCACCCCGGAACCCGTTACAGCGGCGAATCGTGGCAGGACACGCCGGGTACGTTCATGGCGACCGCCGGGGCCAGCCCCGTTTGGAAACTACTCGGTAAAAAACCCCTGAGTAACGACGCGTTGAAACTACGCTTTGACGACGTCCCTGACCCCATGGCGCTGAAGGCAAAGATGCCGCCACCGCTGACTCCGTTGATCGATGGCGACATCGCTTTCCGTCAGCACGACCAAGGTCACACCGATGCCCCGAATTGGTCGACGTTCATCGAGTTCGCCGGACAGTACTTTAAATCCCCCGGCTTCAAGAAGAGCTGATCGTCCGCTGGCCGGCGCCGCCTTCGCGCGGCAACCTTAGGGTCAGCGGACCTTGAGGTTTTCCAGACCGGCGTTCGAAACGTGGTAGACCGCGAAGGAGGCCAGCCAATGCTCGCCTTCGTACGTGCCGCTGAAGACATGCTTGAAGCCCGCGGCTTCGTGCACCTTAACTGCGGCTTCGAGCGTCGCGCGCCGCGGATCGTTGGCTGCGAGAGCTGACGCGACTCCGCGCAGGGTCCACGCGCGGCTCAAATTCAGCCCGACCAGATGGACAATCCGCGGGTCCGTGAGATCGCTCACCTCCGCGGCTTTAGCCCAGTTGCCCAACTCGCCCGCCCGCAATCCCGGCAGGAACCCGTCGAGCCAACGCGAGAACTCGTCGCGCGACAGCACGCGGCGCAATAGGTCGGCTTCGTTCAAACCCGGCGAGAAAAAATCTTCGCCCGATGGTTCGTAGCTTGTCGGATAATTTTTATCCGCGAGATAATAATCCCGCGCCCGCGCCGCCGCGATCCGCTCCAGCTCGGCGTCGCCGGTCGCGCGCGCGTAATCGATGATCTGGCTGAGCGCGAACGCCGTATCCGGATGCACACCCGTGCGCACGGGATAAGTCAGCCGCGGTAAAAATTCCTTGGTCAGCGCGACGATTTTCTTTTCGAGCGGCTCAATGGCTTTGGCCCACTGGCGCCCGTCGGGATCGTCCCAACTTTTCAGTTCGGCGGCCAGCCGCAGCGTCCAAGCCCAGCCATACATGCGCTCGAAACTTTTGTTTTCCTTCGGTTCGAAATAGGCGGCTTCGGCGGCGAGGTTCTGCGCCGTGAGGTGCCGCCCGATCACCGCGCGCGTCTCGGCGGCGTGGGGCAAATCGGGCGCAAGACGCAGCAGCCGCACCACCAGCCAATGTCCGTGCACGCACGAGTGCCAGTCGAAGTTGCCGTAGAACGCCGGGTGCAGCGCCTTCGGGCTCATGAGGTCTTTTTCATCGCGTAACGTCTGGCCCGGCTTGTTCGGATATTCGCGATCGATGCCCTTCAACGCGAGTTGCACAAACGCTGCCGCGCGCTCCGGGTCCATGCCATCAGCCGCCAACGCCGCCGCGCTCACGCTCGCGCCGAGAACAATCATTCGCATCAGTTTCATGCCGACGACGAGGAAGGAACTTGCCCCCGGCGTCGAGCCGACACGCATGAATCGAGGGCCACCTCTGCGCCCGCGTCGGCGGTTCCCCTCTCCTCTCAATCATCAAGGCGCGCCCCTGCGGCGCGCACTAAATGGCTCGTTCGAGCTAGAGCCGTTTAACCCAAAGCGTAGCGGCTAACGCCGTAGCGGCAGGCGTCCCTGCCTGCCGCCACGCGGACACCGTACCCGGCAGGCACAGACGCCTGCCCCACGCAAAACGGCCGACTAAAAACTCAAACCGCTCAAAGGGAGAACGGCCTTCCCCGCTTCAGAAAACCTCAGGCGCCCGAGACCATCGCCGGATAATCGGTATAACCTCGCGGGCCTGGGCTGTAGAACGTGTTAGCATCCGGCTCGGTCAGCGCGACGCCCGCCGCGACCCGGGCCACGAGGTCCGGATTGCTGATGTAGTGATGGCCAAATGCGATGGCATCCGCGGTGCCGGCCGCAACCGTACGCTCAGCTTCTTCGGGCGTATAGCCCATGCCGCAGAGGAGCGCCCCCTTGAACTCCCGGCGCGCCGGCGTGACGACGTCGCCTTTTTGCAGGCCGAAGAAATCGCCGCGCATCAAATCGAGAAACGCGAGGCCGCGGCGATTCATCTCCGCCGCCACGTAACCCGTCAGCGCCACCGGGTCGCTGTCCTTCATATCATTGTAGCTGTTGAGCGGGGAAATGCGGACGCCCACGCGCCCGGCGCCCCAGACGGCGGTGGCCGCATCGACCACCTCGAGTAGCAGCCGCGCGCGATGAGCGATCGGACCGCCATAAGCGCCCGTGCGCTGATTGCTGCCGTCGCGTAAAAACTCATCGAGCAGATAACCATTGGCGCCGTGCACTTCGACCCCATCGAAGCCGGCCAATTTTGCGTTCTCCGCCGCGTGTCGGAATCCGGCCACGATGCCCGGCAACTCGTCGTCGCGGAGTGCCCGCGGCTCCTCGTAGGGTTTCTTACCCTGCGGGGTGTAGGTTTCGTCATTCGTGATCCGCAGCGGACTGGGCGCGACGGGTTGCGCGCCATCGTTCAACAACGAATGACAGGCCCGGCCGCCGTGCCAGATCTGGCAGAAGATTTTTCCGCCGCGCGCGTGTACGCTGTCGGTCACTTTTTTCCACGCGGCCACTTGCGCCGCGGAATAGATCCCAGGCTCAGATCCAGCGAACGCCGAGTGGCCCTCGATCGCCATCGTCGCCTCGCTGAGGATCAAACCAGAGCTCGCGCGTTGCGTGTAATATTCGACCACGGGATCGGTCGGCACGTGTTGAGCGTCAGCGCGGCAGCGCGTGAGGGCGGACATAACAATACGATTCGGGAGCGTAAGGGCGCCGAGCGTAACGGGAGTGAAGAGTGAAGCGTGATGCATGGTTGGAGATTTCTAGAAGCCGCAGTCTGAAAGAAATGGCGCGAAGCGCAATTGGGCTGGGTAGAATACGCCACAAATTTCTCACGCGAACCGCAAAGTCTACGCCGAAACGCGGACCGAACGGGAGCCTGCCGCGGCGGCGAGCGAAGCTCACGGGCCCGCGACCCCGGGCTGACCCCATCAAGGCCGGACACTTGCGCCCGGCGTCGCGACGCGTTGAGTGAGGTATGCTTAAATTCATTTTTCTTACCGCCGGCGGTGCGTTCGCACTCGGCGCCCTCGCGGGTTGTTCATCCACCGCCGTCGCGCCGCTCCGCACCGTTGAGCACGTCGATCTCGATCGCTACCTCGGACGCTGGAACGTAATCGCGAACATTCCCTACTTCCTCGAGAACGGCAAAGTCGCGAGTTACGACACCTACGCGAGGCGTCCCGACGGCCGGCTTGATAACACCTTCACGTTTCGCAAAGGGAGCTTCGACGCGCCTGAGCAAAGCTGGCGGGGCGTCGCCTGGGTTACAAACACGACGACCAACGCCGAGTGGAAAGTTCGCTTCATCTGGCCGCTGGCCACCACGTATCTCGTGCTCGAGCTCGATCCCGACTATCGCTGGGCGGTCGTCGGCACGCCCGGCCGCAACCTGCTTTGGATCCTCGCACGCGACCAACAGATGTCCCCGACGGACTACGAGCACGTGCTGACGTTGATCGAGAAACAGGGCTACGACCGCACCGCGATCAAACCCGTGCCGCAGCCGGGGTCTTGAGCAAGGCAGTGAGCGTCGCGGGGAGGCGCCCGCCAACACCTCTGTCGTCGACGGACGCAAAAGCGGCGGCGCCGACGAGGCCAAAAAATCTCAGCGGGCTTTTAAAAAGATAGCTCGCATCGCCCTTATCCCGCCATTTCCGCGGCGCACTCGCGTTCGCAAGAATCGTAAGCACCAAATCGGGCTGTCGCGATCACGCTCGTCACTCGAACAGTTTAACCAGAAGCGTCCCCACTACTTTTCCAACGGGCACGGAACACCTGAACCCATCTAGCGCCAAACTTTTCCCTTCATCACGTCATCCGGCAGGTCGAGGACTTCAAACTGAGCGATGGTTTTGAATTTGGTGCGGTCGGAATATTCCCAGACGATTTTTTTGTCGCGGGTG
>CAIXKG010000136.1 GCA_903919985.1 uncultured Opitutia bacterium | reverse complement strand
TTTCCCGCGAAGCCGAAGCGGGAGCCAACGCCGCGGGCGGCAAGGCGATCATCTTCGGGACCATCACGGTTTCCGACGGGATCAGCATGGGGACGCCGGGCATGCGTTATTCGCTCGTTTCGCGTGAGGTGATCGCGGATTCGATCGAGACGGTTTCTGGCGCCGAAGGCTTCGACGCGATCGTGACGGTGGGTGGTTGCGACAAAAACATGCCGGGTTGTCTCATGGCGCTGGCGCGGCTGAACCGGCCTGGAGTGTTCGTCTACGGCGGCACCATTTTGCCCGGCTTCCACCCCGCGACGAAAAAAGAATGCGATATCGTTTCGGTTTACGAGGCGATCGGGCAACACGCGGCCGGCAAGGTCGACGACAAGGGCCTGGCCGCGCTGGAAAATTGCTCGATTCCCGGCCCAGGCTCCTGCGGCGGAATGTACACGGCCAACACAATGGCTTCGGCCATCGAGGCCCTCGGCATGTCGCTGCCGAATTCCTCGGCGCAGATTGCGATCAGTGCCGAGAAAAAAGCCGATTGCCGCAACGCCGGCGCCGCGGCGATCGAGTTGCTCAAGCGGAACATCAAGCCGCGGGATATCATGACGCGAAAAGCGTTCGAAAACGCCATCGTCGTTACGATCGCCCTCGGCGGCTCGACCAACGCCGTGCTGCATTTGCTCGCGATGGCGCACAGTGCGGGCGTGAAGCTTTCCATCGATGATTTCACCAAGATCGGCAAACGCGTGCCGGTCCTGGCCGATCTCAAGCCCTCCGGCAAATACGGGATGGTGCATCTCACGCGCATCGGCGGATTGCCGCCGTTGATGAAGGTGTTGCTCGACGCCGGTCTGCTGCATGGCGACTGCATCACCGTGACGGGCAAGACCGTCGCGGAAAACCTGAAGAACGTCGGCGCCTACCCGGTCGATCAGGATGTGGTCCGCCCGCTTTCGAATCCGATCAAAGCCGACAGCCATCTCCGCATTCTCTATGGCAATCTCGCTCCCGAAGGTGCGGTGGCGAAAATTTCCGGCAAAGAAGGCCTCGTTTTCAGTGGCAAAGCGATCGTGTTCGAAGGTGAGGAAGCGGCGCTCAAGGCCATTCTCGAAGGTAAAGTAAAAGCCGGCCATGTCGTGGTCATTCGCAACGAAGGCCCCGTCGGCGGCCCCGGCATGCGTGAAATGCTCAGTCCCACGAGCGCCATCATGGGTCGCGGTCTCGGCAAAGATGTCGCCCTGATCACCGACGGTCGTTTCTCGGGCGGCAGCCACGGTTTTGTAGTCGGCCACATCGCGCCGGAAGCGGCGCTGGGCGGACCGATCGGCATTTTAAAAAATGGCGACCCGATCACGATCAACGCCCTGAAGAACGAGCTCACGCTCGATCTCACGGCGAAGGAAATCAAGGCCCGCCAGAAAGCGTGGAAGCCGAAGAAGGCCAAGGAAACTCGCGGCGTGCTCGCGAAGTATGCCAAGCTGGTCACGAGTGCTTCCGAAGGGGCTGTGACCGATAAAGATCTCTGAAAAAGATAGGTCCCGTAGGTCCTATAGGTCTTGAAAGACCAATAGGACCTACCTTTGAAAACTCCTGCGGTTTCTCGACATTCTGTTTCTTATACCGCCGTTCTGCCGGAAATCCTGCTCGAGGCCCCGAATTTGCCGATCGAGCAGATCGTTCGCTTCATGGATCAGGCCGAGCGCGATGTTGGCCCCCACTTCGCCGGGGCTGATTTCGACAAACGCCCGAAACTCACCGTAGCCCGCTCCGGGTTTTTCGCCCAAGCGCCGCACGAACCCAGCTTCTTTCGCATCCTTGGCCCAAATCGCCAGCTGCCTCACCCGCGAAAAATCGTCGTAGTCCGCCAGCAGTTCCTCGAGGCTCGCCCGCGCGACATTGGTTAGCTTGAGGTTCATCTCCTTCGAGGTCCCCGACGCCTTTGAACCTTCGAGGATATTCTGCTTCCCCGACCGCGCCGCCGCACCCTCTGGTCGATCGTACGGTCTCCCTTCCGCAGAAACCATTCACGAAATCGATCCGTGGGGTCGTAACCAATCTCCGCCTTTTGAAGCGACCGCAGTTCGCGATAGTGCCCGTAGCCGGCAGAAGTTTTCCGGGGCTTACACACTCCATCTTGCGCGCAACGTAGGCGACCCTTGTTCGCCGAGTAGCCCTTTCTCGGGCTCATCTTGCCAAAGTAGAGTTCACTCGGACCGCCCGTTTTTCCGGACTGTTCTGCCCTGATCTTTTAAATCGCCCGCAGCCTTTCCCCGAGCCCCGCGTCGTACCGCTGGCCACCCTATGCCTTCGCTTCTTCCCTCCTCCACCGCAGCCCGTCTCCTCGCGCTCGCTTTCCTGGCCCCGCTTTCTGCGTCACTGGTCACCGCCTCCGCTGCGCCGGTCGTCGCCAAGGCCACCGCCAGCGCGCCGGTCACGGTCAAGGACACGGCACGCATTTCGTTTTAGACAACGGCATCGTCACCGCGCACATCAACAAACGGAATGGCAGCCTCGAACAGGTGATCTACAAAGGCGTGGATCGCGCCGGTCACGATCAGGGCGCCGTAGGCGTCTGGGAACAGGACCCGTCCGCCGCCGCTGCGAGCGGGGGCCTAACGCAGTTGATCACGATCGACCCCGCAAAAAACGGCGGCACACGCGGCGAGATCGCCATCAAGGGCGTCACAGGCGGCAAAGTGATGCTCACCCCGAACGCACCCGGCGGCGGCACTCTGTGCGACCTCGAACTGCGCTACGCCATCGGCCAAGGCGAGAGCGGCATCTATACCTACGCGATTTTTTCCCACCCGGAATCCTATGGCGCGATGGGCGTCGGCGAGAGCCGCTTCATCCTGCGCGTGAATCAGTCCTTCGATTGGATTTCGGTCGACGCCGACCGCAATCTCCTCGCCGCCGGCCCGCTCAATTGGGGCACCGGCGTTGTCGTCCACGCCAAGGAGCAGCGCGTCATGAGCCAGGGGCCGTACAAAAATTCCGTCGAACACAAGTACAGCTACAACGCGATCCAGTACAAAATCCCCGCCTACGGCTGGTCGAGCACGCAGGAGCACGTCGGCGTGTGGTTCATCAACCCCACCATCGAATACCTCAGCGGCGGCGCCTCAAAACAGGAACTGGTCTGCCACTATGGCGACAACGACAACCCCGATCCCATCCTGCTGAACTATTGGCGCGGCACGCACTACGGCGGCGGGGCAACGTGCACCATCGCGGCCGGCGAAGCGTGGAGCAAAGTCGTCGGTCCGATGTTTATCTACGTTAACTCCCTCGATGGATTCGACACGCCTTCCAAGGCCGACCTCGACACCTTCGCCGCCACGGCCGGCAACCCCACCGTTCCGTCAGCGTGGAAAACCAACGCCACCGCGCTCTGGCACGACGCGCTTACCCAAGCGAAAAGCGAGACGGGTAAATGGCCCTACGCGTGGGTGAACGGCGTCGACTACCCGCACAAAGCCGAGCGCGCCACCGTGACCGGACAACTCGCGCTCAATGACCCGCTGGCCCCCGTCCCGTTGAAAAAATTCACGAGCCTCACGATCGGCCTCGCCTACCCCGACACCGTCGTGCCCGCGCCCGCTGGCCCTCCTCCGACCGGTGCACCCAACGGCGCGGCAGCTCCCGCCGGCGGCCCACCCCGCGGCGGACGCGGCGGTTTCGGCGGACCACGCACCGTCGATTGGGCGCACGATGCGAAACATTATCAATTTTGGACCGACGGCGCCGCCGACGGAAAATTCACGATCCCCAACGTGCGTCCCGGCAAATATACGCTGCACGCCTTTGCGGACGGCGTCCTCGGCGAATTCGCGCAGACCGATATCGTCGTCGAAGCCGGCAAGGCGGTCGATCTCGGCAAACTCGAGTGGAAGCCCGTGCGTTACGGCAAACAGGTCTGGGAAATCGGCGTGCCCAACCGCAACGCCAGCGAGTTCCTGAAGGGCGACGCCGACAACTACTGGCTCTGGGGCTGGCCGCTGCGTTACGCCCTCCTCTTTCCGCATGACCTCACCTACACGGTTGGCCAAAGCGACTGGCACAAAGACTGGTTCTTCGAACAAGTCCCCCACGCGGAAGATCTGTCTTTCGTGAATCCCGAAGCGAAAGATCCGGCCAACCAAAAATTCGGCTGGGTCAAAGCCGAATCTCGCGCGCAATTTCCGACGACCGATCGCGACGGCGGCGTCTGGCGGCGCTACGGCCGCGGCCGCGCGACCACGTGGACGATCAAGTTCAAGATGGATAAAGCCGCACCCGGCACCGCGACGCTACGCCTCGCGCTGGCCGGCGCCGACGGCCAGGGCCTCAACGTCGCGATCAACGGCAAGGAGGCCGGCTCGATCCGTCCAGCATCAACGAACGCGCTTCGTTACAATACCGACAAAGGCGTCTGGCAGGAACAGACGGTAAAGTTCGACGCCGCCCTACTGCAGGCCGGCGAAAACGAGCTGACCCTGACCGTCCCCGCCGGCGACGTAACCAGTGGTGTCGTCTACGATTACCTCCGACTCGAAATCGGCGAAACGAAAACAGCCAAGGCCACCGCGAGCCTCTAAACTTAAATAAGCGCGACGACGCAAAGGGGCAAAAGTCAGAGCAACGGACACGCGACCAGATTTTCTGGTTGGTGCTCATGAGTTCTGTTTGCACCCCGACTTCTTCTTTCCTCCGACCTTTGCGTCTTCGCGCCTTTGCGCTTAATCCGGAATCCTGCTGCCCCTTTTCCCCAATGAAATTCCCTGCCCTTCAGCGTTCACCCCTGCTGCGATTATCTTTGATCGCATGCTTGCTGCTCGCCGGTTCCGCCGTGCGTCTTACCGCAGCTGCCGCTGCGCCCGCTATCGCCCGGTCTAACGTCAGCGCTCCGGTCACGGTCGCCGAGAGCGATCAAGCTTGGACACTCGATAACGGCATCGTGAAAGCCACGGTCAACAAGCGCGACGGCCGGCTGACTTCGCTCGCATATCGCGGCACCAACACGCTCGGTGGCGGCGGTTACTGGGAATCGACGGCGTCCGGCAAAGTGACTCAATCGCTCACGATCGATCCGGCCAAAAACGGGGGCGACCGCGCCGAAGTTTCCGTGAAGGGCATCAACGGCCGCATGGATGTCGAGGTACGCTACACCCTCGCGCGCGGTGTCAGTGGCATCTACGCGTACGGTATTTTTTCCCACCCGGCCAGTTACCCGGCCGCGGGCTATGGTGAAAACCGTTACATCGCCAAACTGAGCCACGACTTCAATTGGCTATCGGTCGACGCCGATCGCAATCTACTCGAAAGCACGCCGGAGGATTGGGGCGCGGGCGTCGTCATCCACGCAAAGGAGCAACGCATCCTCAACACCGGCTACTACAAAAATACCGTCGAACACAAATACAGCTACAATGCCGTGCAGTACAAAATCCCGGCGTACGGCTGGTCGAGCACCAAGAACAAGGTCGGCGTCTGGTTCATCAATCCCACGACCGAGTATCTCAGCGGCGGCGCCTCCAAAATCGAACTCGTCGCGCACTACGACGCCAACGAAAACCCCGATCCCATTATTCTCGATTACTGGTGCGCCGGCCACTACGCGGGCGGCGCGAGCTGCGCCATCCCAGCCGGCGAAGAATGGAACAAGGTCATCGGCCCGATCTTCGTTTACTGCAACGCCCTCGCCGATCCGAAGGACCCTTCCGCCGCCGACCTCGCCACACTTGAAGCCACCGCGGGTAATCCCACGGTGCCCGCCGTGTGGAAGGACAACGCCACCGCGTTGTTTGCCGACGCCCTCGCACAGGCGAAAAAAGAGAAATCCCAGTGGCCCTATGAATGGGTCAACGGCGTCGACTACCCGCACAAAGCCGAACGCGGCAACGTCACCGGACAGCTCGTCCTCAAAGATCCACAAGCTGCGTCAACCCAGCTTCCGCATCTCACCATCGGCCTCGCCCACGCCGATTATCGCGGCGGTAGCACCCGCGCCGGTAACAACGGCACCGTGACCTGGCCGCACGACGGCAATTACTATCAGTTTTGGACCGACGGCACCGACGACGGAAAATTTTCCATCACCAATATCCGTCCCGGCAGCTACACACTGCACGCATTCGCCGACGGCGTGCTCGGCGAATTTGCGCAGACCAACATCACCGTGACCGCCGGTAAAGCCATCGACCTCGGGCAGCTCGAATGGAAACCCGTGCGCTACGGAAAACAGCTCTGGGAAATCGGCTACTCTGATCGCACCGGCGGAAAATTTTTCAAGGGCGACGGCGCGAACTATTGGCTCTGGGGCTGGGCCCTGCGCTATCCGCTGTTGTTCCCGAACGACGTCACTTACACGGTCGGCAAAAGCGACTACCGCAAGGACTGGTTTTTTCAGCAGACACCACACAGTGAAAACACCTCGTGGATCAATCCGGCCGCGAAAGATCCCGCGAACCAGCGCTTCGGTTGGATCAAGTCCGAGTCGGTCGCCCAATACCCGCATACCGACGGCAACGGGCCGTGGAAAATTTACGGCCAGGGCCGCGCGACGACGTGGACGATCAAGTTCAACGTCGACAAACTCCCCAAGGGCCAGGCCACGCTGCGCGTCGCGCTCGCCGGCTCCGATGGCACCGCCGGTCTTAACAATCCCGGCAGCCCGGGCGGGTTGGCGGTCGCGGTGAACACCCAAAACGTGGGCTCGATCCATTTCATTTCAACGAACGCGCTGCGCTACAACACGCACACCGGCGTGTGGCGTGAGTACAAGCAGACGTTTAACGCGAATCTCCTGAAGGTGGGCGAAAACCAAATTCAACTCACGGTCCCGGCGGGTGAGCTTACGAGCGGCGTCGTCTACGACTACCTTCGTCTCGAGCTCGACGAAAACACGAGTGCGACCGCGAGTCTCTGAGCTGAGATCAGCGCAAAGACGCGCAGGGGCGACGGCAGAGCAAAGGAAAACCGGTTCGGATTGTGTGATCGAACTTCGGTACGCTCTGCTCACGGTCTCGCCTTTTTCGCTCCGACCTTCGCCCCTTCGCGTCTTCGCGCTTAATCCGAAACTCCGCGCCCGCCTCGCACTTTCCGCTTTGTCCTGCCGCACGCGCCTGTTACCTCTTCGGTCTCATGACATGGTCCCGCTTTAAAACGCTCTACTACCAGAATGCGCAGCTCGGCGTGGCGCTCGACATTTCACGCATCCCTTTTCCCGCCGATTTTCTGGCCACAAAAGAAGCGGCCATCCAGCAGGCTTTTCTCGACATGGCCGCCCTCGAGCGGGGCGCCATCGCGAATCACGACGAGAAACGCATGGTCGGGCATTACTGGCTTCGCGCCCCGCAGCTCGCGCCGACTGCCGACCTGAGGCACGAAATTTCCTCCACGCTCACGGCGATCAAGGACTTTGCCGCCAAAGTTCACTCGGGCGCCATCGCCGGACCAAAAGGTAAATTCAAAAACCTGCTCGTCATCGGCATCGGCGGCTCCGCGCTCGGGCCCCAATTCGTGCACCACGCGCTCGGCCGCCCGCGCAAGGACAAACTCGCCGTTTCCTTTTTCGACAACACCGATCCCGACGGCATCGACTACGTTCTCGCCGGACTGCGCGGGCAGCTCGCGAAAACCATCGTCGTCGTCATTTCGAAATCCGGCGGTACCGCCGAAACGCGCAACGGCCAGCTCGAAGCCGCCGCCGCGTTTCAAGCCGCCGGTCTCGATTTCACCAAGCACTACGTCGCCATCACCGGTGCCGGATCGAAGCTCGACCAAACCGCCATCGCCCAAAACTGGCTCGCGCGTTTCCCGATGTGGGATTGGGTCGGTGGCCGCACATCCGAACTCAGCGCGGTCGGCCTTTTACCCGCCGCACTTCAAGGCCTCGATATTCAGGCGATGCTCGACGGCGCCGCGGCGATGGACGTCGTCACGCGCCACCCCACCACCGCGCAGAATCCCGCCGCGCTGCTCGCGCTCATGTGGTATAGCGCGACCGATGGACGCGGCGCCAAAGACATGGTCGTGCTACCGTACAAGGATCGGCTCCTCCTGTTCTCGCGTTACCTCCAGCAGCTCGTGATGGAATCGCTCGGCAAGGAGCACGATCTCAAGGGTAACGTCGTCAACCAAGGCATCGCAGTCTACGGTAACAAGGGATCGACCGATCAACACGCTTACGTGCAGCAGCTGCGCGAGGGCGTGAACAATTTCTTTGTCACGTTCATCGAGGTCCTGAAGGACCGGGACGCGAAGACGTCGCTCGAAGTCGAGCCCGGCGTCACCGCCGGCGATTTCCTGCAAGGCTTTTACCTGGGCACGCGGGACGCGCTGAGCGAAAAAGACCGCCACTCGGTTTCAATCACGCTGCCGGATATTTCCCCGCGCTCGATCGGCATGTTGATCGCCCTCTACGAACGCGTGGTCGGCCTCTACGCCTCGCTGATCGGCATCAATGCCTATCACCAACCCGGGGTGGAAGCCGGCAAGAAGGCCGCGGGCGGCGTCATCGCGCTCCAGCTCAAGCTCACCGCGGCCCTCAAAGCCGCGCCGGAAAAAACGTTCACCGCCGAGGAACTCGCGACGGCCGTCGGCTCGCCGGACAGCGCCGAACTCGTTTTTAAAATTCTGGAACACCTCGCCGCCAACAAAGGCCGCGGGGTGAAAAAACGCGCGAAAACGCTGTGGTATAAATCCACCTATCGCTCCGCCTGATCAAACCGGGTCCGCGCCACAAAAAAATGAACCGCCTCTTGCTGATACTGAGCCTCTGTGCGTTTACGCTGTGCGGTTCACTGGGAGCGCTTTATTGGCAGGTGTTGGATGCCCGGCGCGAACTGGCGGCGCGCAACGCGGTGCTGGACCAGCAACTGACGTCCTCGCGCGAACTCGCCGTGTCGTTCCAAAAACAGGCCGTCACGTTCGAAGCCCAACTGACCGTGTCCAAAGCCCAGCTGGTCGCATCGGACAACCGCACCACGCAACTCACCGTCGATCTGGCGCAAACCAAGGCGGCCCTCGCCGCACGGGAGCAAGCGGAGCGCACGTTGCGCGATGAACTGAGTTCGCTGCGCCGGGATCTGGCCGACACCCGCGCCGTGGCGATTTCCCCCGCTACCGTTACGGCTTATAAAAATACCATCGCCGAACTCGAGCGCCAGCTGGCGACCGCCAAGGACGGCGCCGCCCTCCCCACCGCAGCCGGCGCTTCCACGGCTGTTTTCTCCAGCCGTTCCGGTCGCTCCTCGGCGACGATTGTCAGCGTGGGTCCCGAAAGCGCCTTTGTGGTGTTGAACTACGGCTCCAGCCGCGGCGCCTCGGTGGGCCAGCGATTTGTGCTGCGCAGCGGGTCCGATATTCTCGGCAGCGCGCTCATCAGCGACGTACGTTCGCAGTTCTCTGTTGCACAGGTGGAACCTGAATCGTTACACGGCATCTTGCACAAAGGCGATTTGGCCATATTGACTCCCTGAACCATGACCTCTTTCAAGCGACTCCTTCTCTGGGTTCTCATTGCATGCGGCGCGCTCCTCACGGGGTGCGAGACGCGCAGCAGCAAAAACACCGCCATCCCGTGGAGCCGCCCCGCCGGTTGGGAAGGCCAGATCCCCGGTATGGGCCAGCAGGGCGGACGCTGATTGCCACTGCCCATTCGATTCGGGACAAATCCGGCCCAGCGCCGGATTTTTTTGGGATAGCGCGGCGCCTCAGCCTGGGGTTGGGTTCCGGAACGAGGACTGAAGCCTCGCGCCAAATTAAAATATTCCCCAGGCAGTTCACTGCCCGCGCTTAAATGTCCGAAACTCCTCCCGCCAACGCTTCGCTGACGCCCCAGCCCGGCCACCTTTACGTCGTCGCGACTCCGATCGGAAATCTCGCGGATATGACTGAGCGCGCCCGCGCGATTCTCGGTTCCGTTGATCTCGTCGCGTGCGAAGATACACGCACGACCGGTTTCCTGCTCACGCGTCTGGGCCTGCGGCGCGAACTCATCGCCTACCACGAACACAACGAAACCGAAGCCGCCGAACGTCTCGCCGCCGAACTTGCCGCGGGTAAATCGGTCGCCGTTGTGAGCGACGCCGGGACCCCCGCACTGAGCGATCCCGGTTTCCGACTCGTGCGGGCCTGCCGGCGACGTGGTCTGCCCGTGATCCCGGTACCCGGTGCGAGTGCACTGACCGCGGTCCTCAGCGCGAGCGGCCTGCCCACCAACGGATTCCTTTTCGTCGGATTCTTGCCCGCGAAGAGCGCCGCGCGCGTCGCGTTTTTCGAGAAATACCGAGCGTTCGACTACACCCTCGCCCTCTACGAAAGCTGTCATCGCATCGACAAGGCCGTCGACGAAATCGTCACCACCCTCGGCGAATCGCGCGTGATCTGCGTGGCCAAGGAAGTCACGAAACTTCACGAAAGTTGGCTCGTCGGCCCGGCCGTCGAGGTCCGCGATCGGCTCGGAAAGATGAGCCTCAAAGGCGAATTCGTCGTCCTCATCGCCCCAGTCGATTTCGTGCTCTGAGCGGTTTAAGTTTTTTCGTGGGCGCATCGTGTAGCGGCAGGCGTCCCTGCCTGCCAGTTTCACCATCCGCGTTTCGGTCGGCAGGGACGCCTACCGCTACGTGATTCGCGGCTACGCTTTTGGTTGAACCCTCTGGTTGTCCGCGGAACCCACGGAATACCCGGAAACGAAACTTTCCTTCCGGGTGTTCTGTGTGTTCCGTGGGCGCATGTCCGGTCCCTCCGTTGCCGTCATCGATATTGGCTCAAACTCGATCAAAATTCTGGTCGCGGCCCGAAACGCCGAGGGCTTCCTCACCGCGCAAAAATATCGCACGATCGACGCCCGGATCAGTGCCGGCATCAGTCGCACCCAGCCGCGCCTCTCCGAGGAGGGCATGGCCCGGGGCCTCGCCGCCATCACCGATCTACTCGACGAGGCGAAAGCCCATTCGCCGTCGAAAATTATTCTGGTCGCCACGAGCGCCGTGCGCGACGCGCTCAATCAGGAGGAATTCATCGAACGCGTGGCCCTAGCGACCGGTCATCGCATCCGCCTGCTCTCAGGTGAAGACGAAGCTAAACTCATTGGTCGAGGCCTCACCTGCGATCCAGCGCTCACCACGCTGCGAGATTTTCATGTGTTCGATCTCGGCGGCGGCAGCTTGGAATGCCTCGCGTTCCGTGAACGCATGATCGAGCAAGCGGTCAGTCTGCCTCTCGGCTGCGTGCGCCTTGCCGAGCGATTCGTAGCCGATCTCGAGGCTCCTTTCTCCCGTGAGAGCGCGCAGGCCATCGCGGACCACACGCGCACCACGCTCGCCCAAGCCCGTTTTAAATTTTCCCTGCCGGCCACCGCGATCGCGGTCGGCACCGGCGGAACGCTCACCACGATGCGCACCATCGTAGCGGCGCGATCCGGCGACACACTCGAAGCCACACCCACGTTTATTTCGTTGGCCGAAATTCGCACGATGCTCGACTGGTTGAGCGGGCTTACGCTGCCCGAACGAAAACAGGTGCCCGGTCTGCCGCCCGCGCGCGCCGATGTTTTTCCGACGGCTCTCGCCACGCTCATCGCCTTGGCCGAGGTGGGCCACCTCCGCGGATTCGAGAACTCCCTCTATAATTTGCGCTGGGGACTTGTGGCCGAGACGATGGAGTTGTGAAACGGGTAGAGTCCGGAGGCAGGGCGGGATTATCCCTGCCCCGCCGTATTTAACTGTGTAGCCGCCAGACCGCATCAAACGCGTCACCGGCGCCGTAAGGATAGCGCGCCCTACCTTATCGGGAGCTTCCTGATCGCGTTTGGCGGTTTCCCTACCGTCGATTAGTTCAGCGCCGCGCTAGAGCTGATCTTTTTCCTGATCGCCCGCTTGGAATATCCGCCCGTCGTCAGCGGTGAGCCGACGGACAAGGCGGAGCGTCCTCGCGGGCGCCGAATTTATCTGGCAGCGCAAAGTGCCTACGGTTCCTCCAGCCAGCGCTGCAGGGCGGCGACGTCTGCGTTCTCGATCGCGGGTCCGCGCCCATCCCGTCTACTAACAAGCCGATGCCCGCTGTGAAAATTCCGGACCGGGGCTTAAAGACTCAATTACGCACCGAGGTTTTTTCACCGGTCGGAAAGTCGGCGGGAATTTTTTGCGTGACCGCGCCAGTGGCCGCCCACTCGGTGCCGCGCTGGAGCGTGACGATGAAGCCTACGCACGTGAGCGGGATGAAAGGCGGCTGGCTGTTCGGGCCGACGTGGCCGAGCGTGGTGTGAAACACACGGCCCTTGCCGTAGTCGATCGCCATCAGCACGGGCTCGTCTTCGCCCGAGGCATTGGGAAATTTCGCTTTGTCGGCCAGAGCGGTGGCGAGAACGGTCACGTTTTTCGCCGGACCGCGGAGGTGACTGTAAATTTCATCCCTCGGATGCAGCCATG
>CAIXKG010000135.1 GCA_903919985.1 uncultured Opitutia bacterium | reverse complement strand
GTGGCGGCACGCGCGACAGGTGGAAAAAACTCGTTTGGTCCGACCCGATTTACTCAAATAACTCTTCTTAAAGCCATGAACCCGATCATTAGCCAAATCACCGCCGAGCAGGTGAAGAAAGATATTACGCCGTTCAAAGTCGGCGACGGCGTGCGCGTGCACACCAAAGTTCGCGAGGGCGACAAGGAACGCATCCAGATTTATTCTGGCATCGTCATCGCGCGCAAAGGGCACGGAATTCATGAATCGTTCACCGTCCGCCGTATCAGCTACGGCGAGGGCGTGGAGCGCGTGTTCCCCGTGAACTCCCCGAACATCGAGAAGATCGAGGTCGAGCGCGAGTCCGAGGCGATGAAGGCGCGTCTCTATTATCTCCGCCGCCGCACCGGCAAAGCCGCCGTGGCCGTCAAGGAACGCGAGAACCGCGTCGAGACCGCCGCCCCAGCCGCCGCTCGCTAATACGAGGCGTTCATCGGAGCGGTGCGCTCACTTTTACCCTAAGCGAGCCTCTCAAGGCTCGCTTTTTTTGTGCCCAAAAAATCAATTATTCCGGCCGGTCGTTTCCGTTTTTCCAGAAATTTAGCTATAACATGACTCTGCAAACTCTCCTTCTCGCCAAAGCGGCCAACCAAGCTCGTGGTCTCGCGATCGACGCGGTGCACGCTTCGTCCTCCGGCCATCTCGGTCTCCCGCTCGGCTGCGCCGAGATCGGCGCCGTCCTCTACGGCCACGCGCTCGCGCACAATCCCGAGCGCCCCCGTTGGCTCAACCGCGACCGTTTCGTACTCTCCGCCGGCCACGGCTCGATGTTTCTCTACAGCTGGCTTCACCTCAGCGGCTACGATCTGCCAATCGAGGAGGTGAAACGTTTCCGTCAGCTGCACAGCAAGACTCCCGGCCACCCGGAATTTCACGATACACCCGGGGTCGAATGCACCACCGGTCCGCTCGGCCAAGGGATCGGCAACGCCGTCGGTATGGCCATGGCCGGCAAGATGGCCGCCGCCCGCTTCAACACCGCCGAGCACGAGTTGTTCGACTATCATGTCGTTTGTCTCGCTGGCGACGGCTGCATGCAGGAAGGCGTGGCGATGGAGGCGGTCGCGTTCGCCGGTCACCAGAAACTCGACAACCTGATTCTCATCTACGATTCGAACGACGTCACGCTCGACGCGATGGCGAGCAAGACGCAGAGCGAAAGCGCCGCCCAGCGTTTTAATGCCATCGAGTGGGACGTGCAGACGTTCGACGGCCACGAATTCGCCGCGATCCTCAAGGCTTTCAACCGCGCCAAGCGCTCGAAGTCTGGCAAACCCCAGCTCATCATCGCCAAGACGATCATCGGCAAGGGCATTGCTGAGGTGCAGGGCACCGCGAAGGGCCACGGCGAGGGTGGGGCGAAATTCTCCGACAGCGCCCGCGCGTCGCTTGGCCTGCCGGCGGATCAGCACTTCTTCGTCAGCGACGACGTTCGCGCCTATTTCGCCGGCCACAAAGCCCGGCTCATGCGCGTCTGTAATCGTTGGCACAAAATGCTCAAAGCCTGGCGCGCCGCGAATCCGGACAAGTCCGTGCTGCTCGATTCTGCCAGCGCGCACCCGAGCGCCGCGCATCTGCTGGAGAAAATTCCGCTCTTCGCGCCCGACGTGAAATTGGGTGGTACCCGCGCGGCTGGTCGCGACGTGCTTCAGCCGCTCGCGGCTGAACTTCCGTTGCTCATCGGCGGCAGTGCCGATCTTTATGGCTCGACGCTCAACCTGATCGCGAATGCGGCCGACTTCGATCCGGCCAACCGCAGTGGTCGCAACATTCGCTTCGGCATTCGCGAACACGGTATGGCGGCCATCGCCAACGGCGTGGCGTACGACGGACTTTTCCGTCCGAGCATCGCGACGTTCCTTGTATTCGCCGACTACTCGAGACCCGCGATGCGGCTGGCCGCGCTGTCGAAGCTGCCGGTGATTTATATCTACACGCACGATTCGATCGGAGTTGGGGAGGACGGACCGACGCACCAGCCGGTGGAAACTATTTCCGCGCTGCGGCTCATTCCGAATCTCGATGTGATCCGTCCGGGCGATCCCGAGGAAACCGCCGGCGCCTACGCGGCGGCCCTCGAGCGCTCCGATGGCCCGACGTTGATCGCGCTTTCGCGCCAGGCGGTGCCGGTCCTCAACGAAATTCCACCGCACATTCGTCGGGCTGGAGTTTTGAAGGGCGGATATGTCGCGTTGCAGGAAACGGCTCCACTCACGCATCTTCTCATTGCGACCGGCAGCGAACTGCATCTCGCGCTCGCCGCGGCCAAGGAACTCGGCGTCGGCACGCGCGTCGTTTCAATGCCGTCGTTCGAGCGTTTCGATCGGCAAACCGCGGAGTATCGCGACAGCATCCTTCCGCCGTCCTGCCGCGCCCGTGTCGCGGTCGAGGCGGGCGTGTCGGATCTCTGGCGAAAATACGTCGGACTCGAGGGCAAAGTTGTCGGCATTGATCGCTTCGGCATCAGCGCGCCGGCGCCGCTCGTCTATAAGGAACTCGGCATCACCACCGAGGCTATCATCGCTGCCGCGCGTTCGTTGTAACCAGGCAACGGCGTCATCGGTTTCAGCCCGCTCCGTCGCGAGCGGGCTTTTTTGTGGGCTGCAATGATTCGATCGACCGGGGCGTCCGTAGGATGCGACGTCGGTTCTCTCTTTCAATGCGGGCAACTCTAATCGGAGCAGATTTTGTAAAAACCCGTTTGGGTGATCTACGAAGCGGGTAAGCCTCGGATTGAGCCCTCTTTCGAAGCGGGCTTTGGCCCTGAGTTCTTTCGTACGGGGGCCAAACGGGCAGAGAGTGCGGCGTTTTTTTCGTGGCTCCATGCTCGATTCTTACCCGGCGATATTGACGGCCGCTTGGGGTTTTTGCCGCGGGCACGGAAAGCTCGCAGATATTTTAGGAATTACTGCAGGCCTCACTTGCTTTTATGGTTAGCTGCCTAACTATCAGCTTCCTCACTGTTACCTCGCCGCCCGCAAGATGCCCCTCCTTCTCCTCAAAGATCTACCCCGCTACGAGTGCCTTTTGGAGGGCGCCAAGGAATTCCCGCAATTGGATCCCTCTGCCTGTGAAGCTTTCCTGCATCTTCTGCGCACCGGCGACGAGGTGTTCAGCGTTTCGGAGCGCCACCTCGCGAGTCATAACATTTCTCAGGGTCGGTTCGGGGTGCTGATGCTGCTGTGGGGTTCGACTCACCGTCGAGGCGACCCGCAAATTTCCGGATCCTGCCCGGCTAGTCCCCGCACCCCGGCCGAGCTTGCGGATGCGGCGGGCGTCACGCGAGCGACCATGACCGGTCTCGTCGACACCTTGGAGCGTGATGGTTTTGTGCGGCGCGAGCCTGATCCCAACGATCGTCGGATGATGTCGGTGCGGTTGACCGCCCGGGCGGAGGAGTTTTTGCATAGCATGCTCCCGGCGCACTTCGAATTGATGGCCCGATTGATGGCGCCACTTTCTGAACCGGAGCGGAAAACACTGGTCGGCCTTTTGAACAAGATTCTGGTGTGTGCGAGCGAGTTTTCGCCCAACGCGCCTGTTCCGGCCGTGACCGGCGCACCGGTTCACTGAACCGCCCCGATATTTTCCCTCATATTTAGCACTCATCCTCTCCTTCACATGTTTAAGAAATTCCTCATCGCGTTCGCCGGTTTTGCCGTCGTCGTCGCCGCCCTCGGCGCCGTCAAGGCTTCCCAAATCAAGCAGATGTCGTCGGTCTCGCACGCCGTGCCGCCGACGGCCGTCACTTCAATCGAAGCCAAGTCCATGGCCTGGCAGTCCGTGATCAGCGCGATCGGGACGCTTGCGCCGGTCCAAGGGGTGATGGTCGCCGCCGATGCAGACGGCGTGGTCTCGAAAATTTTCGTCGAAAACGGGGCCGCCCTTAAAGCGGGCGACCCCATGATCGAACTCGACACGAGTGTGGAGACCGCGCAACTCGCCTCGGCGGAGTCGCGGGCCGCGTTGGCTAGGTTGCAGAGCGACCGGGCCAAGGATTTGGTTTCAAAAAACACCATCAGCCAGGCCGAGCTCGACGTCGCCAACGCCCAGCTGATTCAAGCCGGAGCCGATGTCGCCGGGCTGAAGGCCACCATCGAAAGAAAGCGCGTACGCGCGCCCTTCGACGGCCGCGTCGGAATCCGGTTGGTCAACATCGGCCAGTTTGTCTCGCGCGGCAAAGCCCTCGTACCGCTGCAGAAGCTCGACCCGATCTACGTCAACTTCAGTATCCCGCAGCGCCAGCTCGGATCGCTCACGGTGGGACAGAAAATCAGCGTGACCGTGGACACGTTTAGCACTCCGTTTGCCGGCAAGATCGCCGCCATCAACTCTGAAGTGGACTCGGTGACCCGCAATATTTGGGTGCAAGCTTTGCTCCCGAACGCGCAGGAGCAGCTGCGATCCGGCATGTTTGTCCAAGTCGAAGTCGAGCTGCCGGCGGCGGAGCCGCAAGTCGTTCTGCCGGCCACGGCGATTGCCTACGCGCCGTACGGGAATTCGGTCTTCATCATCGAAAAAATGAAGGACAAGGATGGTGCTGAATATTTGGGCGTGCGGCAGCAACCGGTGAAAATCGGGGCTAC
>CAIXKG010000134.1 GCA_903919985.1 uncultured Opitutia bacterium | reverse complement strand
CGTGTCGATGTTTCCGGTAAGGAGTAGGGTAGAGGCGCCCATTCTAGCGGCGGCAAGGGCAGCCTCCACACCGGCATGGCCAGCGCCGCATACGATTACATCGAAAATACCATCCATTCTGCTCATGTTATATAAACTCCTTTTGCTGAAATACTTCTGCTATATCATTTACCGATGCAGAAGGTCGCAAACAATCTATCCAGCACTTGCTCGTGATCAATTTTACCGCCGATTTCGCCCAACGCATCGAGCGCCGCTCGTAGGTCGCTGGCAAGGAGTTCAGCGGAAATCCCTTTCTGAAGCTTACTGCTAGCTTCAACCAAGGCCGAAAGCATGCGGCGAAGGGCCTCGGCGTGACGGACATTTATCGCCACCGCGTCATCACCGAGATCTTGCTGCAGTGAATCCGCCAGACGGGCTAAATTTTCCCGCAGATTTTCCAAACCTTCCCCGGTGAGTGCGGAAAATTCAACCGAGGGAAACCCATGGCCCACACTGTTCGACGGGATAAGCTGGTCCCGGACCAAGTCGGATTTATTTAGGACAAGCACAGTCGGTTTAGACTTCAGCAGCGCCTGCAATTCAATCGGAAGGATTGGCACTGGGAGGGTTGAATCGACTACCCACAAAAAAATATCGGCTGCGTTGGCGCATTCGAGCGTCTTTTCAATTCCAAGCCCTTCGAGCGGGGCAGGGGAATCGTTCAACCCGGCCGTATCGATTAACCTCAAACCGTGGGGTCCAATCATAATCCGCTCTTCGATAAAGTCGCGAGTAGTTCCAGGCTCGGGACTTACGAGAGCGCGTTCACGTCCTACCATTCGATTAAGCAAGCTGCTCTTACCCGCATTCGGTGCGCCTAAAATCACCGTTTTGATTCCTTCGCGGAGCAATTCGCCGTAGGTATTGGTCGCCAATAACGTCTCCGCATCGCTCAAAATGCTTTGGAGCTGCGCAGCGATCGCAGAACGATCCTCCGCCGGCAAATCCTCCTCGGGGAAATCGATGTACGCCTCGATTCGGGCCACCGCGTCCAAAAGTCCATCCGCCAGTCGCGTCACCCGCCGGCCCAACGCGCCCCGCAACAATCCGTTCGCGGCCGTCAACGCGCGCTCACTTCGCGCGTAAATCAAGTCCATCACCGCCTCCGCCTGGGTAAGATCCATGCGCCCGCTCAAAAACGCGCGCTGAGTGAACTCGCCAGGCTCAGCCATTCGGCACCCTCGCGCGCAAAGATCGCCCAAAATCTTTTGCGCGATGAAGGGGTTACCGTGACAGGATATCTCCAGGGAATCCTCGCCGCTGTAAGAGCGTGGTCCTTCAAAAAAAATGAAAACCACGTCATCCAGCAAACGCCCATCGCGGTCATGATAATCCCGATACCGGGCAACTCTCGGCTGTGGGCCTTCCGCAAAAATCTCCCGGACCAGTCGCCCGCAGTCCCCGCCGCTCACCCGCAGTAACGCAATCGCGGCCGTGCCCACCGGCGTGGCCAGCGCACAAATCGTTTCGCGTTCGATGGACATCCCGCTCAGGCAACGCTGCGCCTCAGCGAATGCAAAACGAAATCCTCCGGCGACCGGAAATCTCCGGGCTGACGCGCGGCTATTTTCCCGTCACTACAATAGGACTTACGCGCGCGCCATCCACGATTTTATCCCCGGGATAAACCACCACTTGGTCACCCTCCCTCAGGCCATCCTCGATCACCGTCTCCAGCCCGTTGCCTCGATTCACCTTCACGGTGCGCAGTCGCACAAGGCCACCCTCCAGCACAAAGGCCTGCCAAGTATTGCCATGTTGAAAAAGCGCTCCCGCCGGCGCCTTTAAAATATCGTGTCCTTCCCAAACGACGATGCGCGCCTCCACTCGAAAATTATCACCTAGAGCACGGCGTTTTTCAAAGGGGTCGATAAAATCGACGACAACGTAAACCCGTTGCTCTTCCACTCCCAGCGCTGAGATTTTGGTGTAGGCCGACGGCTCGACCCATCGCACTTGCGCGGAGAGTGGGGTAGGGCCGCCCCATTGCTCAAGCTGCACGCGCGCTCCCGGTTGAATCGTGACGCCGTCACGCGATAACACTTCGATGCGCGCTTCGAGATCAGCCGGATCGCCCACTTCAAGGAGTGGAAACCCCGCCGGCACGAGTCGTTCGCTTTCTTGCATAACTCGCAAAATCCGACCGCTCACCGGCGATTTTATCACCAGCGGCTCCCCACGTCCACCTGCGCTCTCGGGCTGACCGCGCGTCAGGACGGCCCGTGCTTGCGCCCATTCAAACTCCGCCACCTGGACCGCAAATTCCGTCGCGCGCTCCTCCTGAGCGGTCGTCGTGGCGCGCAGCTCCGCCGTGTCGAATTCCTGGCGCGAAAGGGTACCCGCTTTAAACAAGATCTGCTGGCGGGCAAAGTCATCCCGCTGCATTTTTGCGTTCGCCGCGGCGCTCGCTCGCTGGGCGGCAACTTGTTCCCGCATCGCCTCGGCCGCGCGCACTCTCGCTTCGGCCTGCGCTTGGCCGCGCGCATCGAGCAGATCCGCCCCACCGGATTCCAGCACGGCGAGAACCGTTTTCCCCGCTTCCACGGTTGCACCCGCTTTCCATTCGATTCGGCGGAGCTGCCCAGCGACCGGGCTGGTGATGACGTAGCGATTCTTCACCCGCGTCATGCCTTCTTCGTTCACCGTCACCGCCAAATCGCCGCGCTTTACCTTGGCCACCTCGACGGGCTGAGGCTGCGGCCAAAGCCCCGCGACGATCAGCGCGATCAACACCGCTCCGCCCAGCCTAGGGAGGTGTCGCGTCCAAAGACGCGGGCTGGCGCCGGGTCGGCCGGAACTCGTGGGCAGATTGGGAGCGGGCAGGGGAGTATTCATACTTTGAATTCAGTCGCGGGCCTTCAGCACACCCACAAGATCGAGTCGATCAAGCCGGCGACACGCGAGCAATGCCGACGCCATCGACGCCGCCGACACAATCAACACCGCGTAGGCGAAATTCGCCGGGGTTAGAATCAGCGGCAGGCGCACAAACTCCGTGTTAACGCTGCCGATGATCGCCCCCGCAAATGTCGCGCCTAGTACGAGCCCGATGGGCAGCGCGACCACCGTCAGCAACACCAGCTCACCCACCAAGACCGCGCCGACTTCGCGACGCGTAAACCCGATCACGCGCAACGTGGCCAGTTCGCGCTGGCGTTCACTCAGCGAAATTCGCGCGCTGTTATAAACGATGCCAAACGCCACAACCGTCGCGAAGGCCATGTAGATTTTCTGAATTAATCCGATGCTCTCCGCCGTCGTCTGGCGAAAGCCTTCACGAATCCGGTTTTTCACGACTACGCTGCCCGCGCGCGGGGCCGCCTTCATGGCCCGCAGAAAATTCGTCCACTGGCCCGCGGCGACGGTGAGATAAGCTCCGCTGATCCGATCGCCTTCTCCCAGGCGTCGATTGAGACCCTCCATCGCCATATACGCCGTCGTGCCCGCGAAATCTTCCGACAAAGCCGCCACCGGCACGACAAATTCCGGCCGCCGCCCATCCAGCACCCGCACCGTGATGGGATCGCCGAGTTTCACCCCGAGCACTTCGGCGAGCTTCATCGAAAGTACAATGCCGTCGGCGGGCAACGTGAGTTGATGCCCCACTTCATCAATCACGCGGTTCAGCTCTGCTTGAGGCGAAAGACCCAGCAAACTGAGACGGCGGAATCGATTGTCCGCGCGCAGCTCCACTGCGGCCGCGCGAACGGGCTCGGCGAACACCACTCCAGGCAAAGCGCGAAAATCATCGAGCGCACGGGCCGGGCCCGGCTCGATCAGTGAAACAAACACGGTATGCCGTTGAATGACGTCCCACTGGTAATCGAGCACATAGCCGATCCCGTCGCGAAACGCATTGGGGACCACTAATATTCCGGTCGCCAGCGCGAGAGCTACGCTCGTGAGCAGCGCGCGCACCGGCCGCCGCTCGATGTTTCTCAGCGCCATGCGAAACGTGGCGGTGAACGCGCGGCCCCAGCCGAGTCTTTCAAACAGCGCCGGCCGATAACTCGACGGCGGCTCGGGTCGCATCGCTTCCGCTGGTGGGAGTCGCACGGCGGCTCGCACCGCACCGGCCACGCCCACTACGGCCGCCAGTCCGCTGAAAAAAATCGCGGCGATCACCACCGATTTGGCGAGTTTAAACTCCAGCGTCGGGAACCGGAAAAACAGGTGGTACATGACGACCAGCCGCTCTCCGAGCAAGATACCGCCGAGTGTGCCGAGCACCGTGCCGGCCAAAACGATGACGAACGAAAATTTTAGATAGTGCCAGCCGATCTCCCGGTTGGAAAAACCGAATGCCTTCAAAATCGCAATCTGCTCCCGCTGCAGCGTGATCTGGCGGCCCATCACTGAATTCGTCATGAACGCGGCGACACTCAGAAACACCAGCGGAAATCCGATTGAGAGTCCCTGCAGCACTTTGATTTCATCGCGCACCCGCGTATGCGAGGGATGAGACTCTCGCCCGTACGCGCCACGCCCGCCGTAAGGAATCAAAACTCGGTCGACCGCTGCAATCACCTCGGCCTCGATCGCACCCGGTGCCAGCGTCAGCGAAAGCGTATTAAACGCGCCATCGAGATTGCTCGCCGTGGCAAGTTCCTTGTACGGCATCCAAAACGTCCCGTAGGTTTTGTTATTCGGCAGCGCCGCGCCAGGAGGAGCTTCGAAGACAAACTCCGGCGACAATACGATGCCCGCTATTCGGAAGCTTTGTCGCCGCCCGTACAAAACCGCGGCGATGCCATCGCCAGGATGAAGATTATTCGCCTCCGCAAAGGCCTCGCCGGCGAGAATTTCTCCCCTCGATTCGCGCCCCTTCAAAATGCGTCCACTCCGCAGATGCAATCGGTTGAGCACCAGTTCGCCCTGCTCTGGGAGCGATTGAATCAAACCGGTCGCGGGCTCGATTACGCCAGGCAGATCGAGCGTGACCTGCAGCGCGATGCCGGCCTGCACCGCCGCCACGCCAGGGATTGCGGCCAGTTGAGCCGTCACGGAATTCGGCGCGCGCTGGAGCCGGGCGAAAATCTGCGCAAACCGGTTGTCGCGATAGTACGCATCGCGCGTCGATTCCAGAGAGACGATCAGGCTGCGCGTCATGATCATCATCGCGAGACCGCACGCCAACACGAGCGAGACCGCGAGCGCCTGCGATTTCAGCGCGCGCAAATCACGCAGCAGTTTTAAATCGAGCAGAGACACGGCGCAAAAACGTTCACCATTGCAGCGAATCGACGCGCACCCGCGCCGCATTGCGCCGCTCGCCAGTGATCAGACCATCAGAAAGCGTAACGACGCGGTCAGCCATGCCGGCCATGATGGAATTGTGTGTGATGATGAGCGTAAGCGTCCCGAGCTCGCGATTAATCCGCTCGATCGCCTCGAGCACGGTGACACCCGTGCGAACATCCAGCGCGCCCGTGGGTTCGTCGCACATCAGCACGGCGGGCCGCTTCGCGATGGCGCGCGCGATCGCGACGCGCTGCTGTTCGCCGCCGGATAGCTGAGCCGGAAAGTGATCCATGCGCGCGCCGAGACCGACGAGTTGCAGCGCAGCTTCGGGCGCCATTGGGTCGTTGGCGATTTCCGTGATGAGCGCGACGTTCTCTCGCGCGGTCAGGCTCGGAATCAGGTTGTAGAATTGAAACACAAAGCCGACGGCCTCGCGCCGGTAATGGGTGAGTCCGGCTTCGTCGGCGGCACCGAGATTCCAGCCGCGGTAGAGCAAGGTGCCGCTGGTCGGCGTGTCGAGTCCCCCAAGCAGATTTAGCAACGTCGACTTGCCGCTCCCCGAGGCGCCGAGCACGACCACGATCTCGCCGGCCTGACAGTCGAGATCGACACCCGCGAGCGCACGTACGGTGGCCTCGCCTTGGCCGTAACTTTTGGTGAGACCGCGCACGGAAAAAACCGGTGCGGATTGGGCGACTGAATCAACGGAGAGAGCGGACATCGCGGAAGGCGACACCGTGATTCACCACGCGATCTCTCGCAACGTACAAACCGGCGTGGACGCGCGATGTAAGCGGCGGTGTCGGCGAGCAGAACCGGCGCTTACAAGGATTATAAAAACCATTCTGAGCGTAGCGGAAACCGAAAAGGCGTTACCGCTCTTCGGCGATAGAGACTCCCAGTTTACCGTTTCGCCCTGCGCCTACGGCCGGTCCGGGTTGGCCAGGACCGCTTCAATCTCACGCTGAAGTTCGAGGGCGCGCTTTTCGGCGACCGGAATCTGGGCCGGCGCGCTTTTCTCCAACAGAGTCCGGATGCGTTTTTCGGCTCCGGGATCGAGCTGATAATTTTTCGCCACGATCAACCACGCGAGCGCTGCGGTATAATCCCGCGGGGTGCCGCGACCATTCGTGTAAAGTGCGCCGGTGTTGTACATCGCCTGGATCGAGCCGCCGCGCGCCGCCTGAAGATTGAAGGCAAACGCCTTCGCGTCGTCGCGTGCGACGTGCTGGCCTTTGGTGTAGAGGTCGGCGAGCAAATGCGCGGCGTCAGCACTGCCAGCTTTGGCGGCGCGCTCGAGCACGTTGAGCGCGCGGAGCGGATCGGCTGGTACCAGTTTCCCCGCGAGGAGGACCTGCCCCAACGCGGCGGCGGCGCCCGGCGAATCACGCTCTGCCGCGCGTTCGAGCGCCGCGAAATCAGGCCAGCTCAGGGTTCGGCCGGTGGGAGAAAGTACTTTTAGGAGCGGACCATCGGATGGCGCTGGGGATGCATCTACCGTCTCTGTATTCGTCGCGGGCGCGGTGGGTGGTGGCGCACCCATCACGACAAAAGCGGCGGGCGCGGGCAGGAAGTCAGCGGCTTTTTTGGCTTTCAGCTCCGCCTCAATCAGCGGCGCGCGCTTCTCGGCGGCTGCAATCCATTCCGGCCGGCGCATTTTTTCAATGCGATCGCGCACGGAGACCTCGGTATCCTGACCCGCGCCGCGCTTCGTCGCAAGAATGAGCCAGGCCAGGCCCTCCGCGTAGTCGCGTTTCACTCCATGCGCGCCGACGTAGGCCGCGCCGACGTTGAAAAACGCTTCCGCCACGCCGCCCGCGGCCGCCGCCCGAAAATAATCGAGCGCACGGATTCGGTCCTGTTTTACGCCGAGGCCATCGTCCAGTACCATGCCGAGTCGAAACGCCGCCGAACCCACGCCGCCGCGCGCGGCTTTTTCCAATAGGTCGAGCGCACGCGGGACGTTTTGGACGATGCCTTCGCCGCGGAGCAATTGTTGTCCGAGTTGAGCGCAGGCCTGGAAATTGTCTTGAGCGGCGAAGCTTTCGAGCTCGGCCAGATTGGACCACGGCACGCGGTCGCCCTTGGACATCAGGACCGGCGCATCATTGCCGGTCGCCGGCGGACGGGCGGCAGCCGCCACACCGGCGGACGGCGCCAGAAGGTAAATACCGGCAAAAAACAACGGACCGACGAAGGCGAATGCGCGGATTTTCATGCGACAACAGTAAACGAAAAAATCAGGTCGCAACGCCGGAGTGCGACCTGATTTTTAACGCTCAATGAGCGGAGTGGGAGTGAGCTTACTTTTCGTCGTCGTCTACGGTTTTGGGACCGGTCGCCGTGATGACGACCTTCTCCAGGATCGCCTTCGATATTTTTTCGGCGAGCTCGGGCTTTTCCTTGAGCGCGGCTTTGGCGGCGTCGCGCCCCTGGCCGACGAGATTCCCCTCGTAGGCAATCCACGCGCCTTTCTTCTCGAGAATCTTGTGTTCGATACCGAGGTCGATGAGCGAACCCATTTTCGAGATGCCCTCATCGTACATAATGTCGAATTCCACCTCGGTGAACGGCGGCGCGACTTTGTTCTTCACGATTTTGATCTTAGTGCGGTTGCCGATGACCTTGCCCTCCGGCGTCTTGATCTGGTCTTTGCGCCGGATGTCGATGCGGACGGAGGAGAAAAATTTCAGGGCGCGACCGCCGGACGTTGTCTCGGGGCTGCCGAACATGACGCCGATTTTTTCGCGGATCTGATTCGTGAAGATACAGACGCAGTTTGTCTTGCTGACGACCGCGGTGAGGCGGCGCATCGCTTGCGACATCAGGCGGGCCTGACTGCCCATGGTCATGTCGCCCATCTGGCCG
>CAIXKG010000133.1 GCA_903919985.1 uncultured Opitutia bacterium | reverse complement strand
GATGCCGGGCAGACCAAGAAAAGGATTTTGTATTTTTTCCAATTCCGTGTGTTCCGTGTGTACCGTGGGCGCACCGATCGAATCGATTTCCAGTCTTCAAAACCCCCGCATCAAACAGCTGGTAAAGCTGCGTGACCGACGTCCGCGCGACGATGCCGGCGTATTTCTAGTCGAAGGCTATCGAGAAATCCGGCGGGCGCTCGAAAAGGGCGTGCTACTCCGGGAGATCTATTTTTCTCCGGATTGGTTTCTCGGCGAAAACGAACCAGCGCTGATCGCCCAAGCCCAGGCGGCCGGCGCTCAGGCGTTCGAGTTGACCAAGGATACCTTTGCCAAGGTGGCCTATCGCGAACGCCCGGACGGCTTGCTCGCCGTGGCCCCGCAGTGGAAGCGCACCTTGGCCGAGTTAAAACTCCCGCCCGCGCCGTTTCTACTCGTGGTCGAGGCGATCGAGAAACCGGGCAATCTCGGAACCATCCTGCGCAGTGCGGATGCGGCGGGCTGCGACGCCGTGATCGTCTGCGATCCGGTGACGGATATTTTCAATCCGAACGTCGTGCGCGCCTCGACGGGTGTGTTGTTTTCCGTCCCGCTAGTGGTCGAGGAAAGCACCCGCGTGCAAGCGTGGCTGCGCGACCAAGGCGTGCGTACGGTGGCGACGACGCCGGCGGCGGAAAAAATTTATTCGGACATCGATCTGCGCGGTCCGCTCGCCGTCGTAATGGGCAGCGAGCAATACGGGCTCAGCGAATTCTGGCTGAAGCACGCGGATACGCCGGTGCGCATTCCGATGATGGGACAGGCGGACTCTTTGAACGTGGCGATGGCCACGATCATTACCCTGTTCGAAGCGGTCCGGCAGCGGGGAAAATAACCCACGCGGTCCTTGGACCTCCTAGCCCCGCCGCAACTGCCGCGCGGTCCTGGCCACAAAAAACACCCAGGTTTTCATGGCTGCCACGAAGTCCGGCGGGCACCGATCAACGCGATCGAGCCGTCGTTGAAGTTGGAGACCCCTCGGGGGTTTTGTGGCCTCCCGCTATTCCCGTTTCCGAGGTGAGTAATCTAGATTTTCGGGTTAGCGGGTCCCACCCTTTAGCGACGAGATAAGTTCGGCGGTGCCGGCCGCCATGCTGACACGCGGCACGTAACCGAGATCGCGCCGAGCCGCCGTGAGATCGAACCAGTGGTCGGTCGCGAGCTCCTTGGCCACAAAGCGGGTCATCGGCGGCTCGCCCCGCAGCGGCAGAACCTTCCACGCCGCTTCGCCCAGCGCACCGAGGACCGAAGCCGCGCGCAGGGAAATATTTTTGACGACGGGCGGTTCGCCGAGCCCGCGCAACAGCTCGTTAATCCAGTCCCACAACACAACCGGCTCGCCATTCGTGATGAAGTACGCGCGGCCGGCGGCCGATTTTGTCGCGCCGTCGCCCGAGGGAATGTCACCTATTAAGTGACATGTGGAGAGAGCGCGCTCGGCGAGGAGGTGGGCGTCGACCGCATTTTCGATGTGCACCAGATCTACCCGATTTCGGCCGGTGCCTACGATCCGCAAACTTCCGGCGCGGGCGCGCGCGAGGAGCCGCGGCACGAGGTGCGGGTCGCCCACGCCCCAGATGAGATGCGGGCGCAGGGCCACCGTAAGAAATAAGCGGGTGTTGGCCGTCAGCACCGCGCGTTCAGCGAGGGCTTTGGTTAGCGGATAGGGACTAGGACAGGAAGTCGTCAACGGCAGCGATTCATCGACCCCGGCAAGGGAGTGGCCGTTGTACACGACGCTGGGCGTGCTGGTATAAACGAAACGCTCCACACCTGCAGCCCGCGCGGCGGCGAGCAACGTCGTGGTCGCCGCGGTATTGTCGCGATAATAATCGGCGTAGCGGCCCCACACGCCGACGCGCGCGGCTACGTGGAAAACCGTGCCGACCCCTTCGCAGGCTGCGGCGCACGTCGCCGGCTCGTGGAGTGCGCCCACGACCACGCGAATGCCGCGGGCACTAAGTTCGGGTCGGGGTAAACGTGAGACCACGGCAATCTCGCGTCCTGCGGCGAGGAGCCGATTGACGAGATGCGAACCAAGAAAGCCGGTGCCACCGGTGATGAGAACGGGGGTGTTGCCCACGGCGCACACGGAATACACGAAAGAATTCCAGCTAAAGTTATTTCGACGCGTCTCGGCGGCGGCCATCGAACGGGTCACCAACTCCGCGCAGAGGTGGCCCACTTCGCCAGAGTGAGGCGATGAATCTTGGCGTTGTGACGGACGTCGACGGGAAAGCCGGGGTGGAAAAAGATTTTTTCGATGCGAGCCGTAGCAGCATTCCGCGCGGCGATTTCCCGGAATTCCCGGGCCAGACCCGCCCGGTCGCTCACGGGCGTACTGGCGGTGAGTTCGATGGCCAGCGCGGGTTCCTGCAAGCCACGCGGGCCAAGGCCCACGAGGGCGCAACGCGCAACTGCGGGATGCCCGCGAAAAATCTGCTCGCACGGCTCGGTGTAAAGCACGCCGTGCACGGTTTCGATTCGTTCAGCTTTTCGACCGCAAAACCAGAGGCGCCCGTCCAAATCCAGATAACCGCAGTCGCCCATCCGATGCCAGATGCCGGCGGTGCCGGCAGCGGTTTTTGGGGTTGGATTTAGGTTTGGGTTTGAGTTGGGCGTTTCGAATTGGCCCGCGGCTGCGTTTACCGAGGGGGCGTCGCCGCCGGTCGTTTTAATCTTGGCGAGAGCCGTGGCTGCTGGGAGCGCGTCGTAGGAATTCGTCACGACGGGACCCCGGACTACAATCTCGCCGATCTCACCGCGGGGAAGTTCGCGCATATCGGCCATGGATTCGATGGCGCCTTCAACCGGGACGATGATTTTGATTTCGATTTCGGAAACGGGACGACCGACACACGCGCCGGGGCCGCGGACCATTTTGATTTCATCCGCAGAAATGCTCGTCACGGGCAGCGCCTCCGTGGCGCCGTAGGGGCTGTGAAGCTGCCCGCGCGGCAGAATCTCGGGCGAAATTTCCCACAACCGCGCGGGCACGGGCGCGCCGGCACAGAGCACGCGGCGTAGCGTGGGGAGCGTAATGCCACGCGCGAGACAGTGGTCGCCGATCTTTCGCCAGAGCGTGGGCGAGCCGAATGAGTTCGTGACGTTCTCCTGGCGGATGGCCTGAACTATTTTTGCCGCATTCAGCGTGGCCGGGCGGCGCGGATCAAGTTCGGGAATAATCGTCGTCATCCCGAGCGCAGGATTGAACAACGCAAAGATGGGCAGGAGCGGCAGGTCGATTTCCCCCGGCCGAATATCGTAGGTCTCGCGAATGAGGCGGACTTGGGCGTCGAAGTGACCGTGCTCGTAGCACACGCCTTTCGGCGCACCCGTGGATCCGCTCGTGAACAGTATGGCCGCGAGCTCCGTGGCCGAACAGGGGGCGATGGTTTCGAGTTTCGGTTTTTGAGCCTGCCGCGAAGCGAGCCGGGCCGTGAGCGAATTGGCCGCGGCGACGCGGATCTTAACGGAGGAGAAAGTGCGACGGAAAAGTCGGCTGAGTAGTCGGGCGAAAGGAATGCCAACGAGGACGCGGGGGCGCGCATGGACGACACAGCCGAGGAAGTGTTTTAGGCCCATGCCCGGGTCGATCACCACGGGCACGGCGCCGAGGGTGAAAAGGGCGAAGACTGCGGCGATGAGCGGCAGGCCCGGACGAACCATTACTAACGTGCGATCACCCGGGCGCACGCCGGCGACGGTCAGGCGGGATTGCCACGCTGCGACCTCGGATGCGAGTTCGGCAAATGTGAGGGTTAAATAGTCGATTTCGCCCGCCGCGGTGCGGCCCCGTGGAATTTTAAGCGCGGCGGTATCGGGCTGCGCGGCGGCCATCGCGAGCAGATGTCGGGCGATGTTGAGATTGGCGGCGGACGGAGACACGAGCGGGCTTTTTAGCTTGGAAGGTAAAATATTCGATCAAATCGCCTAAGAAAAAACCCCGCGACATGGCGGGGTTCTGGTGCAGGAGAGCGAGCGCTGCGGGCTCAGTAGTCGCGCAGCGTAATCAGTCCCCACAGCAAAGTGGTCTTGGCGCCGGAGGGATTGCCGCGGCCGATGAGCTTCGTTGTGTCGACGTCAGCCGTGGCGGGCGTGGTGGGTTGAAAAGAGTTTGTGGCGACGGTGAGGGCGCCGCCTAACACGGTCGTTTCCTTGCCGCCGCTGGCGGTGGTGCGCGTTGCGCAGCCGGAAAACATTAACGCGATACCACAAGCGACGAGGAATAGTGGAAGGACCTTTTTTTTCATGGGGTAAATGGCGGATCAGGCGGCGGGGCTAAGCGAGGGAGCGGCGCGAAGAAGATCGGCCTGCCAGGGCAATAGCAACTCGTCGAGGGCCCGCGGGGAACGCGCGAGCTGAGCGAGTTGGGCGCGATTAGCGATGAGCGTGGGCTCGATCTCAAGTTTCACGGCAATCTGGTCGCGCTCTTCCTTGATCTTATCGAGCAGCGCAACTTCGGACTGCGTGAGCGAGGGGCGGCTCGGATCGCGACCAGGCCGACGGGGCAGCGTAAGTGGATCACGCGCGAGACCGGCGCGCAAAGCCGCGGCCAGTGAACCGATAAGCCGGTCATGACGCTTACCGAGATGAACCCGCTCGAGAATCGAAGCTTCGGAATCTCCGACCTCGGCGGCTTCCGAAATCTGCAGAAGAAGGGAATTGCCGCAGACTTTGAACGGCGGCGTGTCGATACGCTCCGCGTGTAATTCGCGCCAGTGCCAGATCGCGTGGAGCACGGTGAGTCCAAGCCCGCGCAAACGTTCCGATTTGCCGATGCGCCAATCGTGTTCCGTCGCCGGAGCGAAACCTTCGGTGCCAGCCTCGATTTGCGCCCGGCATTGTTGATCAAGCCATTCGATCCGATCGAGCCGCACAAGTTCGCGCATGAGCAAATCACGGAGCGAGGGAAGGTGCCAGACATCCAGCGCCGCGTAATCGAGCAACTTCGGTGTCAGCGGCCGACGCGACCAGTTTGCCTTCTGGCCATCCTTGTCGAGCTCCACGCCGAAATGTTCTTCGAGTAACGCCGCGAGGCCGATGCGCTGGCGGCCGAGCAATTGAGCGGCGAGCATCGTGTCAAAAAGACTGTGCGGCCGAAAACCACAGAGATCATGAAGCAGGCGCACATCGAAATCGCTGCCGTGCATCACGAGATGTTTCTTGGCGAGAATGCGCCAGAGATCTTCGAGCCGGAGTCCGGGCGCGAGGACATCGACGAGAAAAACTTCTCCGTCGACCAAGAATTGGAGCAGGCAAACGCGTACCTTATAATGGTACATGTTGTCGGCTTCGGTATCGAGGGAGACCTCATCCACCTGTTCCAACGCCTTGAGCAAGGGCGCGAGCAATTCCTGCTGATCGATCAGCAGGAATCCGGGCGGCCGAAGGGCGACATTTACACCGAGCAATCGGCGGACGGGATGCGGCAGAAAACGTGAAATCATTAGCATGGCGCAACAGCTGCGCCGGACAAAACGTTCAACCGGCGCCAACGAACGTTCAACGCCGAAGTTCGAAATGGCGCGAAATCTCCACGGTCCGATTGCAATTAAGCACCGACGAAGAGGTGCGCAGGAAAGACACTAAAGGCAGATCTACCCGTGCGTTGGGCTGGTTTCGTGGGACCATGCCACGGTTAGATTCGATTTTCGGATTCTGCCCACACGGCGGGTAAAGCGTCGATGAGCCGCGGAAGATCGGGGCTCTACCCGCCCTTCAGCATACTGGGCGTCGAAATTCCAAACGGCGATGCGACCCACCCCGGGGTATTGGCGGGCGCAAAGAGCGACGGCCGCGATGGAGTTGAGATAACAGAAACTTACGGCGGCACTCGAGACGCGGTGGGCGTCTCCGGCAATCTCTGGAAATCATAGCGCGTGCTCGTCGAAATCGCGCGGATCGTTCAGACGGCGGAGATCGAGCGAGGCGCGCGCAAAAAGAGTGTTTCGTCAGCGGCCGTACCAGGCGGTGTGCCGCACCCCCATTGGGGATGATTGGCGTGAAGATGTCCCGCCGAGTTCAGCATGCGCGCCGGTTCCTAGTGACGGATGGATGAACCGGGGTCGACGCCGTGCAGCTTGTGCAGAATGAGCATGAGCTATCGCGGTCCAGTCTGAGATCAACCGAACGAAGGTGAACGCCACCGGTAAAAATAAGACCGTAGACCGGTCCGCCGGAGGAAAATCACCGCGACCACATGTCACCTATTAAGTGACATTTCCTCTGAGAGCGGGTGCTGAAGTCTCGCCTGAGAACGATTTTGCATCGCGCAGGACGGGCGCTCAAGGTGCCACGATGAAGGTCGTCGTACTGTGTTCGGGTGGCATGGATTCCGTGGTCGCGCTGCATTGGGCGCGAGGCGAGCACGCCGTAAGCGCCGTGGTGAGCTTCGACTATGGCGCGAAGCACAATCACCGCGAAATCCCGTTCGCCGCCGAGCACGCGCACGCACTCGGAGCGCGACATGAGATCGTGAAACTGGAATTCGTTAACCGGCTCTTCGCTTCGGCCCTGCTCCAGAGCGGCGGAGAAATTCCAGAGGGCCACTACGAGGCGGAAAACATGAAGCAGACCGTCGTGCCGTTTCGCAACGCGATCATGTTGAGCGTGGCTTGCGGATTTGCGGAAAGCATCGGCGCGGAAGGGCTCGTGATCGCCGCTCACGGCGGGGATCACGCGATTTATCCGGACTGCCGCGAGGAATTCATGCAAGCCATGGGCGATGCGATGCGGCTGGGAACCTATGCGGGCGTGCAACTGCTGCGACCGTTCATCGCGCTGAAGAAAGACGGCATTGCCGCCGAAGGTGCGCGCCTCGGCGTGGATTTTTCCCGGACCTGGTCGTGCTACAAGGGCGGCCCGATGCACTGCGGCAAATGCGGTACGTGCGTCGAGCGACGCGAAGCATTCGCGCTCGCGAGACTGCAAGATCCAACGGTGTATGCGGCGACCGAGTCGTTGCCCGAAAAACCAATCGAGAACGCGAAGCCCCGCTAATCTTCGCTATTTTTTCAGCATCAGCAGTTATTCGTACCGATCAGCGTTCCGATTTTTTCCGATGCTTATTTCCGAGATCTTTTATTCCCTCCAAGGCGAAGGTGCGCTCACCGGCGTGCCGTCCGTGTTTGTACGGACCAGCGGCTGCAATCTACGCTGCGCCTGGTGCGACACGCCGTATGCCTCGTGGAATCCCGAAGGTACGCAGATGAGTGTCGATCGAATCGTCGCCGCCGTGCAGGCCCATTTGGCCGCCCGTCACGTCGTGCTGACCGGGGGCGAACCGATGATCGCAAAGGAAATTCGGGCGCTCGCGGCGGCGTTGAAGGCCCTCGGTTATCATCTCACCATTGAAACCGCCGCGACCGTTGCGCCGGAAGGAATCGCGTGTGACCTCGCCTCGATGTCACCGAAGCTGCTCAACTCCGCGCCGGATGCGACGCAGCACGCGGCGTGGCGCAAGAAGCACGAGGCCACGCGCTGGCAACCGGCGGTTGTGCGAAGCTGGCTCGATGCCGGTTGCGACTATCAATTCAAGTTCGTCGTCGCCGCATCGGCTGACGTGGATGAACTGGAAGGCATGCTCGCATCGCTCGGACGCGAAATTCCACGGCACAAGGTCCAGCTGATGCCCGAGGCGCGCACCCTCGAGCAAATGCGGGAGCGGGCCGCGTGGTTGAGCGAGGTGTGCAAGGCCCGCGGTTTTCGTTACGCCCACCGCCTCCACATCGAACTTTATGGCAACAAACGCGGCACCTGAAACCCCGGGCCGCACTGGCACTTCCCCACCCTCGCCGCTCAGCGGGCAACCCGATGCGCCATCCCCAGCGGTTGCGCGAAAACTTTCCGACGAGCTCGCGTTAATCTTGCGTGAGTTCGAGGTTGAGACGGTGACGTTGCGCGAAGTGATGGGGGTACTGGATGGCCGCGGCTACGTGCTACTCGTCCTGCTGCTCGCACTCCCATTCTGCACGCCGATTCCATTGCCGGGATTGTCGACGCCATTTGGGCTCGTGATCGCTTTGATCGCTCTGCGACTGATGCTTGGGCGCAAACCTTGGCTGCCCTCGCGGCTGCTGGACACCTCGCTTTCGCCGCGGTTCTTTGCGAAAGTTTTTTCGGCCGCCCGAAAAATTTTGCGGGGCTTCGAATATTTTCTGCGGCCGCGACTACGGTGGTTAACCCATTTGGCGACGCTGCGGCAGGTGCATGCGGCGCCGATGCTGATCTCGGCCCTGTTGTTGCTGCTCCCACTACCTATCCCCTTTAGCAACACCCTGCCCGCTTGGACGATCCTGCTGATTGCGGCCGGGTTGTTGGAACGTGACGGACTTTTTATACTATCAGGCTATCTGGTGTTCGTCTGTTCGCTGCTCTTTTTCGGTGTGCTCGGATTCGCGGGATCCGAGGGTTTGGGTGCGTTGCGGCAATGGTGGGCGCGCTGACGTTCGCCGCTGGCAGACCACGTTAGACGGACGATAAGCACCGGAGCGTTGCGGGCGCTGCCGCATTTTGAATCCTGCGGCCCAGCGAGCACAGAGTTGCGCGCCGATCTTCATTCATCACGGTTCCCTTCCCCTGCACGATGAAATCCACCGCAGACCACGAGCCCAAAAAAGTGCACTACGCTTGGATCGTCGCCGGCGTGACGTTCCTCACGCTCCTTGCCGCGGCAGGGGCCCGAGCCATGGCGGGAGTTATCCTGCTGCCATTCGGAAATGAGTTTCAGTGGAGCCGCGCCAAGGTGTCATCGATCATATCAATTAACATTTTTCTCTACGGCTTGGTCGGCCCGTTTGCCGCTGCGCTCTATCAACGCTTCGGTTTGCGTCGGACCATGCTGGCGGCGATGACGCTGCTTTGCTTGGGCTACGCCGCCTCGACTGCGGCGACGCACTACTGGCAATTCGTACTCCTGTGGGGCGTGGTGGTCGGGGTCGGGTCTGGCCTGGCGGCAACGGTCCTCGGCGCGGCCGTCGCCAATCGGTGGTTCACGCAGCGGCGCGGTCTTGTGATGGGCGTGCTGACGGCGAGCACGGCGACGGGGCAGCTGATTTTCCTGCCCGCGCTCGCCACCGTCGTGACGGCTCATGGCTGGCGCAGTGCGCCGCTGATCGTGGCCGGCGCGACCGCACTGGTGTTTCCGGTGATTTGGATTTTTATGCGCGACGATCCGAGGGACGTGGGGCGACGTCCGTTTGGTGAAACCGGCGCACCTGAACTGGCCGCGGTTGCGACGCCGGCGGGGAATCCGGCACGACGGGCACTCGCGGTGCTCGCCGAAGCGATGAGGGTACGCGATTTCTGGCTGCTCGCCGGATCTTTCTTCGTGTGCGGCGCAAGTACCAATGGCCTGATTGGAACGCATCTTTTGGCGGCGGCGTTCGATTGCGGAATTCCGCCGGTCCGCGCCGCGGGGTTACTGGCGATGATGGGGCTGTTCGATTTGGTCGGTACGACCGTCTCGGGATGGTTGAGCGACCGATACAACTGCCGCTATTTGCTGTTTGGCTACTACGGGCTGCGTGGACTTTCGCTGCTGTTCCTGCCGGAGGCGTTGATCGGGCCGGCGGCCGGACTCGGGATTTTCGCGGTGTTCTACGGGCTCGATTGGATCGCGACCGTGCCGCCCACGGTGCGGTTGACGGGCGATGTCTTTAGTCGCGAGCGTGCGAGCATCGTCTTTGGCTGGATTGTCGCGGCGCACCAATTGGGCGCGGCGTTTGCGGCTTACGCCGCGGGAGCGTTGCGAACGAACTTCGGCCACTACGCGCCGGCATTCATGGGGGCCGGCGCGCTTTGTCTGATCGCAGCGATTGCAGTACTGCCGATCACACGGAAAAAGCAGGAATTTCCTAAGGCTGCGGCTTGAGGTGCGCTTTTATTTTGCTCGAAGGGCAGCCGCAATCTCCACCACAGCCGGAATTTTTTTTGGCGGACGCACGGAGGACTAACCACGTCGCGGCGAGCGCGACGAGGGCGAGAGCGAGGAGCGACTGAATCGGTGCGGACATTTATTAGAAACCAAGCGCGTGGCCGGTTTGATAAACAAGAAAGCTCAAAATCCACGCTGTGCCAGTCATGTAGAACGTTTGAAAGATGGGCCATTTCCAGCTGTTGGTTTCACGTTTCACGACCGCGATGGTACTCACGCACTGCATCGCGAACACGTAGAAGATCATGAGCGTGATACAAACGAGCGGGGTGAAGAGTGCGCGACCGTCCGGCCATTTGGCTGAACGCAGCGCCTCGCGGAGCGGAGCGGTGTTGTCGTCCTTGGATTGCGCGTTGAACACCACGCCCATCGTGGAAACGAACACTTCGCGGGCGTAAAAGGAATTGATCAGCCCGATGCCGATTCTCCAGTCGAAGCCCAGCGGTTTGATGACCGGTTCGAGCAGATGGCCCGCTTGGCCGGCGAAACTGTGGGAAAGCTGCTCCGTGGGAGATGCGGTTTCCGGCGCTTTCGGGTAGGTCGCGAAAAACCAAAGCAATACACTGATGCCGAGAATGACGGTACCCGCGCGGCGAATAAAAATCCCGGCGCGCTCGATCATTTGCAGTGCCACGTCGCGTAAACCCGGCAGCCGATATGGCGGGAGCTCCATGATCATGAGCGGGGGAGCGCCTTTCAGCAGCGTGCGTTTGAAAAGCCAGGCGAAGCCGAAAGCTCCGCCGGTACCGAGCGCATACATGAGCAGCATGATTCCGACTTTGGCTCCGAGCGAAACGCGGTCGCCCGGCAGGAGGGCGGCGATCATCAGGAGATAGACCGGGAGACGCGCGGAGCAACTCATCAGCGGGGCGACGAGAATGGTGACGAGTCGATCTCTCGGTTCCTCGATCGTGCGCGTGGCCATGATGCCGGGGATTGCGCACGCGTAGGAGCTGAGCAGCGGAATAAAACTTTTCCCGTTTAGGCCCACGCGGCTCATCAGACGGTCCATGATGAAAGCGGCCCGCGCCATGTATCCGGTGCTCTCCAAAAGACCGATGAAGAAAAATAAGATCAAAATCTGCGGCAGGAAAACGAGCACGCCGCCCACGCCCGCGATCGCACCGTCGGTGATAAGATCCCGCAAGTCTCCGGGCTGCATCGCAGACTTCACCGAATTCGCCAGCTCGGCAAAATGGCGGTCGATCCAATTCATCGGATATTCTGCGAGCGTGAAGATACTGAGAAAGAGCAGCGTCATGACGCCGCTGAGTACGAGCCAGCCCCAGACGGGATGAGTGACAACGCGATCGATACGGTCGCTGGTGGTGGGCGCGGCGCTGCCGCTGGTTTGGATGACTTCGCCAGCGAGGCGCCCAATCGCTTCGTAGCGCGAGGCGACGAGTGTACCCGCCCAGTCCATGTCTTCCGCGGCCCAGCGTTTTTTCCAAGTTTCGAGAATCTCGGCCGTGCGAGGCGTGAGCGGAGTCGAACCTGCGACCCGGAGCGCGTCCTGATCGGTGAGCAGAAGCAGCGCCTCCGCGCGCGCGATCAGTGGCGATTTGCGATCGTTGCTGGCGAGGGACGCTTGAAGTTCGGCGACCGCCGGCGCGATGGCGGCGGGAATATCCCAAGCGTGACGCGAGAGCGAAAGATCCGGTCGGCTCATCGCGAGTTTCAACTCGATGAGGCCGCGTCCGTTGACGGCTTCACAAGCAATGACCGGGAGGCCGAGTTCGTGCTCGAGTCGCGCGAGCCGAAGCGTGAGGCCGGCTTGGGCCGCCAAGTCCATCATGTTCACGACGAGGATCACAGGCCGGCCGAGGTCGAGGATCTGGTGAACGAGATAGAGATTTCGCTCGAGATTGGTCGCGTCGACGATGCAGAGAATGCGGTCGGGTTGCGCCGTATCGCTTCTTCGTCCGAGGAGTACGTCACGCGTCACTGCTTCATCGGGCGAACGCGCCGCGAGGGAATAGGTCCCGGGCAAATCGATGACCGTGATGGGCTGGCCGTGTTGCGAGTAGGTGGTGCCAACTTTTTTCTCAACGGTGACGCCGGGATAATTTCCGACTTTTTGTTTCAGCCCGGTGAGCGCGTTGAAGAGCGTACTTTTGCCGCAGTTTGGATTGCCGACCAATGCGTAGATGGGTTGACGCGCGAGGGATGGCGGCGTCGACGCGCCAGTAAAATGATCAGGCAAAGCCATTGAAATTTCCTCAGATCCGCTCGACTAAGATCTGCTCGGCCTCGCTTTTGCGCAGACTGAGACGGTATCCGCGAATTTTGATTTCCAATGGATCGCCCATGGGGGCGGTTCGCACGAGCGTTATTGGGGTGCCGGCGAGCAGTCCCATTTCGCGGAGACGAAGAAAAACGATTCCGGCCTTGGGGAACTCACCCACCTTTGCGGTATCGCCGGCGCTTAGTTGGGCCAAGGTCAGTCGGGCATTAATCGGCTGGGACGACATGACGAGTTGGCGAAGCGAAAGTCTGATTGGCGTTCGCCGCCCTACCCCACCGGCGGCGACATCACGCCGATTTGCTCCACCAGAATGTTACTCCCGGCGGCATGACTGAGCGCGATGCGCGTCCCGTTCACCTGACAGAGAATGGTCGTACTACCGGAAATTTTGGTCACGTAAGCCGATTCACCAAAACCCATTTCCCGAACTCTCTGGCAAAAATGCGGATCACCAGTCAGCGCATACACTCGCCCCGTCATTCCAGCAGCGAGCTGGCAGAGCGGAAGGCGGGCAACGAGGGGCGGCGAACTCATAGGGGAAAATCACGCTGGCGCTGTTGAGATTGAGTTTCAAGCGCGGCGTTCAGTTTTCTGCGCAAAAAGTCAGCGAAAGTCGGGTCTGGACCGACCGCCCGATTGCCGCGTTGGGTTCGTGGGCCTAGCGGCCCCCTCAGGCTCGCCCCAAAATTAACCCAAAATATTTCAGCGCCGGCGGCGCTTGAGCGCGAGCTGGGTGCCGGAGAAGCGGACGAGCTCTTGGAGATGCTCGAATTCGTTCGGATCGATATTCTTCGCTTCTTTGATGGCCTGCTCGGCGCGCTGCATCGCGGTCTCGACCACTTTTTCGTCGATTTTTTCCTCGCTGATCGCGTGCTCGGCCAAGACCGATATCTTATCCCCGGTGATTTGGACAAAGCCGCCACCGACCGCCAAAGAGGTTGTGATCGTACCCTTCGTCACGCGCAGCTCGCCATGCTCCACTTGCGCCAATAGCGGAATGTGTCCGGGCAAAATACCAATCTCCCCTTGCAAAGTCGGAATGACGACCGTGTCGACGGTATCCGCATAAACCCGGGCCTCCGGCGTAACGATTTCGAGAGTCAGAGACATGGTGGGAAAAGCGACGGCCGCGGTGAACGAGAGAAGATTTGGTGATTAATCGGCGCGAACTGCAGGCATCGCCTTAGGCTTTCTTGGATGTCGCGATTACTTCGTCGATGCCGCCCTTCATGTAGAAGTCGCCTTCGGGGATGTGATCGAGTTCTCCGTCGAGAATCATCTTAAAACCGCGAACCGTGTCTTTGACGGGGACGTATTTGCCGGGCGCGCCGGTGAACACTTCGGCCACCGAGAACGGCTGGGAAAGGAAACGCTGGATTTTTCGCGCGCGATAGACGGTCTGCTTGTCCTCGGGCGAGAGTTCATCGAGACCGAGAATCGCGATGATGTCCTGGAGATCCTTGTAGCGCTGCAACACGCGTTGGAGTTCGCGAGCGACGCGATAATGCTCTTCGCCGACGATCGAAACTTCGAGCGCCTTGGAAACGGATGCGAGAGGATCGACCGCGGGATAAATCCCGAGTTCAGCGATGGAACGCTCCAGCACGATCGTCGAATCCAAGTGGGCAAACGTGTTCGCGGGCGCGGGGTCCGTAAGATCGTCGGCCGGAACGTAGACCGCTTGCACCGAGGTGATGGAACCCTTTTTCGTCGAGGTGATGCGTTCCTGAAGCTGGCCCATTTCGTTGGAGAGGGTCGGCTGATAACCGACGGCCGAAGGTGAGCGACCCAGCAAAGCGGACACTTCTGAACCGGCTTGGGAAAAACGGAAAATATTATCGATGAAAAGGAGCACGTCCTGATTTTTCTCGTCGCGAAAATATTCGGTCATCGCGAGAGCGGAAAGGGCGACGCGCATACGCGCGCCCGGCGGTTCATTCATCTGGCCGTACACGAGCGCCACCTTGGATTTTGAAAGATCCTTTTGATCGATCACGCCGGCCTCCGACATTTCGTGGTAAAGATCGTTGCCCTCACGTGATCGCTCACCGACGCCCGCGAAAACCGAAAACCCGCCGTGGGCTTTCGCGATGTTGTTGATGAGTTCCAGAATGACGACGGTCTTGCCGACGCCAGCCCCGCCGAACGCACCGGCCTTGCCGCCCTTGATGAACGGGCAGATCAAATCGATGACCTTGATGCCGGTTTCGAGAATCTGCGCCTTGGTGTCCTGATCCGCGAGCGCGGGAGCAGCGCGGTGAATGGGATATTTCTTTTCGTGCGGTACCGGTCCGCGTCCGTCAACCGGCTCACCGGTAACGTCGAAAATACGGCCGAGCACGCCATTGCCGACGGGGACCGAAATTGGCGCGCCAGTGTCGAGCACTGCCATCCCGCGTTTCAGACCTTCGGAAGAAGACATCGCGATCGTGCGGGCGAGGCCGGCGCCCAAGTGCTGTTGCACCTCGAGCGTGAGATGTTCGGATTTGCCGGAGACCGTGAAGTCGATGGTCAGCGCCTGATAGATCGGCGGTATGGCGTTTTCTGCGAACTGAACGTCAACGACGGGGCCGATGACTTGAACGATTTTTCCGGTGTTGCTCATGGCGAAAGGGCGGGCGGGTTTTGAGTAAAAGATTGGGCTTAGCTCGAGAACGCGGCAGCGGCGATTTCGAGAATTTCCTGCGTGATTGCGGCTTGGCGGGCCTTGTTATATTCCAAGGTGAGTTCGCCAAGGATCTTGGTTGCGTTGTCCTTCGCCGTTTTCATGGCGACCATGCGCGCGCTGTGCTCGGAAGCTTTGGCCGAAAGGACGAACTGATAAATCTGGCGGTGAATGTAAAAGGGCAGCAGAGCTTCGAGGACCTGTTGGGCGCCAGGTTCGAAAAGTATCTCGCGATCGTCAGCGGGCGTTGCGGCAACGATTCCGGTTTCGCTCTGCACGCTGACCAAAAATTCGCGCAGACTCTTTAAAGGGAGTACGGGCCGCACGCGCGATTCCTGCACCAAAGTGTTTTTGTAGCGCGGGTAAATGACCTCGATCGTGTCGATGACCCCTTCCAAATACTGTTTGATTAAAAATTCCGCGGCGGCTTTGACGTCGGAAAACACGACGCGATCCGTCACTTGAAAATCCGCGACCATGTCGCGTTTGGTGCGGGCGAGAAACTGCACGCCCTTGCGGCCGACCGCGTAATATTTCGCCGGCGTTTTGATTTCCGTGACGAGCTTGAAGAGATTGGAATTTAACGGCCCGCAAAGACCTTTGTCCGTCGAGAGGAGGAGAATGCCGCGCGTTTTCACTTCGCGCTGGCCGAGAAACGGGTGCATCGACTCGTCGAGTGGCGCGTTCGAAAGCGCGGCGAGCATGTTCGCCATAAGTTGCGCATAGGGACGGCTGGCGAGCGCGGCTTGCTGCGCCTTCTTCATCTTGGACGCCGCCACCAACTCCATCGCCTTTGTAATTTGGCGGGTGTTCTTGACCGACTTGATGCGGCGTCGGATATCGCGAGTGGAAGCCATGAAGAAAGGAGCGAGTCGTTAGTTGCGGGTAGCGCGTAGAGGAGAAGTGATGCGCGAGATTTTTTTGGACTACTCGCTCTTCACTGCTCGATGCGAGCGACTGATCAGCCGGTGTAGCCGGATTTCCACTCGTCCACGGCCGCCTGCAATTTGGCCTCGATGTCTTTGTCGAGCGCCGCTTTGGTGCGGATTTCCGTAAGCAAGGCGTCCTTCCGGGTGGTGAAGAATTGTTTTAGTGAGGCCGCTGCGGCGACGACCTTTTTGGTGTCGATGGAATCGAAGAGACCCTTCTGCATCGCGAAGAGCACGGCGACCTGGACCTCAATCGCGCTCGGGCTGAAGGCGGGCTGCTTGAAGAGCTCAACGATCCGGGCTCCGCGTTCGAGCTGGGCCTTGGTCTTGGCGTCGAGATCGGAACCGAATTGCGCAAAGGCCGCGAGTTCGCGGAATTGGGCGAGCTCGCCCTTCAGTTTTCCGCCGACCTGTTTTGTCGCCTTGATTTGCGCCGCCGAACCAACCCGCGAGACCGAGAGACCGACGGAGACGGCGGGACGAATGCCTTGGTTGAAGAGGTCGGTTTCGAGGAAGATCTGGCCGTCGGTGATCGAGATCACGTTGGTCGGGATATAGGCCGAAACGTCGCCTGCCTGGGTTTCGATGATCGGGAGGGCTGTAAGGGATCCTCCTCCTTTTACCATGTTCTTAAGCGTGTCGGGAAGGTCGTTCATCTGGCGGGCAATCTCATCTGACGAGATAATCCTGGCGGCACGCTCCAGCAAACGGGAGTGGAGGTAGAACACATCGCCGGGATAGGCTTCGCGTCCGGGGGGACGCCGCAGCAGCAGGGAAACTTCACGGTAGGCCACCGCCTGTTTTGAAAGATCGTCATAGATGACCAGGGCGGGCCTTCCGGTATCGCGGAAAAACTCCCCGATGGCGGCACCGGCGAAGGGGGCATAAAACTGCATGGCGGCAGGGTCGGAAGCCGTG
>CAIXKG010000132.1 GCA_903919985.1 uncultured Opitutia bacterium | reverse complement strand
TCGCAGTCCATCAGACCGACGCGGCCGGGGCGGCCTTGGGCGGTGAGGACTTGCGCTAGCGCGCAGGCGAGATTGACGGCAAAGGTGCTTTTGCCCACGCCGCCCTTGCCCGAAGCGATCGCGATGGCGTAGCGCGCGGTTTTGGCGACGGTGGCGCCGGGAAGATTTCCGCCGGATCCGTTGGCGGCTGGAGTGGCCACGCGCGTCGGTTGCACGGAAATATCGATGACCACATCGCGTACGCCGGGGATGGCCCGGAGGCATTTTTCCACTTCGCCTTTTAGGTAGAGCGGGATTTTCGGATCGCTGGTGGTCAGGGCGAGCGCGACTTTGGCGGTGCCGTCGGCAAAACCAGCGGAGCGCACGAGGCCGAACGACACGATATCGCGGCTGAAGCCGGGATACTTGACTTGCTTGAGGTGCTCTTTGATTTCGTCGTCGGTCACGTTGGTGCGATTGTGAACAAATTAGAGTTGTTAAGCGGGAGCAGCGCGCAAATAGAAAGCCCTTCGCGTCGCGAAAATTTTCCCGCATTTATTTTTCCATCATGCAAAAACTCCTGCGTTTTTCCCTGCTGCTTGCGTTATTGATCGTCCCCGCGATCGCGCAGCGTGACATCGGCTCCGTCGAAGTCATAGCGGACAACAAGACCCTGCCGGTGCGCGTTTCCGCTACGACGCCCGAACTTAATGCGCTCGCCTTGCAGGCCTTCGGCACGCACGGGCGCTACCGCGTTGTCGCGAGTGGTTTTGCGTACGACATCAAATTTTCCGCCGTTACACCGACGCAGGTGCGCGTCGATGTTGTTAAAACCGCCGGCGGCGCCTCGGTGGTTTCTGAAGTCGTCACGGGTGCCAACGTTCGCAATGCGCTGTTGCGCGCCGCCGATGTGGCCGTCGCGAAAACCAATGGTCTCGGCCTGCGGGGTTATTTTGCCTCGAAGATGGCGTTCGTCAGCGAGCGGACCGGCAAGAAGGAGATTTACACGGCCGACATTCTCTTTGGTGGCGTGCAGCAAATTACGCGCGACAATGCCATCACGCTTGGGCCGCGCTGGTCGCCCGATGGCTCAAAACTCATCTACACGAGTTTTTACAAGTCGGGCTATCCGGATATCTTCACCATCGATCTCGGCACGTTGCAGCGTACGACCTTCTTGAGTTTGAAAGGGACGAACAGCGGGGCGCACTACAGTCCGAGCGGAGCGCAGGTCGCGATGATTCTCACCGGGACGGGCTCGTCCGAAGTATGGCTCGCCAACGCGCAAGGTCGCATTGATGCGCGGTCGCGTCTCACTCACTCGGACTTGGTGAAATCGTCTCCTTGTTTTTCGCCGGACGGCACGCGCCTGGTTTTTGCCTGCGAGCCCGGTCCACAGCTTTACACCATGCCGGTAACGGGTGGCACGCCCACCCGCCTGACTTCAGGGATCAGTGGCTATTGCACGGAGCCGGATTGGAGTCGGGGCAATCCCAACCGGATCGCGTTCACGATGAAGGACGGCGGCAACTATCAGATTGCGGTGTACGATTTCTCAAAACGGGCGAGCGAGAAAGTGTCGAAGGCCCAATTCGACGGCGTCGAGCCCAGCTGGCTGCCCGACGGCCGGCACCTCGTGTACACGGCGCGTTCGGCGTCGACCAATGTGCTCTGCATTCTCGATACCGAGACTGGTAAGAGCACGCCGATCAGCCCGAAAAGCTTCGGCTCGGCCTTACAGGGCAGCGTCTGGGCGCCCTAAGCGGAGAAAGGCAGGGCCGTGAGCTCCGGGCGCGCGCCTAGTTCACGGTCCGGTGATTTTCGGACGATCGGGCCCGGGAGGTCCCGACGCTACCTTTCGAAGCTTACTTGCCGGATTTGATTCCGCTGGCGAGGAGCGTCTCGAAGTGCGGCTCCGCCGATTCGCGGGCGACGGCAGTGACTTCGACCTGTTGAAAGCCGGATTTTTTTAGAAAAGCGTGAAGCGCGCTTTCCTTAAACCCCAACCAGACGTCGGCGTAAAGTTCACGGGCTTTCTCGAACGTGTGCTCGGCGAGATCGAGGATCAGGACCTGGCCGCCGGGACGGAGGATGCGAAACGCTTCGTCGACGGCCCGCTGCGGGTGTTGGGCGTGGTGCAGGGCCTGGCTGAGAATGGCGAGGTCGACGGATTTCTCCGGGAGCGGCACCTGCTCGATGTCACCGAGCTTGTAGGCGAGATTCGCGAGCTTGTTCTTCGCGGCGAGTTCGGTGCCGACTTCGACCATGCGTGGGGAATTATCGATGCACCAAACCTGCTTCGCACGCTGCGCGAGAAGTTGCGAAATGAGACCTTCGCCTGCGCCGAGGTCGGCAATCGTGATCGCGGGCGTCAGCCGCAATGCGAGATGGCCGATGGCTTCCCATGACCGGCCCGGGCAGTAATTTTTTCCGAAGCGGCCGGCGATGAGGTTGAAATACTGTTCGGAGGTGCGACGGCGTTTTTGGAGAATGCGTTCGAGATTGGTGCGGTCCTCGCTCAGGTCAGGCAACTCGGCGACCGATTCGACGGCCGCGCGCAAGAGGGCGAGCGTGGGTGGGGGCAGGGAGGCGCGGAGGGAGTAGAACGCTTTCTTTCCCTCGCGTCGGTCGGAGACGAGGCCCGCCTGACGGAGCAATGCCAGCTGGGAAGAAATGCGCGACTGCCCCATGCCGAGGATTTCCTGAAGTTCGGCCACCGAGAGTTCCTCGCGGAGCACGAGGGCGAGTAGGCGCAGGCGGGTGGGGTCGGAGAGAGTTTTAAGAATATCCCACGAGGCGTTCACGGGGTGGGACGCTGGGGGAGTGAGTCCGGAAAAGCAATTTCACTCGGAGAAACCCTTTTGTCTCCGCGAATGGGGGATCAATTGTGGGCGGGGTGAGGGCACGCGGCCTACATTTTCAAGAGCGGTTCTCGTATCCGCCGGTCGAGAAATCAGGAACGAGAGTTGAACGCGAGTTGGGCGAGTTGCCAGAGGCCGAAGGCGGTGATCACGAGGCCGGCGCCGATATTGAGGGCGCGAAGGCCGCCGTGCTGCAGTTTGCGGCCGAGCCATTGTGCGCTGCTGCTCAGAACCAGCCACCAGATGGCGCTGCCGAGAAACACACCGAGCACCAGCCGGAATGCGCCGAAGGCATTGCCGGCGCTGCCGCCGACTCCTAAGCCGGCGAAAATGCCGAGGAACGCCAGGATTGTGACCGGACTTGTGGCGGTGAGCACGAGGGTGGAAAAATAAGCTGCAGTGAGACTGGGCGCGGGTCGGGCCCGGGCCCCGGCCACTGCGGAGGGCGGATGGGACCGCAGCGTATGGATGCCGAGATAGAGCAGGAAAAGACCGCCGACGATTTGGAGCGTTGTGCGGTGCGCAATGAGCAGATCGGTCAGGGCGGTCAGACTGAACGCGGCGATCAGGCCGTAGAACGTGTCGGCGGTGGCGGCGCCCAGACCTGAAACAAATCCGGCGAGTCGGCCGCCCTCCAGTGATCGACGAATGCAGAGCAGGCCGACGGGCCCGACGGGTACCGCGATCGAGAAGCCGATGATCGTGCCTTTGATGAGTGGATCCACGGGAATGGAGGAGATGGGGAGGTAAGCGAATTTCAACGACGGATGATGCGGATCAACACGGATAAAAAACACTCCGGAGGTGATTCAACCGCTAGGGGGGATTCACTCGCGGGCTAATCGCCTTCGACTTGGAGTAATCGAAGTAATCGTCGCGATGAGCAGACGCCCCTCCTTCAATACGCAGGTGATCAGCCGAAGCCGCCGATTAAAGATTTTCACCGTGGGGGAAATCTGACCAGCGCTTCTCCTCTCGGTTTGGAATTTTGCTTCGCTGACACGCCTCAGCCATGGCCCCGTTGGGCTTCCCTCTCGCGTGGGAGGTTTTTTACCTCTGCCCGTCTGTCGACCCGAGCTCGAAAAAATTGAGCATAAAAAAGCCCGGCCGCGAAACGCGGCCTGGCTGAGAGGGAATTTCAGCAGTTTTTAGACCGTATCAGCGTAGCGGCCGATGCTGACGATCTGGTAGGTGTCTTCGGAGTTGCCCGTTTTGACCTTCACGCTATCGCCGACTTTTTTGCCGAGAAGCGCGGTCCCCATGGGGGTTTTGTAAGAGAGAATATCCTGATCAGGATCGCCGTCCCAGACGCCGAGCAAGGTGTACTTCACGGTCGAACCGCCGGTGCGGATTTCGACGATGCTGCCGACGCTGACCTGGGCGGTCGTGGCTTCCTTGAAGTCGGTGATGCGCGCGCGACCCAGTTCCTTTTCGAGGAGAGTCTTCTGCGCCATGAGGACCTGTTGGTCCTGCTTCGCCATCTTGTACTCGGAATTTTCCTTCAAATCGCCGTGCTCGCGGGCGGTGGCGATGGCCTTGGAGTTTTCCGGAATCTTCTTGGAGACGATCGTTTCGTACTCGGTGCGCTTACGTTCGAAGCTCGGGCGGGACACGAGGAGCTGCTCTTCCTTGCTCTCGGCGTCGGCGGCAACGAGCGACTGGATCTTCGGGAAGATTTTGATAAAGCGGGCCAGGAGCGATTTCTTGGTCAGTTCCTCAAAGCCCTGATTTAGCATCAACGTGTTCGCGAGATCGCGGGCGGTCTCGGGATCGGCGGTTGAAAGCAGATCAGCGATGAGGTCGGTGTCTTCACTGAGAATATCGCCGAGTGGAATGCGGCGGGCGCTCGCGGCCTGCAGCGCCTCGTAGTCGATGGCGAAGAAGATCGCGCTCAAGAGGCGGGGTGTAATCAGGTCGTTGAGCAGCTTGGCGAATTTCTTCGAGTGGCGGTTCTTGACGATCCAGAGCAGCACCGGAGCGCGGAGATTCTGCTCGGTCTGCCAGCGTTGCAACGTGGCGGCGAGATCGTCGGCGTAGCCCTGCTCGATGAGGAAATTGATGCACTCGGTCGTGAACTTGCCCTGCGATACCTTGAGCAGGCCGAACACGATGTCGCGCGCCTCGATCGGATGCGTGGCTAGGATCAGCTCAAGGAAACGGCTCTGAAAATGGACCGGGATTTTTTCCGCGATGGCAGGCAGGTCGCGGGGATTGGCGATGAGCGCAGCTTGCGTGGGTTCGAAGGCGGTTTCCGAACCGACGAGTTTCGCCAGGTCGTCGCGGACGACGGTGCCATAGAGTCGCTCGGAAGCATCAAGCTGGTTGCTGTCCTTCACGGACTCAGCGAGACCGGCGAGCACGGCGGTGAGCGCGGCCTGGTCGGCTTTCTTTTCGGCGCCATCGACGAGTTCTTCCGCGAGCAGAATCCGGCGGCGGGCGGAACGGGTGCTGTTGAATTGCTCGACGATTTCGTCCTCAGCCGAAACGGGCGTTTCACGAATGATATAACACTCCGTTTTCTTGGCGGGAATCGCGATGCGGGCGTCCTTGGCGATCGATTTCTTGGCGACGGACCACCATTTCTTGAATTTTTCGTCGCCGACAACTTGGGCAAGCACGATCTCGATCTCGATGGCGGTGGCGGCGTTGTTGGGGTACGCCTGCAACGCCTCGACAAGGAGCTGGGCAGGATCGTCAGCGATCAGTTCGGCGATTTTCTTCGTGTCGGTTTCCTTGCGCACGAGGAGATGCTTCGCGGGCAATACGTCCATCGTGGTTACACAGAACACCGGATCCATCGGGTGGCCGGCTTTGCCCTTGAAATCGATGATCAGCTTCTGCACCGCTTCGTCGTAGCGCTTGATTTGGCCGAAACCCCAGCTGCGGTGCACCACATATGCACCTTGCTCCATCGCCTCCAATTTGGCTTTGGACGCCTTGAGCGTCGGGTTTTTTGCGATGAGCGCGGAGACGGCTTCGGAATTCATGATTGCGTGAGTGAGGGGCTGAACGGGAGAGTTGAGGGGACAATGACTAATCCTGTCAACCTGTGTCTCGGCCGCCTCATCGCATGAGCATTTTAGCTGAAATCGTACGTCCGGCCGCGTGGCCGGCCGCGGCCCAACTCGTCGCCCGCTGGCTGGAACGACGCGAGCGGATCGACGCGCTCTTCGACACGCTGCCGGGCAAACTCGCCGGGGCTGAGCGCGCGCGCTGCCAGCATCTGGTCTTCGGCGTGGTGCGGCATGCAAGCCGGCTCGAGCACGCGCTGGCCGAATTGATCGCGCATCCGCCGCGCTACTCGACCCGGGCGGTTCTGTTCATCGCGGGCTTCGAGCTGATCGAGGCCGAGGGCGAACACGCCGACAAGGGCATGGTGGCAAAAATCGTCCATCACGCCGTGGACCAGGCGAAGATCCTTTCTAGTCCCGCTGAGGGGCGGCTCGTCAATGCGGTGGTGCGGAAATTGGCGATCGCGTTGCACGGACAGGTCGCCCCCAACCGGCTCGCGCCCGCCGGCGTGCTCGCGGAATATTATTCGCATCCCGAATGGCTCGTGAAGCGTTGGCTGCTCGACTTTGGCGCGGAGCACACTCGCGCATTGTTGAAATGGAATCAGACGCCCGCTCCGGTTTATGCCCGTTGGCGCGATGCCGCCACGCCCGCGCCGGCTTGGTTGAAGCCGACGCCGTGGTCCGGATTTTTCGAGGTCGAGTCCGGTCACTGGGGGGCGGTCGAGCCGCTGCTGAAGAAAGGGAAACTTTATCTGCAAGATCCCGGCACGCGCCTGGCCGTCGAGTTGCTGGCGCCGCAACCCGGTGAGGCCGTGCTCGACGTCTGTGCCGCGCCCGGGGGTAAAAGTTTGCTCATCGCTGACACGATGAAGTCGGGCCGCATTGTCGCGATGGACCTGCCCGGTGCGCGCATCGACCGGTTGAAGGAAAATCTTTCGCGCATCGAGGGCGTCGAAGTGGCGCTGGTGCAGGCGGACGTCGCGCATGGTGGGTTTGCACACCTCGACGAGGTTAAGCTGCCGACGGAATATCCCGCCGTGTTGATCGACGTGCCGTGTACGAACTCCGGCGTGATGCGGCATCGCGTCGACGTGAAGTGGCGCCTGCAGGAGGGCGATTTTCATAAACATGGCCGGCAGCAACTCGAGTTGCTCCACGCGGCGGCCAAGCTTGTCGCGCCCGGCGGGCGGATCGTTTACTCGACGTGCAGCATTGATCGCGAAGAAAACGAAAGCGTGATCAAAACATTTTTCGAAAGCCGCGCCGGCAGCCCGTTCAAACTTGAGGGCCAGGTCGCGAGCCAGCCCTGGGTGACGGGTCACGACGGGGCTGCGGCGTTTTTGCTGCGGCGAAAATTGTAGAGCGGAACGAGAGCGGCGTAAGCCGACGCGCCGCCGCTCATGGTGGACCGCACACGGCGCAGCGGCAGGCGTCCCTACCTGCCGGGTTCGGCGGCCGTGTATCGCCAGGCGGAGACGGCGGCCGCTACAGCAAACGGCCACGAGAAAACTTAATCCGCTTGAGTGGGAAAGCGGAGCGGACGCATGGGATCCTTGTCACGCGCACCCTTAAACCCCGGACTCGAAATTGCCGATTGAGCCGCCCGCCGCGGCTGAATCAGGGCACTTCGTAAATCTCGATCAGCCCCACGCCGGTCGTGTTGCCGACGCCGCTGGCTTGGGCGGTGTAGCCGCCGGGCGGCAGCGTGACCAGCAGCACGGCGTCCTTGCTCGAGGCGGGGGAAAGTTGAAACGCGCCCACACTTGTAAAGGCCGCGCTCAACGCGGCCGTGCCGCCCCAATTGTCGTTGCTCTGAATCACCACCGCGCCGCGATAAAGATCGAGGCGCGGATCGGCCAGCACGCCGCTGACCCCGAATTGCGTGAGGTTTGGACCGATGGCGCGGATCAGCACGGTTTTGGGGACGTTGCCGGAAATCGTGAAACCCGTGATCAGGATGCCGCCGCCCGTGTTGACTTGGGCGCGAGCTGAAACGTTGACCAGGCGCGAGGCCGCCGTCAGCGGCTGCGCGCCGGCCGGGATAGGATCGGCGTCGTAGATTTCCGCGAGTGCAATACCGGTGGCCCCGCTGACGCCCGCGATTTGGGCGGTAAAGCTTCCGGCCGAGAGTGCGGGCGCCAAAATAACGGCGTCCTTCGACGCCGCGTCGAGGGGGAACGCGCCGACGCTCGTGGCGGCTGCGTTCAGCGTCGCGGTGCCGCCCCAGTTGTCGTTAAACGCCAGTTGCGTTGCGACCGAGTTGTAGAGCGTGAGCGTTGAATCGCTGAGCGCGCCGGCTACGCCAAAGGCCGTGAGGCTTGGGCCGATACCGCGGATTAGGACGGATTTTCCGGTGCCACCGCCGATCGTGAAGCCGACGATCAGAGCCTGGGCGCCGGTGCCTGCGCCTGTACGGGCGGAAAGGTTCACGAGACGGCCAATCGCAGGCGCCTCGACGGTCACGACGGCCGGCGCGCTCGTGACGCTGCCGTTCAGGCCGTTGACGACGACGGTGTAGTTTCCGGCGGTGGCGGCGGTTGTGCTCGCGACCGAGTACGTCGAGCCGGTGGCCCCGGCGATCACGGCACCGTCTTTTTGCCATTGGTAGGAAACGGCATTCGCGGCCGAAACGCTGAGCGTGAGCGGATAGCCGATGGCTGCGATTTGGGAGAGCGGAGCGATCAGAACGGACGTAGTGTCGCTGACGGCGCGGCCGATCCGGCGGGCATTGGCGCGGTATTGCGGCCACGGTCCACCGGCGGAACCGACGCCAAGGTCGAACGCGTAAATTTTCTGATCGTTGCTCCCGATGTAAAGCGTGTTGCCCGCGATCGCCGGCGACGAGCGGATGAAATCGCCGGTGGCCCAGGTGCGTTTCAGTGAACCGTCAGGGTTAATTGCGTAGATTTTTTTATCATAGCACCCGATGTAGATCGTGCCGTTGGTGTCGACGGCGGGCGAGGCCGCGCGCACTTCGTCGCCGATCGGGG
>CAIXKG010000131.1 GCA_903919985.1 uncultured Opitutia bacterium | reverse complement strand
TCCTTTTTATCGTCGGTGGTCCCGGAGGTACGCTGCGGGATTCCGGCGGCCGCCTCCTCGCCCGGCGTGCCATCGGGGGGATTGCTGCCGGTGAACTGCGGATCGAGCTCACGCAGAATTTCGTTACGGGTGCGTTCGATGTCGATGTCGAGCGACTTCAAGACGCGGGCCGCGACGCCTTCACCTTCGCGCAGCAGACCGAGAAGAATGTGCTCCGTGCCAACATAAGAGTGATTGAGCGTCTTCGCCTCCTTGCCGGCGAGAGCGAGGACTTTTTTAACGCGGGGCGTGTAGGGAATGCTGCCTTGGGTTTTTGTTTCCTGGCCCGTGCCGACCTGTTTTTCCACGGCGGCGCGGACGGTCTCCAAATCGAGGCCCATCTTTTGGAGCACGCTCACGGCGACGCCCTGCCCCAGCTTGATCAGCCCGAGCAGAATGTGCTCCGTGCCAACGTAGTTGTGGTGGAAGCGATCCGCTTCCTTGCGGGCGAGCGCGAGCACCTGCTGGGCGCGCGGCGTGAAATTATTCATCGGTTCTTGGGACATGGGCGTGGGGTCTTGGATCGATTTAGTTTTTTCCGTTCGTATTAAAAGAAAAGTCCGGCCGGACGAAATTTGCAAATTCGGTGCGCAGCCGGGCCGCGCGCAGCAGATCGCGCTGACCGGGCTCGAACTCGCCCTTTTGTACGTGTTGCAGATGCCCGGGCTGGGCCTCGATAAATAGGCGGTCGATCATGGAGCGATTCGCGTCCGGAAAAGCGCCGAGGTCGACGCCAAGGCGAATCAGCGACAGCAGATTCATCGCTTCGCCCGAACTCAGCATGTGACTGTTTTGCAGAATGCCAAAAGCCCGGCCGATCTTGTCGAAGAATTTCCCCGCGTCGGCCTCGAGTAGTTTTTCCCGCGCGTTCAATTCATGTTCGATGATCGATTGCAGCACACTCGACAGTCGCTTCAAAATTGCTTCTTCGGATTCGCCGAGGGTCGTCTGATTGGAAATTTGAAAAATGCTCCCATTGGCATCCGACCCTTCGCCAAACAGACCGCGGACGACCATGCCGAGTTGATTAACGGCGCGAACGACCTTCTCCATCTGGTTCGCGATTACGAGGGCCGGAAGATGCATCATCGCCGAGGCGCGCATGCCGGTGCCTAGATTCGTGGGGCAGGCGGTGAGGTAGCCCAGCGAGGGCGAAAACGCGAAATCAAGACTGCTTTCGAGTGCGGTATCGAGCTCGTTGATGATATTCCAAGTCTTCTTGAGCTGAAACCCCGAGCGCAGAACTTGAATGCGCAGATGGTCCTCCTCGTTGATCATGACAGAGACCGACTGGTCCTTGCTGATGACCACACCGCTGCCGGGCTTTGCGCCGCTCAGTTCGCGGCTAATCAGGTGACGCTCAACAAGGATTTGCTTTTCCAGTTCGTTGAGATCTTCGACCGCGATATTCAAACTACGTTTGAGCACGGGGGCGGCGGCAACGGCCGCGCGGCATTTCGCATTGATCTCGGCGCGTTGCGCGGGCTTGGCCCAGCCGGGGAACGGCTGGCCGGCAAGATTGCGTGCGAGACGAATCCGAGTCATCAGCACCACCGCGGTTTTGGTGCTGGCCGCGTCGGTCAGCTCGGAAGGGGTGTCGATGAGCGAGGCGATCGTCATGACAGGCTTAGCGCTGCGGTTTCTGATCGATGGCTTGCTTGGCATGATTGATTTCGTCGCGGGCCCGCGCCGCATCTTCGTAACGCTCGCTTTTGATGGCGGCGCTGAGGTCGATTTCGAGTTTACTCAGCCGGTCGTGCAGGGATTTGCGGGCAAGCGCCGTTTGGGGAACCTTGCCGGAATGCGAAGTGCCCTTGTGCATGCCCTCGAGCATAGGCTCGAGCATGTCTTTGAAAGTTTCGTAGCAGGCGGCGCAGCCGAAGCGCCCTTGTTTCTTAAAATCTGCTTGAGTGAAGCCGCACTGCTCGCACTGCGCCTTGCCTTCCGCCAGCTCGGGATTGAGCGATGCTTTCAGCAAAAGGTCGGCGAGGGAAAAACCACTCGGGTCGGTGACGCCCTTCGCCTGCGCGCACGCCTCGCACATGTCGACCTTGTGAACCTTGTTGTTCAAAATCTGGGTGAGATGGACGGTCGCCGGCTTCGAGCACAGGTCGCATTTGAGAGGGTTGGCCATTTTTCGAAAAATTAATCTGCACAGAACATGCCACACGCGCGCGCGCTGGCAAGCGTCGCGCGCAACGACCCGAGCCCTGTGCGACAATGGCGCGATAGGTCCGCCCCGACGGGTTGGATTGGCGCAGGACGAACCCGCGAACGAAGGACGTGATGCGCCGATCGCGGCATTAAAATAGGCGTGGGCCGGCGCAAATTGAGCTCAGATCCGCGTGCCTTCGACGAGGACGCGCTGACGAAACGCGGTGAGGACGCGTTGGGTGATCGGGCCTGGAATACCGGCGCCGATCACGCGGCCGTCGAGCTTCACCACCGGGATCACCTCCGCACCCGAACCCGTCAGAAAACATTCGTCCGCGCACCAGATATCGTAGCGGGTCATATTGCTCTCGCGCAGCGGAACGCCCAGTTCCCGCGCGATGTCGACCACGGAGTCCCGCGTGATGCCTTTCAGCGCGCCCTGCGAGGTCGACGGCGTAATGATCGCGCCCTTGTGCACGATGAAAACGTTATCCGCGGTACACTCGGCCACGTAGCCCTGATCGTTCAACATGATGGCTTCGAGCGCGCCAAACTGCTTCGCCTCGATCTTGCCAAGGATGTTGTTCAGGTAATTGAGCGACTTGATCGTGGCGGGCAACGCGGCCGGGCCGATGCGTCGCGTGGGAACCGTGACAATCGCGAGGCCGTTGTCGTAATGCTCCTGCGGATAAAGCGAGATCTTGCTCGCGATAATGAAAACGGTGGGCTTCGGACAGAGCCAGGGCGACAAACCAAGATCGCCGACGCCACGCGTGACCACTAGCCGGATGTAGGCGTCGGAGAGATTGTTCTGCCGGCACGTCTCGCAAGTGGCCCAGCTCAGTTCCTTCCGCGTCAGCGGCAGCTCGAGCATGATCGCCTTCGCCGAATATTCCAGCCGCTCGAGATGCTCTTCGAGTCGGAAAATGTTTCCCCCGTAAAGCCGAATGCCCTCGAATACGCCATCGCCGTAGAGCAGGCCGTGATCGAAAACGGAAACCTTGGCGTCGGCCGAGTCGACGAATTTGCCATCGAGATAGATCTTCATCCGCGCAGCCTAGGCGTGCGGAAAAAGCTTTGTCCAGTCCACCCGGTCAAAATCTGCTTGTGCTCCTTCTGGTTCGGCCGAATTTACCGGGTACTGTTCCGCTTTCCAGTACCCATCCCAACTGCACATGCGCACTACCATCCGTCGGTTTCCGGCCGGCTTCACGCTGATCGAGCTTCTCACCGTCATCGCGATCATCGGCATTCTTGCTGCGATCATCATCCCCACCGTCGGCACCGTCCGCGACAAGGCTCAGCGCGCCGTCGACGCGAATAATCTGCGGGAAATCCTGAAGGCGGCGACGATCTACGCTCAGGACAACAGCGACAGTCTTCCCGACCCGCAGAGGATCGCCGCGACTACTTTGACCGCGCCCTCTGCCGCCTATCGCTGGCCCGGTATTCTGGCCAAAAACAACATTCTTACCGACCCTACATTTTATTTTTCGAAAAACGACGCCGCTTTCACCGGCACTTACCCCACGTTCATTATCCAACCGAGTACCGCTCGGAATACGCTGCACACTTCTTTCACTAACAACTCCGCCGGCACGATGGCTTGGGAATTCGTGGGCGGCGTGAAAATGAGCGACCCGGCGACGACGCCAGTCGTTTATACCCGTGGCCTGACCACCGCCGGCACCTGGAGCCCCACGAGCGGAGTCTACAAAGATAACGGCGGGTATATCGCCTTCCTGGGCGGTAACGTTTCCTTCTACTCGTCCACCGCAGGACTGTTCGTATCGAATAATTCCGCCAGCACCAGCGGCAACAAATTAGCCAACATTCAACAAGCCATTCCCTTCAACGCCACCAACGCCGCCAACAGCGCGCGCATCTATGCGATTCCTCCGACGTCCGGCGCCGCCGGCATGATCGGGACGGCCGCCGGCGCAGCGGCCCAACGCGGGCCGTAATCGTCAGCATCAGTCTTGATTTTAAACCCGGCCCCTCGGCCGGGTTTTTTATTTACCGCTTCCCCCGCCCCCCGCGTCCGCACAACCTCCGGACACCTGATCCATGCCGCCTGTCAACGAGCCCGCCGCCAACACGACTTACATCATCGGACACAAAAATCCCGACGCCGACGCCATCTGCTCGGCGATTGCCTACGCGGCTTTCAAAGCGGCCAAAGGCGAGACCGGGTACGTCGCGGCGCGCTGCGGAAACTCCAACGCCCGCATCGATACGATTCTTTCACGCTTCGAACAGCCGCTTCCAGCTTACGTCAGCGATGTCTCGCCCCGGGTGCGTGATTTCATGATTTCGAACGTCGTCTCGGTTTCCCCGCAGGCTACGTGCGCTGAGGCCCTGGAATTGATCGATCGGCACGATATCCGGCTCCTCCCTGTCACCGACGAAAGCCGTCATGTTGTCGGCTCGATTTCCCTGCCGCACCTCGGAGGGATCTTCATTCCCCGCATCAGTGAACCGCGCTTGATGCGCCAGGTGCACACGTCACTCGCCCACATCGTACGCGCGTTGAAAGCCACGGCGCTGCACCTCGTCGCCGAAAGCCGCACGGAAGAACTTTTCGTCCGCCTCGGGGCGATGGACGTCCGCACGTTTTGGAAAATTTCCGAACGCGAAAACATCCCGCCAGCCCAGTCACTCATCATCGTTGGCGACCGGCGGGATATTCAGGAACGCGCCATCGCACTCGGCGTGCGAGTGATCATCATCTCGGGCGGTCTGCCCGTCGACGACGACATCGTCGCTCAAGCCAAGGCGAGCGGGGTCAGTCTCATCATCAGCCCCTGGGACTCGGCCACCACCGCGTGGGGCGTGCGCACGGCCTCGACCATCAGTCGGGTAATCGAGAAGGAGTTCACGTCGTTTCACCCCGACGCCCGCATCGGCGAGGTGCGCCGGAAAATGTCATCGTTCACCGCCCCGGCCGCAATGGTTGTCGATGACGACGGCAAACTCGTGGGCGTGCTTTCAAAAAGCGACCTCCTCAAGCCCGTGCAAACCCGGCTCGTGCTAGTCGATCACAATGAAATGACCCAGGCGGTCACCGGGGCCGAGGAAGTCACCATTTCGGAGATCATCGATCACCACCGCCTCGGCTCCCTCAACACCGCGCAGCCCATCCTCTTTATTAACGAGCCGGTGGGCTCCACCTGTACGATTGTCGCCGATCTTTTCCGTCGCGAGGGCCTAAAGCCATCGCCTTCCATCGCTGGCATCATGATGTCCGGGCTTATCTCCGACACGCTGCACCTCAAAGGCCCCACCACGACGCGCAAGGACACCATCATCCTCGAATGGCTCGCCGAGATCGCAGGCATTAACTCCAAGACGCTGGCGGACGAGATATTCAACTCGGGATCTGTCATCCTCGCCCAGCCGCCGGAAAAAATCGTTCGCTCCGACTTCAAGATTTACGAGGAGGAAGGCCTGCGCTTTGCCGTCTCCCAAGTTGAGGAACTCGGCTTCGGCAATTTCTGGCAGCACGCCAAGCCCATCGCCTCCGCACTCCGGGAATTGCGCGACGACGAGAAGCTGGCCTTCGCCGCGCTGCTGGTCACTGACATCAACACGCAGAACTCTCTCCTCCTGGTGAAAGGCGAACCGGGCATCATCGAACGCATCACGTACGCACACGTGGAGCAGGACGAAATTTTCGACCTGCCCGGCATCGTGAGTCGCAAGAAACAGCTCATTCCCTATCTCACGAGCCTACTGAAAGAGATGGCGACGGATGGTTCGCTGCCAACGGCGCGGTCCGCCCCAGTATCCCAAAAGAAACGCAAAAATTGAGATCGGGCGGTTTATCCCCCGCTGCGAATCAACTCACTAAACAAGCAACGCCCAACCGGCGCTTTGGAGATCGCACGCCCTGCCTTTCTAGTGGGCAGGCGGACTGGAGCGTTTGCGGTACGATGAAAGATCGGTGCGGCTAAAATTTCCCCGTGCGGCTTGCCTTGACGCCATCTCCGAGTGCCTTGAATCCGGGTTTTAGCTTCCCCCAATTACCTCGTCTCTCATGTCACACTACACCTTCGCTGCTACGTTTCGCATGGTCTACGACCGAGCCGCCGCCCGATATGCCCAAGGCGGAGCGACTGCCGCCACATTAGGCTCACCCACCGACATCGCGTTTCTCGCCGCCAACGGCATCACGGCTCAGCATCTCTTCGACTACATCGAAGATTTCGCGAACCACGGTGAACCAAACTTTGAGCAGGCGCTCGGCATCGAACTGGTCCGGCGCGACTATTTTATTAACGCCCAGCTTTCCCGTCCATCGACGACGGTCCTCGATCCCGCCACGCTGCCCGCGAAGTCAGCGTCGGTCCGCGGCATCGAATGGCTGCCCCGCCTTCTACCCAAGGCGCGAGCCAAGCTGCGCGGCGAGCTGCCCGCTTCGCTCATGTACGGTTGCGGCGGCGACCGGGCGTTTTTTAAAGCCCACGATATTCTACCCCACGAATTCCTGAACCTCGTGTGGCGGGCCGGCGAAGACGAGGCGCCAATCATCGAGTGGGTGACAAACCGTAGCAGCGCTAAAAAAAGGTAGCAGTTTCCGCAATTTGTCCCCAATTCTCTCCCCGCTTTTGTTTTCGCTCTCCCCGCAACGTTCAACCGACCGTTCACCCCCGCCCCGAATTATTTACCCATGAGCAAGTACACCCTACAAATTAATGGCCAGGCCCACACTGTGGACGTGGCTTCCGACACCCCGATGCTGTGGGTGCTGCGTGATCACCTAAATCTTCCCGGGACCAAGTTCGGCTGCGGCGTCGGTCAATGCGGGGCGTGTTCCATCCACATCAATGGTGTCTCGATGCGCGCATGCATGACCGCCGTCTCGACGGTCGGCCGCAAACAAATCACCACCATCGAAGGGCTCGATGCCAAGCACTCCCACCCGCTCCAACAGGCGTGGTGCGAACTCGACGTACCGCAGTGCGGATACTGCCAGGCCGGTCAAATCATGACCGCCGCGGCGCTCCTTAAGGACAATCCGCAACCGAGCGATGAAGATATCGACGGTGCGATGGCCAATAATCTCTGCCGTTGCGCGACCTATCTCCGCATCCGCGCTGGCATCAAACGCGCCGCGCAAATCGGGACCGCTGTAGCTCCCAAGCAGGAGGCCGCCAAATGAGCACTCCTACCCTTTCCGGTCCCGTCGCCCGTCGCGATTTTCTGAAATTCACCGGCATTGCCGGCGGCGGCTTAGTCCTTGGTTATTACCTACGCTCAACCGGTACCACGTTCGCGGCGGAAGTCGTGAAACCAACGGCGGGCATGGAATTCAAGCCCAACGCTTTTATCCGGATCAGTCCCGAGAGCGTCGTCACGATCGTTTCGAAACAGCCTGAGATCGGCCAAGGGGTGAAAACCTCGCTCCCGATGATCATCGCCGAAGAACTCGAGGTGAACTGGAAGGACGTTGTGATTGTCCAAGGCGATCTCGATGCAGCTTACGGCGGCCAGAGCGCCGGCGGCAGCCGCTCCACCCCGACCAACTACGCTGAGTTTCACAAACTGGGCGCCACCGCGCGCACCATGCTCGTCGAAGCCGCCGCCCAAACCTGGGGTGTGCCCGCCAGCGAATGTGTGGCCGCCGGCACCGCCGTCCATCACGCCGCGAGCAAGCGCTCGCTGAAATTCGGCGAACTCGTCGCCAAGGCTGCCACGCTGCCCGTTCCCGATGCCGCCGCCGTGAAGTTGAAAGATCCGAAGGACTTCAAGCTGCTCGGTACGCGTATTTCCGGTGTCGACAATCCAAAGATCGTCTCTGGCCAGCCGCTCTTCGGGATCGACGTCAAGTTGCCGGGTATGCTCTACGCCGCCTACGAAAAATGCCCGGTTTTCGCAGGCAAGGCCGTCAGCGCCAATCTCGACACGATCAAGTCCCTCCCCGGGGTGAAAGACGCCTTCATCATCGAAGGCGGCACAAACCTCACGGGGTTGCTGTCCGGCGTCGCCATTGTCGCCGACTCGACGTGGGCCGCTTTCAGCGCCCGCAAGCAGCTCAAGGTAGTCTGGGATGAGGGCAAATTTGCCAACGACAGCTGGGATGAGTTCAGCAACAAGGCCGTTGAGCTCTCCAAGCAGCCCGGGACAACCACCATTCATAAGGACGGCGACGTAACCGCCGCGTTCGCCGGAGCCACGAAGGTCATCGAGGGCGCATACAGCTATCCCTTCATTTCCCACGCCAGCATCGAGCCGCAGAACTGCACCGTTTTGTTTAAGGACGGCGCGTTCGAAATTTGGGCGCCCTCCCAAAATCCAGGCGCCGCGCAAACCGCGGTCGTCACGCAATTCGGCGTCGCCAAGGAAAAGGTGACGGTTCACCTCACCCGCAGTGGTGGCGGATTCGGTCGGAGACTCAGTACCGATTACGTCCTCGATGCCGCAGCGATCGCCCACAAAGTACCCGGCTTACCGGTAAAACTGACGTGGTCCCGCGAAGACGACATGCGCCACGATCACTTCCGGCCGGGCGGCTTTCACTTCCTCAAGGGTGGCATTAATGCCGCTGGGAAAATCGTCGGTTGGCAAAACCGGTTTGTCACGTTCGGCACGATGAGCGCCGGTCGCGGCCCGGACACCGCGCTCTCCCTGCGGCCGATCCATCCGCTCGATGCCGAACAATTCCCCGCGAAATTTCTCCCGAACTATCAGGCGGAACAAACGGTCATGCCGTGTAACATCCCCTCGGGGCCGTGGCGCGCACCGAACAACAACTGTTTCTCGTTCGTCATGCAGAGCTTCATCGACGAACTCGCTCACGCCGCCGGTCGCGATCCCCTCGAGGTCCGGCTCGAACTCCTGTCGCAAAAACTCAGCGGTGGTTATGACGCCGCCCGCATGACGGGCGCGCTCAAACTCGTCGCGGAAAAAGCCGGCTGGAATCCGAAGAAGTTCCCGAAGGGCCAGGGCCAAGGCATTTCATTCCACTTCAGCCACAGCGGCTTCATCGCCCAAGTCGCCGAAGTCACCGTGTCGAAGGAAGGCCAGGTCAAAGTCGACCGCTTCGTCTGTGTGTGCGACGTCGGCTCGCAAATCGTAAACCTCAGCGGCGCTGAAAACCAAGTCGAAGGCTGCATCTGCGACGGTATCGGCGTGGCCATGTTCCAAGAGCTGAACATCGAGCGCGGCCGGATGGTCCAGAGCAACTTCACCGACTATCCGATGATCCGCATGCCCGACGCACCCACGAAGATCGAGGTGCACTTCCTCAAATCAAATACTCCCCCGACGGGCTTGGGCGAACCCCCGATCCCGCCGGTCGCCCCGGCACTGGCCAACGCGATCTTTGCCGCCACCGGCAAACGCGTGCGCCAGTTCCCGTTCTCGCGCGCCGATCTGCGCTGGAGCTAAACGGTCTACGTTTTCACAAAGGCCCGACTTCGGTCGGGCCTTTTTTATGCGCGGAGTCGGCCGTCGCACTCGCGCTGTCCGGACAAATTCGCTCACCCAAACAACTCGCCCTGCGCTGGCGGCGGCGGTTTCGCGCCGATAAATTTTCCGTAGCGCTCGATCCAGTCGTCCAATTTTTCCAGATAGTAACTCGGATCGTAGGGCGCAGCGGCCGCATCGTATAACTCCACTGGCCGCGCCCGCTGCCAGTCGCTCGTCTTTCCTTTTTGCTTCGGAGTCACGTAGTAGGTCACCCGGTCGCCCATGCGTGGACGCGGGACCAAGAGCAACGCCGCTTCAGCCGAAGCTCGCCGCGGTTTTCCGCCTTCAGCGATGAACCGCTCATAGGCATCGGGATTCATGCTGAGTGTCTCGCTCTTCGCGAGTTCGCCCACCGGCATCGCGCGCGTAGCGAAGCGGGTCCGATAATCCTCCAGCATCGTCAGAGGAGAATCAGATGTCGCTCCGACTAAAAAATGAAACAGCTGTCGCGAGAGCTTCCGGAGATACGGTTCAGTCCCGCGCGAACGCAGCGCGCTCCCACGCAGCGTGAGTTTCTTACCGTCATACAGCGCATAGTTCTTGGCCTTGTAGCAAAACATAGCGGTGTAGCGTCCGTCGTGCTCAAGTTCGATGCCCGCGGGCAGACTTGGCGCCACTAACGCCAGTAACGCGTCGGGATCTTCGAAATAGGTTTCCGACGACAAATAAATACCGTCGGTGTCGGCCTCCAGAATCGTGCAGCCGCGCTGCGCAAACTCGTCGATCAGGGCCTGCAGCAACTCCCGACCGCGACGCGTAACCTCCGCCGCGAGCTCGCCATCCCCGAAACGAGCGCCCGAAAAACCGAGGTAACCGTAAAACGAATTGATCAAAATTTTGAAACTAGTCTGCCGCGCCTGCGCCTCGGCGCGTTCGTCCGCCGTAGGCACCGTGCGTGCGAGTTGCTTAAATTTTAAACGGTACTCGCGGAGCGATTTCAGCAGCGGGATGAAAATCCCAAGGTCATCCGTCGCTGGATTTCGCCCAATGCCAAGCAACAGGCTGGGATAAAGCGACGCCACGTCGAAGTGGAGCACGTGGCGGAACACACCTTCTTGAAAACTCCGCGTATAGCCGCCTTCAAACGGTTTTACCTCCGGCGGCACCGGACACGACTGCCGGGCGTGATAGTATTCCTCGAGGAAAAGCAGATCGATCTTCGACGTCGTCCCGCGAAGCGTCGCGTCCTGCAGCAGAATGGGAAACGTGCGGGTCTGTTCGAAATACGTCGGCAGCAGTAGATCGGCGAGCCCCTGCGTCTCCCGCAGATCGTCCTCCAGATAAGCGCAGAACCTCGCGCGATCGCCCACAAACGTCTCGGCAATTTTTCCGCCGTCGATGTAGGTTCGCGTTGCGCTGTCCTCATCCGTGATACCCAGATAAATCGCGACGTCCTTCAATCCGTACGCCGTAAGTTCGCGCGTCGTGATATCGTAAAGTTGCACGAGTAGATAGGTGTCCACGACGGCGCGGCCCGGCAGATCGCAGCGTGGAAAATCGATCCAGCGCTCCGCCACTTTCAGGCGGCTGTTGCGAAAGGTCGCCTTCTGGCCAAACCGCCCCCAGGCGCACGGTAGTTTGTGCCGGCGGCAGCGTTGCCGGAGATAATCGAGGTCAAACTTGAAAATGTTGTGACCCTCGACGACGTCGGGATCGATCTCCGCCAGTACGGCGTTGAAATCTTCTAGCAGTTTTTTCTCCGCTTCGTCGCTCATCGCCTCAAGCAACAGGAGACGGTTATGCCCGCCACAGCGCAGCCCCACGGCCAGCACCCGATCGTCCGGCCGGCTTGCGTCGCTGAAGCTGCCATCAGTCGAAGCGGTCTCGATGTCGAGCTGACAGCGGCGAACTTGGCCGAAACTGAGCTCACGAAACAACCGCGCCCGTTGCTGCACGAGGAACTGATTTTCCAAGGGGCGAATCGTATCCACGCCGCCCTCGGCCCGCGTGGCTTTTAAGAATTCCTCAAAGACCGCGAGCGTTTCTGCGTGGGCGAGTCGGCCAAAAACCGCATCGCCGGCGAGTTTCTCGACGCTTATCCCCACGGTCTCCGCCGTCGGTTCCGCCTTTAACCACGCGAAAGGTCGCAGCGTGCCCCTGCGCTCGGCGCGGCCGCCTTCCGGCGTCGCCACCGCGAGGTGCACTCCGCCCTCGTCGTCCACCCAGACGCCGCAGAGCGTTTCAGTCATATCCGCCCTGTGCCGCTCAAATCGGCCGCAGGTAAACCATCACCAGCGCGACCAAGATCAGACAGAGCGTCACAAAGGCGAGTGTGCTGCGCAGGTGGGGGCGGCGGTAAACCATCCCACCTACGGCCATAAGCCCTAGCCAACTGAACAGTTTCACGATCGCCCATGCGGGCATGGGCCCCGCGTAAAGTTTCGCCAGCAGACCGAACCCACTGATCAGAACGAGCAGGCCCGCAATTCCTGTGATCATCAGCGTCTTCTTCCGGTTTTCCGGCGCAGGGTTGGCGAACGCCATGAAGGTGTGAGCCGTCAGCACGAAGAGGGAGAACAAATGGAGCAGATGGTAGTAACTTGGATTCATAGAAAAAGAATGACACCCCGCCTGTGCCGTGCGCCCAAAGGCTCAGGACCTTTTTAGGTTAAGGTGGGCACCTCCTCCGCAGCGTCTGCTTTCCGATTTACGGCCTAGCATCTTCCGCGACGGTCTCGGCTCCCGTAATAATTCTAAGGCAAAGAGCAGTTATTGAAAGCACCTCGAACACTGCAGGGTGTCATCGCCGACGGTAGGTCGCCCTCCCCCGCCGTCAAATGCCAATCCGCGAAAGAGCGAAAGCACGCGTGCTAGCTATGAGCATGAACGATGCAGCGATCTCGAGGCTTAGACCAATCCGATCGCGCACACCCCGGCGCTCGCAGGTACGCCGAATTACCTCCGATTGGGACGGCAGCGTTTAGGCTTAGAAATCCTGCAAGCGCCCCTCGCCTGCTCCGCGTTGCGGCGCAATGCGGGCCATGACTTCGCCCAGCAAATAGATCGAACCGGTCACTACGACCACGTCGTCCGGTCCGCCCGCGACACACGCGTCATCGCCGGGAAAAAGCCGTTCCACAGTGTCGCGAATCACTCGTCCACCTCCCGCATAGAATGCCGCTGGCACGAGGGACTCCAACTCCTCATAGCTGCTCGCGCGGGCCTGCTTGGGTACCACGAGATGAATCTCGCGGGCATGACGGCACAGCGTTTCCAACAGAGGCCGCGCGCGCGCCACGCCGAGCACGCCCGTGATCACGATTGGCGCGCGCCCCGTTTCCGCGACCAGCTGCGTGAGATTCGCATCGAGCACCTGTGCGCCCTCCGGGTTATGCGAGGCATCGAGGATCGCCCGCCGCCCCCCCAGCTGCACTCGTTGCCAACGCCCCGGCCACTCGGTCTGCATCAGACCGCGCGCGATCAAGTCCTCGTCGAGCCGCCAACGCGCGGGTAGCGCGCGAGCGACCAACGTCGCCGTCGCCGCATTCCAGCGCTGATAGTCGCCTTCCAGATTTGTCCGGGGAAAATTTTCCAGCGCCTCGCCAAATTCCTTCCGCACGCTCGACACCCGCACACCCAGCCGCGCGGCGTGGGCCCGTATCACAGATTCCGCCGCGACCGGAAGGCGGCCGATCACCACGGGGATGCCGGCCTTGATGATTCCCGCTTTTTCCGCCGCGATTTGTTCGATCGTATCGCCCAACATTTCACAGTGATCCAGCCCGATGGAAGTGATCACACTGACTTCGGGCACGACAACGTTCGTCGCGTCGAGTCGCCCGCCGAGTCCCACCTCGATCAGGTTCACGTCGCACTGCTTCCGCGCGAATTGGAGAAACGCCATCGCCGTCATGAATTCAAAAAAACTGGGATGATCGTCCGCCGCGCCCGCCGCGGCGATTCCCTCGGCCACGGGTTTTAATTCCATCGCGTAGGCCCCGATCTCGGCCTCCGAGAGGAGCTCGCGGTCCACTTGCACGCGCTCGCCTAGGCGAACCAGATGCGGCGAAGTATAGAGTCCGACGCGCCAATCCGCCGCGGTAAAAATCCCGCGCAACATCGCGGCGACCGACCCCTTTCCGTTCGTGCCAGCAATATGGATGCACGGCACCGCGCGTTCCGGATGCCCCAGCGCCGCGGTCAGCAATCGCATCCGATCGATGCCAAACTTCGGCCCCTGCGTTTTCAGGCCGAAGAGGTAATCCTGCACGGCAGAATAGTCAGTGGGCATTTTAAGAATCTTCGAGAACTCAAAACCAAGCCATGGATCACAGCGGACAGTGAACCCAGACACGGAGAGCACGAAGAGGAAGAAGATGCTTTTGTTTGGCTCGCGAACTCTGTTTCCGATCTCCGTGCGCGCTGGGACGGAGCGTCTTTATCAACTTATCACTGGGTTGACTCGGACAAATCCACTCGTTTCCGCCGGACAAACCTCGGATTATAACTTAAGCGCCGCCATCGCCTGCCGCTTCTTGCCATGCAGGGCCGAGAGCAGATCACGCAGCCGCTCGCGCATCTCCAACCGGCTCACGATTTGGTCCACGAGTCCGTGCTGCAGCAAAAACTCCGCGGTCTGAAATCCTGCGGGCAGCGATTGCTTCGTCGTGTCCTTGATCACGCGTGCGCCGGCAAAGCCGATTAACGCGCCGGGCTCCGCGATGATCACATCGCCAAGCGTCGCAAAACTCGCCGTCACACCCCCCATCGTGGGATGCGTGAGCACGGAGACAAACGGCAGCTTCGCCGCCGCGAGACGGCCCAGAGCGGCACTCGTCTTCGCCATCTGCATCAGCGAATAAATTCCCTCCTGCATGCGCGCGCCGCCCGAAGCGCTAAAGATAATGCAGGGACATTTTTTTCCGATCGCCGCTTCAATGGCTCGCGTGATTTTTTCGCCCGCGGCCGCCCCCATCGCGCCACCGCAGAAACGGAAATCCATCACCGCGACGGAGACTTCGATGCCGTAAATCCGGCCCACACCGCAAATCACCGCCTCGGGCAAGCCGCTCTCTTTTTCGTAGCGCTTGATGCGGTCCGGATACGGTTGCGAATCGACAAAGCCCAGCGGGTCACCGGATCGCACCCCGGCGTCCGCCTCGGTGAATGTGCCTTCATCGAACAGCCCGGCGATCCGGGCCCGCGCTCCGATCGGAAAATGGTGTCCGCTGCGCGGCACGACCATCTGGTTGTCCTCGATTTCCTTGTTGAACAGAATTTCCCCTGTGAGCGGGTCCTTCGTGTAAAGGCCCTTGGGAATTTCTTTCTTCGCGGTTTTGCGGACTTTGTAAGTCGGTTTGTCGAAATGCATGGATTGAAAAACTTAGCCGTGGCCGAAAGTGACGACGTGAAGATTCAGCGCACCAGCCCGCCGCAGCGTGCGAGCACAGCTGTTGAGCGTAGAGCCGGTGGTGAATACGTCGTCAACGAGCACATACTTCTGACCCTCAATTAGGGTGGCCCCTTTCACCAGTGCAAAGGCATTTTTAAGGTTCGTCTGCCGCGTCTTTCGATCGAACGCCGTCTGCGTCGCTGTGTCCGCTGTCCGCTCCAGCAACGCCTCCACCCGCGCACGGCCGGCGCTCGCCCGCGCCAAAGCCGCCGCCAGCAAGGCACTTTGGTTGAACCCCCGCTCCCGTGCCTTGCGCGGATGCAAAGGCACGGGCACGAGAATCGCGTCGCAGGCAGTCGCCAACGCCTCCGACGAACGCCGAAAAATCTCTTCCATGTCGGCGAGCACGTGCAGGCCACGATGATATTTGAGCTCAATCACCAAGGCCCGGGCCGGACCTTTGAACAACACCGCCGTGCACCCGGTCAGGAAGGCGGGTTCCAAGCCTGCGCAGTGCGGACACATGCGCTCGCCTTCGACTACGCCGTAAAACGGATGGCCGCAGGTCGTGCAATGGGGCGCGTGCACGAAATCGAGCCGCGCCGCACAGCTCACGCACACCTGACGGAATCCGCTCCCTTCGACCAGCCCGCGGCAATCGACACACGTCGGCGGAAACACCACATCGCCCATTCCCCGCACCAGTTCCGCCAGACCCGATCCGTTCATCGGTAGAAAACTTTTTCGAGAAAAAGGCCCTGGGGAGGCGCGGTGTGAATGAGCGGCGTGCGCTCACGCGAAAGCAAAATCGTCCGCACCTCGGCCGGAGTGAGTTTACCTTCGCCGACCGCCACGACGGCTCCGACGAGACTGCGTACCATTTTATAGAGAAAACCATCGGCCTCCGCCGTGATACGCACGCGGGCTCCGCGGCGCGCGATCTCCAGGCGACGGAGGTCGCGCACGGTATCCTCCATCTCTGCACCATTGAATGCCGAAAAAGCCTTGAAATCATTTTTCCCCCGCAGCGCAGCCGCGGCGGCCTCCATGGCGGTGAAATTCAGCGGCCTGAATACCGGCCAGCAGTAGGGCCGCGAGAACGGGTCCGCATCGCCGAGATGCAGATGATAACTGTAGATTTTCCCGACGGCCGAAAACCGCGCGTGGAATTTCGCCGACACCACGCGGATCGTTTTGAACTGGATCGCCGGTGAAATCACGGACCGCATCGCCGCCAGCAATCGCTCCGGTCCGTGCCGCCAATTGGCGTCGAAATGGAAAACCTGCGCGTGCGCGTGCACGCCGGCGTCGGTTCGTCCACTTGCATGGGTCCGCACCGGCCGGCCGAAAATCTGCGCGAGCCGCGCTTCAATCGTATCCTGCACAGAGTTTCCGCCGGGCTGACTTTGCCAGCCCGCAAACGGTCCGCCATCGTAAGCGCACACGCATTTCCAGCGCGTGAGCGCCTCGGCGGGAGCGCCCTCAGGCGAATCATCGGTCACGCGGAATCCTCCGAGGGAAATTCCAAGGTGAGGAAATCCTGCAGGATCAGCGTCGCCGCTCGTGAATCAATAATCCCGCTCGCGCGAACCTGGCGTCGCTTCCCTTTCGCGATGGTGGACTCCGCTTCATGGCTGGTGAGTGTTTCGTCCACGAGATGCACCGGCAGCGCCAGCGTGGTGCGAAGCCGGGCCGCAAATGCGTCGACCTCCTTCGCCTTGAAGCCCGCCGATCCATCCATGTTGAGCGGATAACCAAGCACCAAATCAGTCGCACGCCGGGCATGCACGACGGCAAGCAATGCAGCCCAGCGTTTGCCCTCATCGGCATCGACCAGCGCGGGCAACGGCGTCGCGACGCCTAGCTCGTCGCCGTAGGCGAGGCCGAGGCGGCGGGTCCCGTAGTCGATTCCAATGCAGCGCATCCCATCATGTCGTCGGGCCGAGCGGCGCGGTGCAATTTCATTTGCCTCCGCTTCTTTGTCCTAAGTTTGCACAACCGTTTCAATCGCCCCCGCCTTCGGCCTTGCTTTCCGGAGGGGCGATCCGCACGTTCTTCTTTTTTCCATAGACCAGAACGCGCCCGCGCCATGAACCAGAACATCCGTAATATCGCCATCATCGCTCACGTCGACCACGGCAAGACCACGCTCGTCGACAAGCTCCTTAAGGAAGGCGGAGTCTTCCGCGCCAACCAACAGGTTGAGGAACGCGCCATGGACTCCATGGACCTTGAAAAGGAGAAGGGCATCACGATCAAAGCGAAGAACACGTCCGTTCACTGGAAGGAAAAGATCGTCAATATCGTCGACACCCCCGGCCACGCCGATTTCGGCG
>CAIXKG010000130.1 GCA_903919985.1 uncultured Opitutia bacterium | reverse complement strand
TGACACCTTGTTTTTACTGAGATGCCTCACCGGAATGTCCCCGTCCTCCTCGTCATCGCCGGCCCAGCCGGCTCCGGCAAGAGCACGCTGTGCGACCGCTTGGTCTCCGAGATCCGAGAATTCGAACGCGTGGTCACCACGACGACGCGCGCGCCGCGGCCCGGCGAGATCAACGGCGTGCATTACCATTTCCTGACACCCGAGCAGTTCGACGCGGGACTCGCCGCCAACGATTTTCTGGAGTGGGCGTGGGTGCACGGCCAACGTCGCTACGGCACGTTAAAATCGAGCGTATTGGAACCCCTCGTACGCGGACAGAGCCTCGTGCTCAGCGTCGATGTGCAGGGCGTGGAGAGCTTTCGCCGCGCCGCCCAGGAAAACCCGCTCCTCGCCCGCCGCATGACGACGGTGTTTATCATCGTTGATCAGGAGCGGTTGGTCGCCCGGATGATCGGGCGAGCCCAAGACAACGCCGCCGAGATCGCCGGCCGCATGCAGACCGCCGAGCGCGAGCTGCAAGAGGCCCATAAATTCGATTTCATCATCGAGAGCCGCACGCGCGAAGAAGATTTCGCGACGCTGCTGAGCATCCTTGAACAGGCCCGCGCCCGTGCAGCAGCGGGTGCGGCGTAAGCCCACGTTGCGTTCAAGATTAGCTTAACCGGGCTTGAGGGTAGGAGCCTGCTTGCGGGCGATTTTCACCGCCTGAATCGCCTGCAAGCAGGCGACAAAAAACCCGGTGTTCGTCCAATCTTGAACGCGCATTGGCATAAGCCCACGCAGCCCCGACGCTAATCCTCCTCGACGACGTAGTGACAGCCCTTGCTCCGCGGATTGAGCGACGCGGCGTGCACGACGAGCAACGCGGTCTGGATGGCATTGCGTAGCTCGATACCATCCCTCGTGAGACGGCAACCGCGGTAGAAACTCTGAATCTCCTCGCGGAGCTCGAGCAAAATACGGCGCGCCCGACGCAGACGTTTCGGCGAGCGCACGACGCCGCTGTAATTCCACATCGTGTTTTGGATTTGCTGCAGGTCTTGCCGGACCAGCACCGGATCGGCCTCGCGCGTCGGGCTTTCCCACGGGCGCGGATCAGGCTGACGAAAGTGGCCCGGGTTGGCCGATCCGAGATTCGCGGCGTCACGGGCTGGCCAGCCCACGCCAGTGATCTCCGCCGCGTCCGCACGCGCCGCAAACTTTGCCCCGGTGAGACATTCGAGCAGCGACGTGCTGGCGAGCCGGTTCGCCCCGTGCAGGCCGGTGCACGCCGTCTCGCCGATCGCGGCCAAGTGGCGGATATTGGTGCGGCCATTAAGGTCGGTATGCACTCCCCCGCACGCGTAGTGGGCAGCGGGCACCACCGGGATGGGTTCGCGCGTGATATCGACGCCGTGGCTGAGGCAACGCTCGTAGATGCTCGGAAATCGTTCGCGGATGAATTCCGGCGGCATGGCCGAAAGATCGAGTAACGCGCAGGGCTCACCACTCGCGGCCAACTCCTGCTTGATGGCGCGTGCCACGACATCGCGCGGCGCCAGCGAACCACGCGGGTGCACGGCGTCCATGAACCGTTCGCCCCGGGCGCTGACGAGCACTCCGCCCTCGCCGCGCAACGCCTCGGTGACGAGGAACCGCGGGGCGTTCTTCTTCGCGAAGACCGTCGGATGGAACTGCACGTATTCGAGATCGATGAGCCGCGCACCCACGCGATAAGCCATCGCCACGCCGTGGCCGACGCTGCCCGGCTGGTTGGTGGAATGCAGAAAAATCTGTCCCAAGCCGCCACTCGCGAGCACCGTTTTTTTCGCGACGATCGCGACCACCTCGCCGGTGCCGGTATCGAGCACATAGGCTCCGAAACAGGTGAGCGGTTCGTATTTGTCCGCGAGGTTTTCCGAGTTGTGCGAGAGCGTCAGCAGATCGACGGCGACCCAGCCGATGCGGCGGAGGATGCGCGGGGTGGCGTCGACGCGGCGCGCGACGGCAGCAAGGATCGAATGCCCGGTCGTATCCTTCGCGTGGATAATGCGCCGTTCGCTATGTCCGCCTTCGCGGGTGTAGTCGAGTGAACCAGCCGCATCGCGGTCGAAGCCCACCTGCAGTTCATCGAGGAGGAGCTCCTTCACGGCGGCTGGGCCCTCGCGCACGAGTTGGTCGATGGCCGCAGGATTCGCCGTGCCGTCGCTCGCGTCCATGATGTCGCGCGCGAGCGACGCCGGATCGGGCGTCGTGTCGTAAATGATGCCGCCCTGCGCCCAATCGCTATTGGCGACGAGCGGCTCGGCGAGCGACAGCAGTTCCACAGAAAGTCCCGCGCGGGCGGCGTGGAGCGCGTAGGCGGAGCCGGCGAGCCCGGCGCCAATCACGAGACAGTCGGTGCGGATGATTTTCATGGGGTGGTGGCGGCGCGCTCCGGCAGCACGTGCAGGCCGCAGCGGACGGCAAACTCGCGCTGGCGAAGATCGAAGCTGAGGAACTTCCGCGCCTCGAGGGTCTGCGCGGCCGCGATATGCAGCAGATCGAGCGTGCGCACGCCCAGACGGATAGTGTGCGCGGCCGAAATGGTCTCGGCCGTCCGATAGTGCGAACCGGCCGGCAGCGTTCGTCGCGTCAAGATGTCGCCGCGTAAATCCTCGCGCACCCGTGCCTCGATCGCCGCGAGTCCGGCTAGATCGAGTTTGCCGGAAAACACCAAAGCCCGGGCCGCATTCCTAAATTCCAATTCCCCAAACGGTGTCCACGCAATGCGCGGCGGCTCGGTCCAACCTGAGGCATATTCGTGGGCCAGCAATGTCTTCGCATCCTGACCAAAATAAGACAGGAGAAACGACGTATCGGCGTAGGCGCTCACCGCGCCAGATAGTCCACATAGCTAAACAACTGAATCTTGCCGTCAAAATCCTCGTTTAGCCGCTTCACAAAATCTGGTGGCGCCCACGACTGGCCGACTGACTGCGACCGTTTTTTCTTCGCGACCAAACTCCGCGCCACGGAGCGCGAACGCGGAGCCGGACGGAGCGTAGTAGTCTTCATCGTGTGGGCAACGTGGCTCATCGACCAAATGAGTCAACCGCGCCGCCGACTGGCGGGCAGAATCGTCAAACTCAGATCCGCCGCCGGCGCCGAGTGCGTGAGCGCGCCGACGCTGATCACGTCCACGCCGGGCAGGGCGTAGTCCCGCAGCGTCTCATAACGCACGCCGCCGGAAACTTCGACGACGGCTGCGCCCGCGATGATCGCGACCGCGCTACGGACCATCGCGGGCGACATGTTATCGAGCAAAATCACCTCGGCACCGGCGCGCACCGCCTCTTTCACTTCAGCGAGCGTGGTGGCTTCGACTTCGATTTTCGCGCTGTGCGGCGCGGCGGCGCGACAGAGCTTCACGGCCTTCGTGAGCGAGCCGGCAGCGGCGATATGGTTGTCTTTGATGAGGACGTGTTCGCCGAGCGAGGAGCGGTGGTTGACGCAGCCACCGCAGCGCACGGCGTATTTTTCGAGCGCGCGCCAGCCGGGCGTCGTCTTACGCGTATCGACAATCCGGGTCCCCGTGCCGTCAACCGCCGCGGCAAATTTCCGCGACAGCGTCGCGACACCGGAGAGGCGTTGAATAAAATTCAGCGCGGTGCGTTCCGCCGTGAGTAGCGCGGCCGTCGGTCCGGTGACGCGCAGGACCACGCCGCCGGTTTTCACTCGCTCGCCGTCGTACGCGATCAGCGTGACCTTCAGCGCCGGATCGACGCGCGCAAAGACACGCGCGGCCACGTCGAGTCCGCAGACGACGAGGTCTTGTTTCGCTTCGATAAAGGCGCGCGACGTGTGTTGGGCCGGAAAAATCGCGCGGCTGGTAACGTCGCCGAGACCGGCATCTTCGTCGAGCGCGAGGTCGATCAGGTGGTCGGTGCGAGGAGTGATAGTCATGATTTTTTGGGCCGCGGTGTTTGTCACGTATTACGTGACAAACGTGCGGGAGGCTCAGTCGGTCGGTGTCAGCTCGAACATCCGCTCGATGCAGCGCGCGGCCCGGAGCCGCAGGCCTTCGTCGAGCGTCACGATCTGATCGGGACGCGGCGCGAGGAGGGCGTCGCGCACTTTTTCGAGAGAGTTGAGTTTCATGTAGGGGCAGAGTCGGCAACCACCGATGAAGGTCTTCTCGGGCGATTCCACTTCGAGTCGGCCAACGAGTCCGCACTCGGTGAGCATCAGGAAATACGGCGCGGGTGTCGTCTTCACGTATTTCATCATCCCTCCGGTGCTGCCGACGTAATCGGCGAGCGCGGCGACTTCTTCGGTGCATTCGGGGTGGGCCACGACCTTGAGGCCGGGAAACTGCGCGCGCGCTTCCGCAATCTGCGCGGGCGTGAACTGGTCGTGAACCATACACGTGCCATCGGACGAGATGATCTCTTTGTCGACGCCGCGCGCCTTCATTTCTGTGCGGACGTTTTCCGCCATCAGCCGGTCGGGCACAAAGAGAATGCGGCGGGCGGGAAGTTTTTGAACGATAGCGTAGACGTTGCCCGAGGTCACACACACGTCGCTCTCGGCCTTCACGTCGGCCGTGCTGTTGATGTAACAGACCACGGTGGCGTCGGGGTAGAGTGCTTTGAGTTTTCGTACGCCATCGCCGTCAATGGAGTCGGCGAGGGAGCAACCCGAGCCGCGATCCGGCACGACGACGGTGGCTTCGGGCGAGAGGATCTTAGCGGTCTCGGCCATGAACACGACCCCGACAAACACGATGATCTGCGCCTTCGCCTGTTTCGCCATGAGGCTGAGGTGATAGGAGTCGCCCTTGAAATCGCCCACGCCGTAAATGATCTCCGGCTCGACGTAAGAGTGCGTGAGGATGACGGCGTTTTTTTCCTTTTTCAGCCGGTTGATTTCGAGGGTGAGCGGCGCGATCTCGCGGCACGTTTCGAGATTCCACGTCCGTCCGCGCGGGTCGCACTCGACATGCATGAGCGAGCACAGGAGGCGGTCGGCCTCGGCTTCGATTTCTGGCGTGGGAGTGGCAGTGGGCATGGCGGGCGCGTATCTTGAGCAGAAAAGAGCTCAACGTCGGGCCGGCCGCCACGTTTTTCAAGCCGCGGGGTTGTCATCGCCCAACATCCCTCTCCCTCGCCCTCGAACCGGGAAATTGCCTCGCATCGGCGAATGAACATTTATTTCCTCATCTCGCCGCGTCGGTACACCTCCAAACTTGGCTCGCGCGACCTCAAACTATGAAGACCTACGCTTTGACCTTCTGGCTAGCCCGCCGCTGCTTCGCTGCCGCGGCCGTTCTGATTTTCACCACGATCCTCGGCGCGCAAGCGGTCTCGACCGGCACGATCGAGGGCCGAGTGTTCAACGCCCGCCGCGGCGAGTACGTCGAAAATGCCCGCATCACGGTGGACGGTTCCAGCCAGCAAGTGCTCACGGATAGCACCGGCCAATACCGTCTCACCAACATCGCGACCGGCACCGTCACACTGAAAATTTTCTACACCGGCCTCGGCTCCAGCTCCGAGATCGTCGCCGTCGCTCCCGGCCAGACGGTGCAACGCGATATCACGCTCGCCGCTGGAGAATCCGCTTCTGGCAAAGCCCCCGCTGCCGGCGAGACGGTAAAACTCGACGCCTTCACGGTCTCTTCCTCGAAGGAAATGGACGCCGCCGCCATCGCGATCAACGAGCAGCGTTTCGCGAAAAACATGATGAACGTCGTCTCCACCGACGAGTTCGGCACCATCGCCGACGGGAGCGTGGGCGAGTTCATGAAGTTCCTCCCCGGCATCACTTCGGACTACACCGGCGGTGACGCGCGCCGCTTCTCCATCAACGGCGTCCCGGCCGGCAACGTCCCGATTTCAATGGGCGGTTTCGATATGGCCAGCGCCGCCGGTGCCGGCACCGGACGGCAGGTCGAACTCGATCAGGTGTCCATCAACAGCGTCGCGCGCATCGAGGTGAACCGCTCGCCCGTGCCGGATACCCCCGGCTCCGCGCTCGCCGGCTCCGTGAATTTCGTCCCGCGCAGCGCCTTTGAGCGCAACAAACCGTTCTACACTTACAGCGTCGCGTTCCTGATGAAGGACGCCGAGCGCTCATTCCTCCGCCAGTCACCCGGCCCCAGCTGGGGTCAGAAAACCTACAAGATTCACCCCGGCTTCGATGTCTCCGCCGTCGTCCCCGTGACCAAGAATTTCGGCTTCACCGTCTCCGGCGGGACCTCCGTCCAATACACCCCGCAGTCCAACACCGCGATGCAGTGGGTCGGCCCAGCCCTCGCGTCCAATGTCGCGGCCACGGCGCTCACCGGCCGGCCCGCCACCACGCCAGACCGGCCCTACCTCGCCGTGTTCTCTTGGCGCGACAGCGGCAAGGACACGTCGCGCGAATCCTTTTCCACGACCGTGGACTGGCGCTTTGCCCGCACCGACCGCATCACGGTCGGATTTTCCTACGGTATGTTGAAGGAAAACTTCGCGACGCGGAGCCAAACCTTTAC
>CAIXKG010000129.1 GCA_903919985.1 uncultured Opitutia bacterium | reverse complement strand
GGCACGGTCGGCCACCAGCACACGGCCCTTCGAATCGATTACGATGGCGTGCGGCACGTCTAACTGGCCCGGGCCCGATCCTTTTGTGCCCCAAAATTTGATCAGTTTTCCGTCGGCGGAAAATTTCACGATCCGCGTATTGGTGCTCTCGCCATCCGAGACAAAGACGTCGCCGTTCTTGGCGAACGCCACATCGCTGGGCCCATTCAATGCGTCCGCCGAAGTGTTGTCTCCCGCCACGCCTTTCTGGCCGAACGCGAGTAACAAAATCCCGTCCGGGGAAAACTTGAGCACCTGATGCAAACCGCGGTCGGTGACCCACACGTTATCCTGGCGATCAATTCTCAAACCGTGCGCATTGGGAAAACTCCCGTCGCCCCAAGACCGCAATAATTTTCCCGACGCCGCAAAAGCCATGACCTTGGCCGGCGCGCCGCGCTGCAGCACGTAGATGGTGCCCTTCGAATCGATATCCACCCCTGTCATCGCGGCCCACTTCGCCCCAGCAGGAAGCTGCGCCCAATTTTCAGCCACGCGATAGGTGATATCCGCCGCACGAACAGTTCCAGCATAGCCGACAAAGGCCGCGACCACGGTGAGGAGCCGGATCGCGGCACGGCGCGACAAAAATGAGCAAAGTCGTTCCAAGGGATTTACAATGCGCGACTCAGTTCGAGATCACGGCGCCGCCGGCTTCGCGCTGGGCTTGATGTCCAGCTTCATCAACGACGGGTTCGTGCCTTCAAACTCGAGATTGAGTCGTCCATCGGTTTCCAGCGCCGTATCCTTCAAAGCGCCGGGTTTGACGGTAACCGTAAACGTTTTCACCGCGTTTTGTCCGCGAGCCACGCGTACCTCCGGCACCACGGGCTGATGATTCTCGGCCTTCACGCTCGTGACTGATTCCGTCTCGGCGCCGCCGAGCGTCACGGCAACGTCGTACGTGCCCGGGGGCAGCACCACGTCGAAGCGAAAATATTTGGGCGCCGTCACGCCGCGCGCAGAGCCGGTCAGCGCGGGTGAGTCGACAAAACCAAAACCGTCGGCGGCCTGAAAAAACGCCGGCGGCCGAATGATTGGGCGGTCTCCATTCGGGCTGCCCTCGAAGGCAAAATGGAGCGTCGTCGCGCCATCCGGAAAAAACACGCCGGCAAAGGCGGCGGCAGAAACCAAAAGCGCGCCCGCCGCGAGCACCGCGCGCTTGGCTCGGGCCAGTTTGAGTGATGTATCGGTACGGAAATTGTTCATGGCGGGGTCTCCTCAGTAATGCGTGTGGTTCGAGATCGAATGCGCGCGGTAAACCGGATCGGTTTTTTCCGCGCTCGGATTTGGTTTCGCGTCCTTAAATCCATACACGCGGACCATGCCGTTGCGGCCGACGGTGATCGCCTGGTCGTTGCCCGTGCCCATGAAATCGAACATGTGAAAAACTTCATCCGGGAAAGCGATCGTCCCGGTGCCGTCCGACTCGATGCGGAAACGCTGCCAGAACAGGACATTCTTTCCATCGCCCTTGAAATCGCCCTTCGCGAAATTCGGATTTCCGGGGATGGGATTGTTGGGCCAGATGTCGATGCGGTTCCCTTTCGGATCGTACCAACGGAGCAGAGCGCCAAGTCCGCCGACATAAAAACGCGAGCTGGCGACCACGACCTGGCCGGGAATATCGGCGCGGTAATTTCCACCCTCGATCTTCTGGTTGTGATTGGCGAAGCGCTGCCAGAGGAGCTTGCCGGTGGTCGCGTCGTACATCGTCGTGCCGACGTCGGATTGGCCGGCGATGAGTTCGAGTTTGCCGTCGCCGTTGAGGTCGATGAACCGCGCCGAATCGACGTGGTCGTGGTTGTCGGGGAAAAGACCGTAGTTGTTCCAAACCTCCTTGCCGTGCGCATCGAGCATCACGTGCGAAACGTAGACCTCGTCGATCCCGTCGCCGTTGATATCGACCGGATAAATATAGTGGCCGTGATAATCCTTCAGTCGCGGATGGCTATAGGACCAGAGCAGATTGAGCGTCGGACCGTAAGCGTTGACGGAGACCGTGCCGCCGGAATCGGTGTAAACGATCAGGCTGTCGGGATACCCGGGATGCAGCTTGGCGATCGCCGTGCGGAAATTATTATAAACGTGCGGCAGTGGCTGCGTCGGCCATTCGACCTTGTGCTTGATGTCGCCGGTCGCGCCATCGGCCATCGTGATGTATTCTTTCCCATCGATCATGCGCCAGGCGATCACCTCGGCTTTACCGTCGTGATCGAAATCCCAGACAACTCCCGGCGCTTCGAACTGCGTGCGCTCGGGACTACCCGCGAGCGGCGCCTCCGCGTGCCACAATTCCTTGCCGCTGTTATCGAACGCGTACGTCGAATAATTGGGGGTCAAGACAACGAGATCGGTTTTCCCATCACCGTTGAGGTCGCCAAATTTAACGCCCTCGATTGCGACCGGCAGCGGGTACTCTTTGAGCAGGACGATGTCCTCGGGATATTCCAACGGGGCCAGATCGGATTCCTTGAGGTCCGCTTTTCTCGAGAGCAGTACGACGTCGAACGCACAGCCGGGATGAATATCCGTAAGCGTTACCTTCAGCGGACCGGCCGGAAGCGTGAAGCTGCCGCCCGATTGAAATGCGCCCGCCGGCGCGTCGCCGAAAACAACCGAACTCAACTTATCGCCGACCGATACCTTGAACGAACTACCGTCGGTCAGACTGCGCGAGCGAACATAGAGGTACCAGTTGCCCGCCTGTGGGAGATTGGCTTTCGCACCGAACGGCGTGGGCGCGAGGAGATTCATGGCGAAGTTCTCGAACGTGTACGTCGGCAGCGGCCGCGCGGGCGTCGTCGCGGCTGCACCGCGCCGACCGCCACCGCCACCCGGACGGCCATTGGCGGCGGTGTCGCCGTCGGGAAGCTCGCCGAGGAACTGCGTGGCATCGAGCACCACGATCCCTGCGCGCACCGGCGCGACAGCGCGGGCAATGGCGGGGACAGAAACAGCTAACACCAGTGCGATCAAATGGGACTTCATGTTGGGATTTCCCCGCGACGACGCTGCGCGCACCGAGGGGTCGGTCGTTGAAACTGGGATCGCCCGGGGCCATCGCTCAAGGCTGAAGACTCCGAACAGTCTTATTGAGGGCCACGAATCGACCTCAACGGAGGGCTTTCCGGCGTGGCGCGACGAGCGCCGCGTTGAACCGAGAATTGCCACGCCCGCCGAGGCGGGCTCGCCCTAACAATTTTGGACCCGGCTCGCAACTTGGCGGCTCGACAACGTTTCCCGGCCTCGACTTAGATTAAACTCCGGGTCTGCTGATCCGATCAGAAACAACCCTCCGACCCACTTTCGCTCTCTTCCTTCTCATCTCACCTCCACCCGTCCCACTCATGATTCGCGTTTACTCTGATTCCAACGGTCTCGTCTTCGAACAAGCCGGCATTTTCAAGCGCCCCGCCTCACCGGTTGCGCTCGACGATCTTTTCAGGGCCGAAGATCCCGTCGCGCTCGCCCAGCACGCGTGGACTTCCGGCACAGCCGCCACGTTGCCGGCGAAACCCAACGCTCCCATCGGCACCCAAGAGGTTTGGGCCGCGGGTGTCACTTACCTGCGCAGCCGCACCGCGCGCATGGAGGAATCGAAGGATGCCGGCGGTGGTACATTCTACGATCTCGTCTACAACGCCGTGCGCCCGGAAATCTTTTTCAAGGCCACGCCGGCCCGCGTGGCTGCCCCCGGCACCACCGTCCGCATCCGCAGCGATTCGAAATGGAATGTCCCCGAGCCCGAGCTTACCCTCGCGCTCAACCGCCAGGGGCGCATCTTCGGCTATACGATCGGGAACGACATGAGCTCGCGCGATATCGAGGGCGAAAATCCGCTCTATTTGCCGCAGGCGAAATGCTACGACCGCTCCGCCGCCCTCGGCCCGTGTCTCTATCTCACGCGCGATCCGCTCCCACCGACGACCGCGATTGCGATCGAAATCCGCCGCGGCAGCGCCGCGATTTTCAACGGCAGCACGACCATCAGCCAGATCAAGCGACCGTTCACCGAACTCGCCGAGTTCCTCTTTCGCGATAACGCGTTTCCCCAAGGCGCGTTTTTGATGACCGGCACCGGCATCGTGCCCGACGACAGCTTTACCCTCCACCACGGCGACGAAATCCGGATCACCATTGAGCCCATCGGGACGTTGGTGAACACCGTCGCCTAAATATAGCGGCACCAGCAACCGGTGCCGTTCTTGCGAACTGGGTTTGTTTGCTGTTTCTTCGCGTTCCCTTGCCTCCGTCGCGGTTAAATTGATTCCGCGCTCCGTCCCCCAATCCCATGAGCAGCGATCCCATCTTAGATTCCGGTAACGACAGCATCTACACATTGCGCACCACGGCGCGCGGACCTGAGGGTTCACTGCCGCTCGACGCCGAACGCCTCCGGCAGATGTCGAGCGGCGATCTCTTCGGTTGGACCCAAAACGCCGGCATGGGCTGGTCGCCCGCCGCGATGCTCGGGAAACAATTCCTCATCCTCAGCACGCAGGGCGGCATCCGCGCGCCCGACGGCACGCCCATCGCCCTCGGCTACCACACGGGTCACTGGGAAGTCGGACTGCTCATGGAAGAAGCGGCGCGCGAATTCAAATCGGCCCGAGCGATTCCGTTCGCCGCGTACGTGAGCGATCCGTGCGACGGGCGCACCAACGGTACCGCCGGCATGCTCGATAGCCTGCCGTATCGCAACGACGCGGCCATCGTGCTGCGCCGGTTGATCCGTTCGCTACCCACGCGCCGCGGCGTGCTGGGCATTGCGACCTGCGACAAAGGTTTACCCGCCATGCTGCTCGCGCTCGCCGGCACGCCCGATCTTCCGTCGGTGCTCGTGCCCGGCGGCGTGACCTTGCTGGCCGAGGAAGCCGAAGACACGGGTAAAGTGCAGACGCTCGCCACGCGTTTCGCCCGCGACGAAATCACGCTCGAACACGCCGCCGAAATGGGCTGCCGCGCCTGCGGTTCGCCCGGCGGCGGATGCCAGTTCATGGGCACGGCCGCGACGAGCCAGGTCGTCGCCGAAGCCCTCGGCCTCGCTCTGCCGCACAGCGCGCTATCGCCGTCGGGCGCAGAAATCTGGCGCGATCTCGCGCGGCGTTCCGCCCGCGCGCTGCTGGCCCTCGATCTCGCCGGCACGACCACGCGCGATCTGCTTTCCGACGATTCTATTCACAACGCGATGGTCACGCACGCGGCATTCGGTGGCTCGACCAATCTCGTGCTCCACATCCCGGCATTCGCGCACGCGGCCGGATTACGCCAGCCCACCGTCGACGATTGGGCACGCATCAACCGCCTGGTACCGCGCCTCGTCGACTCGTTGCCCAACGGCCCGAAGCACTATGCCACCGTGCAGGTATTCCTCGCCGGCGGCGTGCCCGAGGCGATGTTGCACCTGCGCGATCTCGGGCTGCTGAAACTCGACGCGCGCACCGTGACCGGTCGCACGCTCGGCGAAAACCTCACATGGTGGGAAACCAGCGAACGCCGCCAACGCCTGCGCGAAAAACTCCGCGCGCTCGATGGCATCGATCCGGACAACGTCATCATGTCCCGCGCCCGCGCCCAGGAACGCGGCCTCACCAGCACGATCACTTTTCTCCGCGGCAATCTCGCGCCCGAGGGCGCACTCGTAAAGAGCACCGCCATCGCCCCGCAGGTGATCGACGCCGACGGCGTGTTTCTCCACGAAGGCCCGGCCCGCGTGTTCGCGAGCGAGGGTCATGCGATCGCGGCGGTGAAGGCCGGCAGCGTGAAGCCCGGTGACGTCATGGTGCTCATCGGCATCGGTCCCGGTTGCGGCATGCCTGAAACGTATCAGATTACATCCGCATTGAAGCACGTGAAGGATGGCCAACGCATCGCGTTGATCACCGACGGCCGGTTCTCCGGCGTGTCCACCGGCGCGTGCGTCGGACACGTCAGTCCTGAAGCTTGGGCCGGCGGACCGATCGGCCGTGTGCGCGATGGCGACCTTATCCGTCTCCGAGTCGACACGCGTAAACTCGAGGGCTCAGTCGACGTAGTTTTCCTCACGCCCGAAGAACTGGCCGCGCGCACGCCGCATCCGAATTTGAAAGTCGATCCGCGCGTGCCGTCCGACACGCGTCTTTGGGCCGCGCTTCAAAACGCGAGCGGCGGCAGCTGGGCTGGCTGCGTGTACGACGCCGCGCGGATCGAGCATCTGCTCACGCTCGGCCTCGCCGCTGAAACGGCGGCGAAAAAGTAGCGTGGTGCTTCAGCCCGCGTTTTGAAATACACCGCCTGCATCCCGGAACGCGGGCTGCAGGATCGCGCCACCTCGGACATCGCCGATCAGGAACTTGCCCCGACGCACACGGAGCAAACAGAGACGCGGTCTTGCTCCATCCGCTCGGTTTTCTCACGCGAAATCATCCAGCGCGCAGCGACCTTTCCGCGCACGCTAAGCGAATAGCGTGCGTTCCAAAAACCAGTAAAGCCCTGCCGCCACGACCAGCGCCGAGAGGGCAGGCACGCCGCGACGCACGAAGGCGTCGTTGCTTCTCAGGCGCCAAATGATCGGCAGCGTCACGGCGGCGATCGCAACCTGGCCGATCTCCACGCCAAGATTAAACGTGAACAACGGCATCAGCAATCCGCCTCCGCCCTGCCCTACGCCGAGTTCGCGCAACACACTCGCAAAGCCAAAACCGTGAATCAGTCCGAATAAAAATGTGAGCGCCCAGCGCCCCTTCGGCTCCGCGCCTCGCCGCACGAGATTCTCCAACCCGACGAAGACGATCGAGGCCGCGATCATCGGTTCGACGAAACGGCTGGAAACGCTGACGACCTTGAGGGTCGCCAGCGCAAGCGTCAGCGAATGCGCGAGCGTGAAACACGAAATGATGGCGACGATCGATTTGAACCGCGCGCACACGATCAGCAGGCCGAAGAGAAACAACAGATGATCATAGCCCGTCCAGATGTGCTCGATGCCCAGTTTCACGAACGCCACGGCGGTTGTCGGTTCCTCAACCTTTGTTTCAACATCGCTCGCCACAGGCCTGAGATCGAACTTCACCGTCGGCTCGCGCGCCGTCAAAAGTCGCTGCGCCAACGCGGGCCCGCCATCGACCTCGACGGTCACAAACTGCCGGTGCCCAGGCGGAAGATCATTCAGCCGCAGCGCGCGTAACTCGCCCTCGCCGCCGTTAGTCGGACGCAAATAAGTCAGCTCAAACTGGATTTCTTTTTCCGGCGTGATCTTCGTCGTCGTGCTCTGCGGCGTCAGCACCGCAGCGGCGACGCGCAGTTCAAACAGTCCGCGGATCCACTCCGCCGGCGCCGCTGCGGGTGGCTTCAACGTCCGCAAATCCGGCGGAGCGAACGTCACATCGACCACAATTAACTCCGGCCGCACGCTTGTGTGCGCTGTGCTCAAGCCCGGATCGTGGGCGCCTAAATTCACGCCCAAACCGAGGTAAATCACAAACGCGAGCGCGCGGCCGAGCATGTTAAGAGCGTGCGGCCCGATGCCTCGGAAGCGAGCCCGCTTCAACGTTTCAGGCGCCAGCCATTTCAGTTTGCCAGCGCGGCCACGGCGTCACGGTGAGTGCAACGGACGGGGTGCCGCCACTCGGGCCGGCGATGTCGGCGTGCTTCCCGTCCCGCCCCAACCTCGAAAACGCCGACGTGTCGCGCCGCGCGACGGCGAGCAAAAGCGCAACATCGTGGGACTCCCGGCGCGGCGGGTTTCATTCAAGCGGATTCCTGAACCAGCGAACGAGCGGAGAGAACGGGCAACCGATTATTCTTAAAGTGCGTTCGAGACGGATCGCCCGGAGGTAGGGCGGGTTATCCCTAACCCGCCGCTGCGACTCGGCTCACCAAGAGAGCGACGCCCAACCGGCGCGTTAGGGATAACGCGCCCTACCCTCTCGTCCCCTCATCCCTCCAGGCCAAAAACCGCGCGCGCGTAATTCTCGGCGCTGAAAGGTTGGAGGTCTTCCTTTTGCTCGCCGAGTCCGACAAAATAAATGGGCAGTTTGAGTTCGCGCCAGATTCCGACGATCGCGCCGCCCCGACTGGTGCCATCCAGCTTGGTGATGACCAGGCCGGTGAGCCCGAAATTTTTATGGAAAACCTTGGCCTGCTCAATCGAGTTACTGCCGAGTGATCCGTCGACCACCAGCCAGGCATGATGCGGCGCGGACGGATCGAGCTTCTGCAAGACGCGCCGGATTTTCGCGAGCTCCTCCATGAGGTTGCTCTTCGTGTGCAACCGACCGGCCGTGTCGACGATCAGGAAATCGCGGCCGCGACTCTGCGCCGCTTGCAACGCATCGAACGCAACGGCCGCGGAATCAGCCCCGGTGTGGCTGGCGACAATCTCAAGGTCGAGCCGCTGCGCCCAAGTCTTGAGTTGCTCAACGGCCGCGGCGCGAAAGGTGTCACACGCGGCGACGACCACGGATTTCCCCTCCTGTTTAAGTTTCCACGCGAGTTTCGCGGTGGTGGTGGTTTTGCCCGAGCCATTCACGCCGATCATGACGATCACGGTCGGGCCGGGTGCGCGGACGCCTACGTCCGCTTTCGCCATGGCGGTCGAGGCCGGCCGCGCTCCTGGGACGGCTAAATCGCCTTCGCTGCCGACGAGCACCCGCTGCAGCACCGCGGCGCCGATCGCAGCGGCCTGCTGCCCCACGAGCGAAGCATCTTTTTTGTAAGCCGCCTTGATCTCGCCGAGAATTTCTCCGGTTGTCTCGACGCCGAAGTCAGCGGTGTAGAGCGCTTCCTCGAGTTCATCGAGCGAGGCCGCATCGATTTTACGTCCACCGAAAAGCCCGCGCGTCTTCGCGCCGATCGCCGCCACGGTCTTGGCGAAGCCGTCTTTGAATTTTTTGAAAAGACCAAACATGCCCGAAGTGATGAGTGGCTGGGGAGGAGTGACAAGTCTGAGCCAGACTCCGCTTGCGCAGCCTTTGTCGCTTTCCCCTCGTCACTCCATACCCGCTACTCCGTCGTCGCCTTGCGCGCGTCGCGGCCGAGCTGATCCTTCAGGCGGTCGAGGATGCCGTTGATAAAGCGCTTGGCGTCGAGATTGGAAAATTGCTTTGAGAGATCGATCGCCTCGTTGATCGAAACCACCGGCGGGATGTCCTTGCGGTATTTCATTTCAAAAATTGCGAGCCGCAGGATCGCGAGGTCGATCTTGGCAATGCGCTCGAACTCCCAGTTGTGCGCGAGGGATCGGATGTGCGCATCGATCTCGGTCAGATTGAGCAACACGCCCTGGATTATTTCCTCCGCGTAGGCGTAGTGCGTGCGCGGTTGCTCGAAATTTTCGAAGAACACGCCCAGGTCCTCGGCGAGATTCTTCGGCTCGTTCATGCTCCACGCATAGAGATATTGCAGGGCGGCGGCGCGACCTTCGTGGCGCTGCGCAAAAATAACCTTGTTACTCATCGGGAATCGCTCCGTTTCAGCGCGGCCATCTCCAGCGCGGCGCGGGCAAACTCGACCCCGCGGTTGATCGGCCCGAGGCAGCGCGCCTCAGCCTGCGCGCGGGTGTTGGTCACGATCACGCCATTAATCACGGGCCGGCGCGCGGTGAGACTGACGTGCTGCAGCGCGTGGGAGACGCTATGGCCTACCATCTCATGGTGATTCGTGTCACCGCCGATCAGCACGCCGAGCGCGATGAGACAATCGTGTTTCCCCCGGTCCGCCAGAAGTTGGATCGCATAAGGCACTTCATGGGAGCCCGGAACGCGCACGACTTCGACGTGGGCGTCGGGCACTCCGTTTTGCCTCAGGGTCGCGCGCAGACTTGCCAATAAACCTTCGACGAGCTCCGCGTTGAAGCGGGCCGCGGCGATCCCAAACGCGAATTTGGAACCATCAACGGGAGCGGGCGCGGGTGCGTCGAGACTCATGGAAGGGTCACGAAACAGCCGGCCCCAGTGCGGCGCAACCTGAAATCTGCCGCAGAAATTTTTCGGCGGTTCCGCCTCCGATTTGTCGGAGCCGGCTTAGGGGTAATTCGGAACGCCGGCCAGCCGGCACGAGCCGGAATCGCTCGGCAGCGGGCTCCTACGTCTTGATCGAGCCGAATCAATTTGCCTCCCATGCCGACCTCGCGCGCAAAGTAAGCGCGCGATGCCCCACCAGCCTGCTCCCCAACGTTACGCGAACCCCGCCCTCTACCGTCGTTGCGGTCGCAGCGGTCTCCAGCTTCCGCTGCTCTCGCTGGGACTCTGGCACAATTTCGGCGGCGTGGACGACTTCGCCACCAGCCGCGCTCTCATCCTGCGTTCGTTCGATCTCGGCATCACTCACTTCGATCTCGCCAATAATTATGGCCCGCCGCCGGGCTCCGCCGAAACGACCTTCGGGAAAATTCTGCGCGAGGACCTCGCGGCGCATCGCGACGAACTCATCATCTCCACCAAAGCCGGCTATTTGATGTGGGACGGACCGTACGGTGAATGGGGCTCGCGCAAAAACCTGCTCGCCTCCCTCGATCAGTCGCTCGCGCGTATGGGTCTGCCGTATGTGGATATTTTTTATTCGCACCGGCCCGATCCGGCCACACCGCTCGAGGAAACAATGGGCGCGCTCGCGCACGCCGTGCGTTCGGGCAAGGCACTCTACGCCGGGGTTTCGAATTACAACGCCGAGCAAACCGCCCGCGCGGCGCAAATCCTCCGCGACCTCGGCACGCCGTGCCTGATTCACCAGCCGAAATACCACCTTTTCGAACGCACGCCGGAGCGCGGTCTGCTCGACGTACTCACCCGCGAGGGCATCGGCGGTATCGCGTTTTGTCCGCTCGCGCAGGGCTTGCTCACCAACCGTTATCTCGCGGGCATCCCCGCCGACTCCCGCGCCGCGCACGATCCGCGTTTTCTAAAACCCGAGCACATCACCGAGGAGAAACTCGGAAAAATCCGCAAACTCGACGCGCTCGCCAAGGTTCGCGGCCAGTCCCTCGCCCAGATGTCGCTCGCCTGGGTGTTGCGCCAACCCGCGATCACCTCGGCGCTCATCGGTGCGAGCAAGGTCAGCCAGATCGAAGAAAACGTCGCGGCGTTGAATAATTTGACGTTCAACCCAGCGGAGCTGACGGCCATTGAAAGCATTCTGGCGGGCTGAAATCGTCGCTCCGATTTTCACGCCCCGCGGCCAACGAAACCCAAAACGTGAATCTCATCCTTTTCGAAGCCGCCGAAATCGCCGTGCCGCTGGCACGGACCGACGCACGGGCGATTCACATCCTTGAGGTTCTGCGGCGCCACGCGGGCGAGACCTTTGATGCCGGCCTCGTTGATGGTCCACTGGGCAAAGCCACGCTCGCCACCATCGCGCCGGATTCGCTGACGTTCACTTTCGCCTGGGGTCCGCCGCCGCCGCCGGCCGATCCCATCACGCTCATCATCGGATTGCCCCGTCCCCAAACCGCGCGTGATATCTTGCGCGACGCCACGACGCTCGGCGTCGCCGCGCTGGAGTTTGTCGCGACCGAGCGCAGCGACGCCAACTACGCCGCGAGCACGCTTTGGACCTCCGGCGAATGGCGCCGCCATTGTGTCGCGGGCGCGGCGCAAGCGTTTGCAACGCGCATTCCCTGCGTTGTCCCCGGGCGGTCGCTCGTCGCCGCGCTTAACTCCCTTCCGAGCGGCGGCACCCGACTGGCGCTCGACAATTACGAAGCCAACGCCGCTCTGAGCGAGTGTAACGCATTACGCGCCACGCCCGTCGTGCTGGCGCTGGGGCCGGAGCGCGGTTGGGGCGCGACGGATCGTGCGACGTTGCGGGCGCATGGCTTCACGCTCGTGAATCTGGGATCACGCGTCTTGCGCTGCGAGACCGCCGTGATCGCTGGCCTCACGTTAATCCGCGCTCAGCTGGGTTTGCTCCGAGGCGGATCGGTCAATCTGAAAAACGACACCGTCGGCTGACGCGCTCCTTTGCCGAGGCGCTTAAGCAAGGTCCAGCCGGCCGGCGCGAGTTCGATTTCTCCAGGCGCCTCGAAGACCACGAGCGCGTCGGGTTTTGCGGCCAGCCCCACGGCCAGCCGAGCGAAAAGCGCCGGAGCGACCTCCGTGATAATTTCGTAAGGGGGATCGATGAAAACCAAATCGGGCACCTCGGCCTCGGGGCCCGCCAACGGGCCATGGCGCGCGTCGGTCTGGAGTACCGTCAGGCCGGCCGTTTCCCGGCCGAGGCTTTTGCAGACCGCCGCCAGGTTTTGGCGGACACACGCGGCGGCCTTGGCGTTTTGCTCCACAAATAGCCCGCCGGCTGCTCCGCGGCTCAGCGCCTCCAAACCATAGGCTCCGCTGCCAGCGAACAGATCGAGAAACCATGCGCCCACCACGCGCGCGCCGAGACTCGAAAACACGGCCTGCCGCATCCCGTCCGTCGCCGGACGCACCTTGTCGCCTTTCGGCGCAACCAGCGGAATTCCGCGAGCGATGCCGCCGCTTATGCGCATGATTCGGAGTCGTTAGATAGCGGGCGTCTAAAAAGCAGCGTCCCGCCAGCAGGGCGGGTGGTCCGTATCCTTAACCCGCCGCCGCGTCTCGGCTCACCAAAAAACGGGTGCTGACCCGGCGGGTAAAAGCTAACCCGCCCTGCCTGATTTAAACTCCCTGTGGGAAATTTCACGGCCCCCACCTAACCGGGCGGCCTAAGCGGTGTCATTCGCTTAATCCACGATCCCCAAAATTTCGGCGAGTAACTTTCCCGGCGCGCTCGGGTCAGGTTATGTCGCCAAGGCCACCGCAGCAGCCTAGCAGCAGTCCAATGGAACCCGAAGGCGGAATCCGGGATCGTTGGGGCAAAGTTTGCGCACTCATACACATAACATTTGCAGGTTTATGGTTTAGGCCCACTAGTTAGGCACCTAACTACATCGCGCATCCTACGAATCCAACTTCTTTAGAGGCCACAAAAATGACCTTTATACCTCGCTACCAACACTATGCTAAATCTTCGCCTCCTCGCCTGCCTTGGCTTTGCCGCCGGGTGGGTCGCGCTTGGCCGCGCGGAGGAGCGGAACGTCTGGCCGGTGCGAGTCGAGCAGACCAACGCCACGGGAGGAGTCACGGCCACGGCCTGGGCGGGGCCGTTCGCCGTTGAAAAATCCCAGCCCGAGGGCGGAAAGGTGGCAGGTTTCAGGCCTTTTTATCTCCAGCGCACCAACGCCGCCGGCCGACGGATCGAAGTCAGCACGCTTTATCCGCTATTCACCTACCGCGCCGATGACGACAGCTACACGTGGTCGGTTTTCAACCTGATCAACCGCTCGGGTCCCAATCCCGGCTCGTCACCCCCGCTAGCCACCGTACATCACAAGCGGTTCGACATCTGGCCGTTCTATTTTTCGCGCGACACGGGAGATCCCGCGACTTCTTACCGCGGACTGCTCCCCATCGGAGGCTCGATCAAAAGCTTTTTTGGTTACGAGCGGATCTCGTGGGTCCTGTTTCCACTTTACACGGAGGTAACTACGCGCGGCGCGACCACGACCCTGACGCCGTGGCCGATCGTTCGTGTGACGCGGGGCGCTGAGACGGGCTTCGCGATTTGGCCCCTCTTCGGCTGGCGAGAACGACCGAATCAATTTCAGCAGCGCTATCTAGTCTGGCCGCTGATGTGGAAAAATTCCGTTCAGCCCAAGGCCGACGATCCAGCCGGCACCCCACCGACCGAACAAATCGGATTCATCCCGTTCTACACGCGGGAAACGCGGCCAGGTTATTTCGATCAAAATTTCGTCTGGCCCTTTTTCGGCACCACGAACCGCACGCAACCTTACGTCTATCGCGAAACACGTTACCTGTGGCCCTTTTTCGTGCAGGCCAAAGGCGATCAGCGCATGATCAACCGCTGGGGTCCGTTCTACACGCACTCTGTAATCAAGGGGTACGACAAAACCTGGATCGTCTGGCCGCTGTGGCGCCAAGCGCATTGGGCAGAAGATGGCGTCGACCAATGCCAAGTCTCCGCGCTGTTTCGCGTCTACTGGTCCCTTGAGCAGCGCAGTCTCGCAAATCCGTCCGCTGCCCCAGCGACCAAAACCCATCTGTGGCCGTTGTTCAGCGGCTGGGACAATGGCGCTGGCCGCCGCCAATATCAGGTGCTGAGTCCCTTCGAGGCCTTTTTCCCGCACAACGATATCGTCCGTCAAAACTGGACACCACTCGTCGCCCTCTACCGCTACGATCAGACCGCCCCGGGCGAAAATCGCAGTTCGCTGCTTTGGGACGCCGTCACGTGGGAACGTCACACCAACGAGGCCCGCACGGCGTTTCACCTCGGACCGTTATTCAGCGTCGAGACTCACGCCGACGAAAAACTGATCGCCGTCGGTAACGGTCTGCTCAGCTGGCATCGCACCAGCGGCGCATGGCATTTCCTCTGGTTAAATTTTCCCGCCCAACGCGCTAAAGCCGCCACCACCGCGGCCCGCTGAAATGAAACAACTCAATCATATCCTCGAGGGCTTCGGCAGCGCCGTGCAGCTTTTGATCCAGTCGGGCAAATACGCCGGCACGCTCGTGCGCCAGAAAGCCCGCTTCATCGAGCAGTGCTACCTCATTGGGTACACCACGCTGCCGATCGTAGCCATTCTCAGCTTTTTCATGGGCAGCGTACTCGCGCTCCAAGCCGGATATTCGATGCAGAATTTCGGCACGATGCAGTTCATCGGCTCGCTCGTCGGACTCTCCTTCGCCCGCGAACTTGGCCCGGTGATCGTCGCTATCCTCGTCGCGGGACGCGTCGGTTCCGCGATCACCGCGGAATTGGCCTCGATGAAAGTTTATCAGGAGGTTGATGCGCTCGTGACGATGAACATCCCTCCGGCGCGCCTGCTGGTGATGCCGCGGCTCGCCGCGATCCTCGTGATGATGCCCGTGCTCGCCATCATTGCCGATCTGGTCGGCTGGTTCGGCGGGGCTCTCGTTTCCAAATACACCAGCTTCATCGCCATCGAACCCGAAACTTATTTCGCGACGCTCCGCCGGTACATGAAGTTCAAGGACGTCGCCAACGGCCTCGCGAAGGCCGAGGTCTTCGGTTTCGTGGTCGTCCTCATTTGCTGCAGCATCGGCCTCAACACGCGCGGCGGTCCCCGCGAAATCGGCGCCTCGGTCACTCGCGCCGTCGTCGTGTCACTGATCTCGATCCTGCTGTTGGATTATTTCGTCACGAAAGCCCTGCTCTGATTTCCCGCCATGCCTTCGTCCAACACCACCTGCCCCATCCATCGCAACCCGATCACGTCGGAGGAAACTCCGGCCGTCGGCATTACCATCGATGGGCTGACGAAAAATTTCGGTGATTTGCACGTCCTCAAAAACGTTTCCTTCAACGTGGAGCCGGGCGAAATCTTCGTGCTCATGGGCCCAAGCGGCTCGGGCAAGAGCGTCCTCTTGAAACACATCGTCGGGCTCGAAGCTCCGACCTCCGGCCGGGTTTTGATCGATGGCCGGGATGTCGCCGCGGAAGACACGCTGGAGCACGTGCGCATCGCCTTGGTGTTTCAGGCGGGCGCGCTGTTCAACTCGCTCAGCGTGTATGAAAATCTCGCGCTCTACCCCCGCGAACATCGCCTCGGCAACGAGTCCGAGATCCGCGAAAAAGTCACCCGCGCCCTGCAAATTCTTTCGCTCGAAAATACCGCGCAAAAATTCCCGTCCGAACTTTCCGGCGGCATGAAGAAACGCGTCGCCATCGCCCGCGCCCTCGTGATGGAGCCGCAGCTGATGCTCTACGACGAACCGACCAGCGAGCTCGATCCGGTCATGAGCGCCACCATCAGCGAAATCATCGCCACCTTGAAGGATCAGTACCATGTGACCACGATCGTCGTCTCCCATGATCGCGAACTGGCCCTCGGGATCGCCGATCGGGTGGGAATTCTCATCGGCGGCGAACTCGTGAGTCTCGGGCCCCCATCCGAGCTGCAGGCGCCGAAGGATCCACGCATCGCCGACTTTTTTTCGCCCAAAATCGATTTGAAGAATCCCCGCTTCAAACAACGGCAGGGCTGAAGCCCGTCTCCCACTTAAAATATTTCAATTCACCATCACCATGAACACCGCCCAGCAAACCGCCCGCGTCGGGCTTTTTTTCCTCCTCGGCCTCGCCCTCACGTGGGTGACGTTCGAGACGCTCAGCGACGGCAAGATTTTCAAAGACCGCGGCTACGCTCTCATCGCCGGCTTCGATAACCTGAAAGAACTCAAAGCCGCCGATGAAGTTCGCATGGCCGGCGTCAAAATTGGCACCATCGAGCTCACTCGCCTCGCCGGCCGCCGCGCCGAAGCCGTATTGCGGATTGAACCCGGCGTCAGGGTCGCGAAAGACGCCACCGCCACGATCGTCATGGCGGGGCTCATCGGAACCAACTACATCGGCATCGATCTCGGCACGCCCGGCGCACCCGCCCTCACCGATGGGGCGGAATTACGCACCAAGGTCACACCTGATATCAACTCCATCATGACCGAGATCGGCAATCTCGGGCAAAAACTCGACGGCGCACTCGGCTCGATCAGCAACGCGATCGGCGGCAAGGACGGACAGCCGGGCCTTTTCCAAAAAATCGAAAAACTCGTGAGCGATAATTCAGACAGCGCGAAAATCACGATGAGCAATCTTCAGGACATCACGACCAAGGTGAAAGATGGCCAGGGCACGCTCGGTCAACTTATCAACAGCCCGCAACTCCACGATGAATTGATTGCAACGATCGCCGAAATTAAAGCGGCGGCGTCCGATACCAAGACGTTCGTCAACGACACCCAAGGCATCCTCGCGCAAGTGAAGTCGGGCAAGGGCACGCTGGGTACGCTGCTGTACGACGAAGAGTCGGCCGCTAGCATCAAGGCGACGGTAAAAAATTTCCACGATGTCTCGGACAAGATCGCGAAAGGCGAAGGCACGCTCGGGAAATTGCTCAACGACGACAGCCTGTACATCGGCGTGCAAAACACGCTGAAGAAAGCCGATCGCGCCATCGACGGCCTCGGCGACAGCGGCCCGATCACGGCCGTCGGCGTGGTCGCAAACTCGCTGTTCTAAGCGCCAATCCAAATACCGCTCCGCCCGTGGGTCATCGCGCTTGCGCGTGCGATTTGACCCGGAGCGCGTGTAATCGTGCTGACAACCGCGCGCTTTGCCGCTTTTTCCCTGCCATGAACTTCCGCGCCCTCGGAGTTGGAGCCGTCATGCTGGTGCTGGTCGGCTGCGGACATCCGGCGGAGCAAAAAACCCTGTCCGAAATAAAAGGCAGTCCGGATATCGTCGCCCAGGCATCGCAACCAGGCTCGAAATCTCGCGCGTTCGATCTCCGCGCCTTCCAAGTCAGCCCGATTTGGGGCGGGGCGAACGCACCTATCGTCGGCTCCGCAACGGGGTCGAGTTATCGCGTCAAAATCACCCTTTGGGACAGCGATCCCCGGCAAGGCGACACGGCATTGGCTGAAATTTTTTTCCGGGATCAAGAGCAGGTTGCGAAGTCTCCGCCGATTTCAAATCCCGATCCTAACGATCCCAAGGATCCGAATAATCCCAACGCGCAGGGCACAGGCCCAGGTCGCACGTATCGCATCGATTTTCCGATCGCGACGCTGGAAGCGGTCATCCAAACGCTGCGCTTCGCCAACGGCGACGTTTACCTCTACTACCACGAAGGCCAGTGGGCCATCGGTACGGCGGCCGCCGAATTCATCGGCTCGAATTAGGACAAATCCCAGGGCGCGTCAGGGAATGACGCGCCCCCGGAGCGTCAGACCTTCGGACCACCTTGCGCGAGATTACGCGCGCGAAGGCGCAGGCCGTTGAGGCGGATGAAGCCGGTCGCGTCGCTTTGGTTGTACCAGCTTTTCACGCCTTCCATCGACGCGATCTTGTCGTCGTAGAGGGAGTACTTCGATTTTCGGCCGCAGGTGATAATGTTGCCCTTATAGAGCTTCAGACGAACGGTGCCGGTGACGAAGCGCTGGCTCTCGTCGACCATGGCCTGGAGCATCTCGCGCTCGGGCGCGAACCAGAAGCCGTTGTAAACGAGCTCGGCGTATTTCGGGATAAAACCGTCGCGCAAATGCAGCACCTCGCGGTCGAGTGTGAGCGACTCCACCTGCCGGTGCGCCTGCATGAGAATCGTCCCACCCGGAGTCTCGTACACGCCTCGCGACTTCATGCCGACGAACCGGTTTTCGACGAGATCGACGCGGCCGATGCCATGTTTGCCGCCGAGTTTATTGAGCACCTTGAGTACGCCGCCGGGGGTGAGCGCTTTGCCGTTAACTGCCACGGCATC
>CAIXKG010000128.1 GCA_903919985.1 uncultured Opitutia bacterium | reverse complement strand
GGTTTCGGCAGACCCATCAGCGCGAGGATGGTCGGCGCGATGTCGGCGAGGCGGCCGCCGGTGCGCATCTTGGATTTGCCCGCGACGAGCCCGTCGCCGATTGCGAACACTTCGACGAGATTCAGCGTGTGCGAGGTGTGCGGTGAATTGTGAATCGGGTCCCACATCTGCTCGCAATTGCCGTGGTCGGCGCACACGACGGCTTTGCCGCCCACTTGGGCGATCGCCGCCAGCAATTCGCCCACGCCGGCATCGGTCGCCTCGACGGCCTTGATCGCCGCGGGCAACGATCCCGTGTGCCCGACCATGTCGGGATTAGCATAGTTCACCGCGACAAAACCGTACTTGCCTGAAAGTATCGCCGCCTTCGCCGCGGCGGTCACGGCGGTCGCCGACATCTCCGGCTGCATATCGTAGGTCGGCACCTGCGGGCTCGGCGGACACGCGCGATCTTCACCGGGAAACGGTTCGCCGCGGTAGTTGTTGAAGAAAAAAGTCACGTGCGGATTTTTCTCCGTCTCCGCGCAGCGGAACTGCCCGAGACCGGCGTTGCTCACCACTTCGCCGAGGATGTTTTTCAACCGCTCGGGTTTGCCGGAGATGATGTGCACGGGCAGGCCTTCCTCGTACTCGGTCATCGTCGCATAGTAGAGATCGAGCTTCGCGCCGCGGTCGAATTCCTTGAAACCATCGAGGACAAACGCCTTCGTGATTTCGCGGGGTCGGTCGCCGCGATAATTGTAGAAGAGGACGGCGTCGCCGTTCGCGAATGTGGCGACGGGCTTGCCGTCCGCGTCCACGATCCACGTCGCCGGCACAAATTCGTCGCCCTTCTGGGTCTCGCTGAGCGGATGATCGTAGTAATTTTGAATCGCTTGCTGCGCGTTCGTGGCCGTCGCGACCGCCGCGCGGCCGGTCAGCATATCGTAGGCTTTTTTCACGCGTTCCCAGCGGTTGTCGCGGTCCATCGCCCAGAAACGCCCGCAGACCGTGGCGATTTTCCCGACGCCGATCTTCGCGCACTCGGCCTCGACCTGCTTGATGTAGGTTAACGCGCTGGTCGGCGGCGTGTCGCGGCCGTCGGTGAAGCCATGGATGAAAACTTTATTGGGGCCCAAGCCGTCGGCCTGCGCCTGACGCAGAATGCCGTACAGGTGTTCGAGCATGCCGTGGACGCCTCCGTCGGACACGATGCCCATGAGATGAAGTTTGGCGGTAGGCTCGGCTTTGAGGCGGGCGAGGATGGCGAGCCACACCGGATTGCGCGCGAGTTGCTTTTCGGAAAACAGTTTATTGAGCCGCACGAGCTCCTGGTCGACGACGCGGCCGGCGCCGATGTTTTCGTGCCCGACCTCGCTGTTGCCCATCTGGCCGTCGGGTAGCCCGACATCGAGACCGCTGGCCGAGATGAGCGTGTGCGGATATTTCGCCTGCAAGCCTTCGTCGCAGGCCTTCTTCGCGAGGTAGACGGCGTTGCAGGAATTTTGCTCAGGACGGGGATTCTTGCCCCAACCATCGCGGATCACGAGCAACACGGGCGGACGGAAATTTTTCATAGAAATGGTTCCGCCAATGACACAGATGAGCCCCCGGATAACAAGCCGCGGTTTGCCTTAACGACTCCATTCCTTGTCGGCGACAATGGCACCGGATTTGTGGCCTAAAAAAGGCGGGATGAAGACTAGGCCGCGGGAGAAAAAATATTTGGGCCTCCTCGGGGCCAACCCGGCGGAAGTTTCCGCGTGGGCGAGAGCTCGATCGCTCGTTCAGTTCTTCGTTGCTTTGCCGTTCAACAAAATCGGAGAGAACTATTAAGCAGGAAAAGAGCGAAGGGCGGAGGCGGGAGGCATAACATGAAACGAAGATTCCCTGGGCCAATTCGGCTCCGGCAGCATTTTTTCCCAGCGGGCGTTTTCGATGTCGATGTTGACGACTATGCCCACGAGCGCGGCGGTCGGCGGATCGCGCCGAAGGTGGAGCGCGTGGAAAAACGCCTGACGCGCGACCGTCTGATCCGGGAAGTCGCGGGGATCGCGCAGAAATGTTGCAAGATGGTGGCGGCACCAGGCGCGGGCTCCGAGGGGAACGAGCGTCTCGCGCCAGTGTTGCACGAGGCGGCGGGTGTTGGCTTCGTCGCGAAGCTTGCGGCCCGGAGACGAACTCACGTGATGCAAGACAATGCTGTGGTTCGCGACGGCGTTGACGAAGCCTGCGGCGCGGGCGCGGAGACATAAGTCGACGTCTTCGCACCCGTTCACGAAGGCTTCGTCAAACCCGCCGAGCTGGGTCCAAAGTTCGCGGCGGACCAAGACACACGCGCCCGTGACGGCGACCACCTCTTGGCGTGAAAATCGCAGGAGGCGGGAGAAAATCGATCGCTGGCGGATGTGTTCGGGTTTGCCTTGGTGGTTGATGGCGATTCCCGCGTGATCGAGGGCACGCGTGGCAACGTCGCTTTGGAGATTGCCGACCAATCCGGCGCTCGCCCCGAGCGCGCGATGAACCGCGAGCATGGGCTCCAGCCAGCGGGGGGTGAGCAGAAGGTCGTTGTTCAGCAGGACGAGGAGTTCACCGGTGGCGAGGGCGGCGCCGTGATTGTTGGCGGCGGCGTAGCCGAGATTACGTTCGTGGAGTACAATGCGGATCGACGGATCGCCGCGCAGCGTTTCCAACCAGGCCCGCGTGCCGTCGGTGCTGCCGTCGTCGACGAAAATAATTTCCGACGCGAGACCGGCTGGCAGCGTGGCGCGCAGCGAGGCCAGCATCGCTTGCGTCAGAGGCAGACAGTTGAAGAGGGGGATGATGAAGCTGACCGACACGGGCAACAGTTGAACTACGAAGAAGCGAAGAACGAAAGCCCAGAGGGGCGAATGAAAAGGGTCTGTTATCGTGAGACCTTTGGCAGCGCGGCCGCCTCCGGCCGCTTTACGAAAATGCGGCCGAGGGCGCCCGCGCTCCAAAGCAGGGTGAGGGCACCCCAGCGCCGTCGATCAGCCCGCGTGCTCGGAACGACAAACAAGAAACTCCATTGATACGCCCTCTGGGCTGAATCGGGTTCTTTGTTTCTTCGCAGGTTACCTCGCCGTCAAATCAGCTTTTTCAGGTAGGCGCCGTAGTTCGATTTGCCGAGTCTCGCGATTGAGGCTTCGAGGCCGGCGCGGCTGAGCCAACCTTGACGGAAGGCGATTTCCTCGAGGCACGCGATTTTCAGACCCTGGCGGTTTTCAATCACGGAAACGAATTGCGCGGCTTCGAGCAACGAGTCGTGCGTGCCGGTGTCGAGCCATGCGGTGCCGCGCCCGAGCAGTTCCACGCGCAGGGCGCCGCGTTCGAGGTAAAGGCGATTGAGGTCGGTGATCTCCAGTTCGCCGCGCTTTGACGGTTTGAGTGAGCGAGCTAGGGCCACAACCTGATCGTCGTAAAAGTAGAGACCCGGCACGGCGTAGTTGGATTTCGGCGCGGCGGGTTTTTCCTCGAGGGATAGCACGCGGCCGTCGGGGGCAAATTCGACGACGCCGTAGGCTTTCGGTTCCGCGACGTGATATCCAAAAATCGTCGCGCCGCTGGGGCGCGCGCTGGCGGCCAGCACGGAGCTCGCGAAATCGTGGCCGTAAAAAAGATTGTCGCCGAGCACCAGGGCCGAGGGCGCGCCGGCGAGGAAATCGGCGCCGATGAGAAACGCCTGCGCGAGACCGTCCGGGCTAGGCTGCTCGGCGTAGCTGAGTGTCACGCCGAATTGCGAACCATCACCGAGCAGACGGCGGAAAAGCGGGAGATCGGTCGGCGTGGAGATAACGAGGATTTCCCGGATGCCCGCGAGCATAAGCACGGACAGCGGGTAATAGATCATCGGCTTGTCGTAAACCGGCATCAGCTGTTTGCTGACGGCGATCGTGAGCGGGAACAGACGTGTGCCGGAGCCGCCGGCGAGAATGATGCCTTTGCGTTGCATGGATAAAAAAGGTAGGGGGAGCGGCGGAGAAAAAAGAAACGAAGGGGAACCGGGGTGGGAGGTAACTTGGCCTACGAGGTTTCTTATCAGTTCAAAAATCAGATCTTCGTGCCTAAACGTTCGCGGGCATATGTCCCCGAGGTGATCGCCGCGGCCCAACTCCGGTGACTGAGATACCAGTCCACGGTTTTCTCGATGCCGGTGTCGAAATTTTCCTTCGGCTGCCAGCCGAGCTCTTGCCGGATTTTGGCGCTGTCGATGGCGTAACGCCGGTCGTGGCCGGGACGGTCGGCGACGTACGTGATTTGCGCCACGTAAGGCTTTCCGTCGGCGCGCGGGGACTTTTTATCGAGCAACGCGCAGATGCGGTGCACGATTTCCAAATTCGGCCGCTCGTTGAGTCCACCGACGTTGTACGTTTCGCCGACGCGGCCTTGGGTGAGGACGAGCCAGATCGCCGACGCGTGGTCTTCGACGTAAAGCCAGTCGCGGATCTGCTGGCCGTCACCGTAAACGGGCAGCGGTTTGCCCTCGAGCGCGTTGAGAATCATCAGCGGAATCAACTTCTCCGGGAAATGGTACGGCCCGTAATTGTTGGAGCAGTTGGTCGTGAGCGTCGGGAGTTTGTAGGTGTGCTGGAACGAGCGCACGAGATGGTCGCTCGAAGCCTTCGACGCGGCGTACGGCGAGTTGGGCTCATACGGGCATTCCTCGTTCCAGGGCGCGTCGCCTGCGGCGAGCGTGCCGTAGACTTCATCGGTCGAAACGTGGAGAAAACGGAACGCAGATTTTTTGGGCTCGGTGAGTTTTGACCAATGCTGGCGGACGCAGTTGAGCAGGCGCAGCGTGCCGACGACGTTTGTCTGGATGAACGGCTCGGGTGAATCGATCGAGCGGTCGACATGCGATTCCGCGGCGAAATTGGCCACCGCGTCGATGGCGTGTTCGGCGAGCAGTTTTGCGACCAGGGCGGGGTCGCCGATATCGCCGTGAACGAAAACGTAGCGCGGGTCGCCCGCGAGATCCGCGAGGTTGGCCGGATTGCCGGCGTAGGTGAGCGCGTCGAGATTAACGAGTTTCTTCAGCGGGGAATTTTTTTCCAGCAGGCGCTGGCGAATGAAATTGGAGCCGATGAAGCCGGCGCCGCCGGTGACGAGGAGGTTCATGAGTGGAACGGCGAAGAAACGAAGAAGTTGAGGTCGGAAATCACGGTTCGATTTTTTGGTTCCTTGCAGTTAAAAACGACCGCATGGAACTGCGAGGAAACTAAGAATTTCGGAGGAGGGACGGATGAAGGAAACGATGCAATCCGTCTTTGAGCAGTGGCACTGTGAAATTGATGAGGAGACCCAGCGGCAGGAGGGTGAGTTTGAGGTACGTGATAATCTGGGCCTTATGGACCGGCAGGACGAATTCGACTGCTTTCAGCTCGAGGAGCAAGGACTCGTTGACGATGAGGTCGGCCCGAAAGCCTGTTTCAAGCTGCAAGCTGTGGTAGTGCACCGGCACTGGGATTTGAGCCCTGACGGATACGCCGCGGGAGGGCGAGCTCATGCGCGAAGCACGGTTCATAGACACTTTCGAGTAGGCCTGGTCCCAATTCCCGGTGGACTGCGATAGCTCCATCAACTGCAGCGGAGGCAAGCGTTTCGACCGCCGGGGTGAGTGGAATCTTCGGGTTCTTGGCTTCTTCGTAGTTCAACTTCTCTTCCAGTTCTTCAGATCCCGTTCAATCGCCTCGTTCACTTCGGTCATCTGGATTCCAACTGACGCCAGTTTCGCGGAGCTCATCACGCAGTTTGACCGCGGCGTCTTCGCGGCGACGTGCATGAACTCATCCTCGTTCTTGAAGAAAACATAGTTCTTCGGACACACCCCGCTCTTCAAAATGTGATCGACCACCTGGTGGGTGGTTACTTGGCCGGGGTTGGTGACATTGTAGGTGCCGAAGGGCACGTGCTTTTCCCAGCAGGCAAACGTGGCGGCGACAAACTCGTGGAGCTGCGAGATCGAGTTGCTCGCTTCCAGCAGTCGCGTGTAACGCATCAGTTTTGTAAGGTAATTGCGCGGGCTTTCCCGGTGATCGAAGGGAATCCGCAGGCGCCAGATATAAACGTTCGGCGTGCCGGCGAGGGTTTCCTCCCCGAGCGCCTTCGTGCCGCTGTAGAAGGAGCAGTTGTTTTGGCGAAACGTGAAATTGGGGGCGTCGGCCTCGGTGAAGCCCGTGCCGTCCGCCCTCGCACCCGTGAAAATACAACCGGAGGAAACGTGGCCCCACGGCACGCCGGCCGCCGTGCAGGCTTGTGCGATGTGACCCGGGAGGACGGCGTTGCCGAAGAGGCAGTTTGCCTTGTCGAGTTCGCACGCGTCGACGTTCGGTTTGCCGGTGTAGCCCGCAGCGTTGATGAGAAACGCCGGTTTATCGGCCTTGAGTGCGGCGGTGAGTTTGACCGGATCGGTGTAATCGAGCTCGGCCCGGCGCAGGTTGCGGAAAGGAATACCCTTCTGCGCCAGAAGTTGTTGGTAGGCCTGACCCACATAGCCGGAACCGCCGAGGAGATAGATCATAAGGAAAGAACGGTCAGGAAATGGCGCGGCGCATCTTGGAACAAGGCTTTTTCCACCGACAAAAAAGCCGCCGGTGGGGAACCGGCGGCTGATGAGGGTCGCTTAGCGGGGTGCTTCCGCCTAGAGCGGTATGAAATTTCCCCCGCGGGCGGCTGCGCGCCCAAAAGAGCTCACCGCTCGGATAGCGTTGTCGACGTGCCCACGAGCAGCCCGCTCATCATTTTGAAAAACACATCCGTGTTATCCATCGTGCCCGTGAAAGCCACCGCGCCGCGGCCGTAAGCCGAGATGGGGATGTCCGAAGCGGTGTGCACCGCCGACGAACCGGGAACTTGTCCGGCGAGGAAGAAGCCGCCCGTGACGTCGCGCTGTGTCGGATCGTTGGGATAGCCGTTCAGCGGCGCCGTGTTGTTGAACGGCTGCTGGCTGTCACGGAGCGGACGCGGATAACTCAGCCAATCTTCGTAGCGATCGGAGTTGGCCGCATAGCCGATGAGCAGTTTGCGGTTGGGATTCATCGTCGCGGGAAAACCGTCGGGCATGATGCCGTAGAGCGGGAAGCCCGCGAGATCGTAGGTGCCCACGACTTGATCGCGCAGGCCGGTCACGCCGCTGTTGGTGAGCGAGCGCTGGCCGAGGCTGTCGGCGGAAACAACGGACGCGCCGATGATGTTGACGCCCGCGCATTCGTGGTCGGCCGTGACGACGACCAGCGTATCCGGATTCGCCGCGGCAAACGCCTTGGCGCGCCCGATCGCGCGGTCGAACTCGATTGTCTCAAGAATCCAGCGGTCGCTGTCCATATTGTGCGCCTGCTTGTCGATGCTCGCGCCTTCGACCATGAGCACGAAGCCGTTTGGATTTTTCGCCAACACGCTGAGCGCGGCCTGCGTCATCTCGTCGAGCATCGGCTGGTCGGGGAAGCCGTAATCGTTGACGACCGCGCCTGAACCGCGACGACCGTCGATCTTGTCCAGCGCCACGTTCATGTTCGAAAACGCATAGAGCCCGAGGAGCTTCGTCGTCGACGCAGGCAGAGCTTTTAACTGGGAGTTGTTGGCGGTGTAGGTGAAACCGGCCGTTTGGAAGTCGGCGAGGAGATCGCGATTTTTGTCGAGCGTGCCCTTGGCCACGCCCCAGCCGGCGACGAGTTCGTCGGGCAGCACATAGTCGGTCGCGTCCGCGCGGGCCGAGCCGGCGGTGGTCGAGGGCAGGAACCATTTCCGTCCGCCACCGAGAAGCACGGTGAGGTTGGCGGTCTTGGTGGCTTCATCCAGGTATTGATCGCAGATGCCGGTGCCGTCGGCGCGGTTCTGCGTATGAATGCCCCAGGCGGCGGGCGTGGCGTCGAAGACATCCGCCGTGGTCACGATCCCGAGCGATTTACCCTGCGTGCGCGCGAGATATTCTCCGATCAGCTCGGTGCGCGGATTGTCGAAGTCGGCCGTGGTGTCGTCTGGAAAAACACCTTCCTGGTTGTTGTTGTTCTTATTACCCGACGAATAGCAGGAGGCGCCCGGGGCCGAGTCCGTGATGATCGAGTTCAACGAACACGTTTGCAAAAGGCCCGTGATGGGAAACGAGTCCATGGCGAGCGGCGCGAGGGCCTTGCCTTGCGAAACGCCGTTGAGCACGAGCCGCGCCGCGGTGCGGTGGGCGATGCCCATGCCGTCCCCGATCATGAAGATGATGTTTTTGATTTTCGGTCCGGTCGCATTGCCCATTGAAACGACCTCGAAATTGCCGGAGGCGGCGGAGGACACGCCCTTGTTGTCGGTCGTACGTACCGCGAAATTGTGCGTGCCGGGGGTCGGATTGCTATAGGCGCGCAACGTGGCCACGACGGTGTTCACAGGCAGGCCGGCGACGGTTGCTAGGACGAGCGTAACCGAGCCGGGGACGTCGGCGCCATCGACTACGAATTTTACGCCGACGATGAAGGAGCCGGCGTCGGGTTGGATGGTCGCTTGGAAATCGAAACGTTGGTCGGGCAGGAAACGCGCGATCACCGGGGGATTCGGATCGCCGAAGGAAAAGAGGTCGCTCGGCGGAGTAAGCCGGGAGATCTTGGGGGCGGAAAACGCGGTGGTCGCGAGTACGCCGCAAAGCGCGGCGAACGGAAGAAGACGGGAGGTTAATTTCATGGCTGGGAGGAAAGGGTGGCGGGTGGTTGCGGACGTTGAGCGGAAGGGCCGGGGTGGGAGGGGAGGAGCGGGGGCAGCTCGGGGCCGTCGAGCCGGAGGCGGATGAACGAATTGCGTCCGTCGGGTTCGGCGCGCGCGCCGAGTTCGAGCCGGCCGGTGAGGAGGAGCGGTCCCGGAGTGAGTAGCACCGGCGCGCTGGTCGGGAGCGGCACAAACACGCGCACCACCTGCGGGGGCAAATCGTCGCAAGCGCCGTATTCAATTTCGTCGACCTGCGTCGGCTGAGGCGCGAGCAGCAGCACGCCTGGCGTCGGCAGTGACTGCCGCACCATGAACCCGACGATGCGAACGCGCCGGCCGTCCAGGGCGCGGAGTTTTTCAGAAAGCTCCAGTCCGCGGTCACCGATCGGGCCGAAAAATTCTGGAAAATCCAAATCGGTCACGCCTTCAGGTAACGCGGGCCGGGGCGGAAGAAACGCGCGCGCATCGCGCCGGAGCAGATCCCACTGGGCGGTGACGCGTGCCCAGGCGATCTCGGCGGGAGTGGGCGGGGCGTGACGGATGTGGCCGGACGCGGAGGAGGTGATCAACGCGGCCGCGAGAGCGACGAGGACAAGACGCATTAACGGACAATACGCCCGGAATGTGGCGTTGCGGCGGAGGAACAGCGACGAGTGCGTGACAACGACTCAGGCGAGCGGGCGGATTTTAACGGAATAAAGTTTCCTGCCGCCGCGAAGCCAGTTTCCTGCCGGGGGTGAGCGCATCTAAGCCAAGTTCAAATCCGGCCAAGCAGGGCGCGGGCCGGCTCTTCATCGGCTTGGGTTTGGTGGCGATTTCATTCTTGGTTTACGGCGCGAGCCTGCGCGTTCCGCTGCTGTTCGATGACCATCCGGCAATCGAGCGCAACGCGACCATCCGTCAGCTTTGGCCACTGACCGACGTGCTTTTACCTCCTACGTCAGGGGCCGGCGCGACCGGCCGTCCGCTGGTGAATCTTTCGCTGGCCCTGAATTATGCGTGGGGTGGGTTGGATGTAACGGGGTATCATCTATTCAACGTGTTGGTTCATGCCCTCGCGACCCTTGTGCTCTGGGGGCTGGTCCGGCGAACGCTGCGGAATTTTGTCCCAGCATACTCCGACGCCAGCCGCGCCGAAGCCATCGCCGCGTGGTCGGCATTGCTTTGGGCGCTGCATCCGCTGAACACGGAGGCGGTGGTTTGTATCGTCCAGCGCAACGAACTCCTCGCGGGACTTTTCTATCTTCTCACCCTTTATGCTTTCGCTCTTTCCCTGCAGGGGACGTCGCCGAATCGATGGCGCGTGGCGGCGTTTGCGGCGTGCCTGGCTGGCGTCCTGAGTAAGGAGGTCGTGGCCACAGCGCCCCTCGTGGTGCTGCTCTATGACCGAACGTTTGGGGCGGATTCGTGGCGCGAAGTTTGGCGACGGCGGGGGCGATTTCACCTCGTACTCGTTGCGACCTGGCTGCCGCTCGCGTGGTTGATGTTCGGGACTCATGGCCGGGCCGGAACGGTGGGATTCGGTTTAGGCATGAGTGCGTGGAGTTATCTGCTCACGCAGTGTCGCGCGCTGGTGATTTATCTGAAGCTATCGGTCTGCCCTTATCCTTTAGTCCTCGATTATGGCGCGGAAGTCGTCTCTGGACCGGGAGAGGTTTGGTCCCAGGCAATTGTGATCATTGGGCTTCTCGGCGTGACCATCTGGGCGCTTTGGCGGCGTCCGCTTGGGGGATTTCTAGGGGCCGTTTTTTTTCTAATTCTCGCGCCCAGCTCCAGCATCGTACCGCTCACCACCCAAACAATCGCTGAGCACCGCATGTATTTACCATTGGCGGCGCTAATGGTGCTGGCCGTTGTGGCGAGTGAGCGTCTGGCCTGGCGCGGCTTCCTGCGCGGCGCAGTCGCGGTGGGTTTGGGCACTCTGACTTATTTCCGCACTTTGGACTACAGCAGTGAGGCTAAAATTTGGCGAGATACGGTGAACCATGCGCCCGGCAACGCGCGGGCGCATTCGAGCCTAGGGCATGTGTGGGCACTTGAGAAGCGGTGGAACGAAGCGGCCGAGAGTTACGCAACCGCGGTTCGGCTGCGGCCTGATTACGCCGATGCCCAAAACGACTACGCCAATGTACTCGCGCAGCTCGGACGCAAGATCGAGGCCCTGGCGCATTATGAAGCGGCGTGGAGGTTAAAACCCGACGACCTTGATATTGGTTTCAACTTTGGTCGGGCATTGGTGGCTGAAGGCCGCATGGCCGAAGGCATTGACCGGCTCACTAAAGTCGTGCGCAGCGACCCTACTCGTTTCGCGGCGTGGCTTGCCATCGGTGAGGCCAATTCGCTGATCGGCCAAAAAGAGGCCGCGGCCGCGGCCCTAACGCGAGCGGTGCAGCTGCGTCCTGACGTCGCCGAGCTGCAGTACAATCTCGGCAATGTGGAACTCGAACTCAACCGACTGCCTGCGGCCGTGTCGGCGCTTGCCGAAGCCGTGCGCTTGCAGCCCACGTGGCCAGCGGCCCGCAACAATCTTGCGCTCGCTTTGGTCCGCGCGGGCCGGCCCGCGGACGCGGTCTCGCACTACGAGGCGGCGCTTCGGGTGGAGCCAAACAACGCTCAGGTTCATCAGAATTTGGCGTTGGCGCTCGGGCAACTCGGACGGGTGGACGAAGCGATCGTTCACGACGAGGCGGTGCTCCGATTGGACCCCGCCAATCGCGAGGCCCGCGATCACCTTTTGCGGCTGCGCCGACGTTGAGGGGGTAATCTTCCCGGTTGTTGGTAGTGGGGAAAACGGTCGCCGGTTAGGGAGTTTGCCAAAAACCATTTCGCGGTGATCGCGACGGCGGGCCCCATTTCCGCACTCGGAAATTCGCAACGTAATGGGTGCGCTGCGGTTGGCCAAAAAAAAGCGGCTGCCCGTGAAGGGCAGCCGCCGAAGGAGTCGGTTTGATGGACTGGAATTAGAACTTGAGGCGCATGCCCATCTGGATCTGCCAGCGTGACACCGGGGTGTCGTTCGCGACGACCGGGACGCCGTCAAGCGTTCCGCCGTTGAACGTGTAGTTCCACTGTCCCGCACCGCCGTTAGCGGTCGGGTTCAAGGTGGCACCTGCAACGGCGCGACGATAGGAGAACGGCACTTCTTCGAGCTGACCCCAACCCTTGTGGATCAGACCGCCGAAGTTCAGGAAGTTCGCGAACAGTTCAGCGCGCAGGGAGCGGAAGAGCGGAATTTGCTGCGTGAGCTTGATGTCGAGGTTCTGCGTCCACGGGGAAGTCTCGCTGTTGCGGGGCGCGTGCGAGCCGGCGTATTTCATGAGACCATTAGCATCGGCGAACGCGAAGAAGGCGTCGCGCTCTGACGTGACGGCCCACGCCACTTTGGAATCGGTCGGACCGGTTGGAATATAAAGCAAGTCGTTGAACGCGTATCCGTCGCCGTTGGCGTCGCCGCGGAACACCCAAGAATAGGGGTGACCGGTGCGACTTTGGTAAATCGCCGCGATCGTCGTCTTGGTGTCCTTCATCTTGAGGAAGTCGAATTCGCGAGCGAGAGTGACGACAAAGCGATCACGGATGTTCGTATTCGAGGTTGAAGCGATGTCCTCGTTGGGATCGAACACCGCGCGGTTTGAGTAGTTGGAACTCGCGGTCGAGGAGGTGATCGGGCTGACCTCGGTCGCGTGCGCGCGGGTCCAATCGAAGCCCCACGCCCAGTGGTTCTTCATCGCGCGTTTCAGACCGAGGGTTAGGCCGTTGCTATAACCTTTGTCCGTGTTGGTGAGATATAATACATCGGCGAAGCCGGTACCCACGGGGCCGCCAGTGGTGACGCGGCGACGGCCGTTGACGCTCGTCGACGTGCCGCTGGTGATCGTGCCGTTGTAGTGTTGGCGACCGTCGGGCATCGTGGTCGCGCCGTTGGCGGCCGTAGACAGAAGATAATTCAAGAACAGCGTGTTAGGCATCTTGTAGTTCTTCGTGTAGTAACCTTCAACCGTGAGCGTGGCGTCCAGAAACGGCAGGCGATGATCAAGTGCGACGTTGGCCTTCCAGATCGCGGGCTGCTTGAAGTCAGGATCGGTGATATTGATGTTCGGTGCAGAGAGCGTGCCTGAGGGCACGGGCTGGTTGTTAACATCAGAACTAAATGCGATGCCGGGCAGCTGAGCGGACGTCGCCGTCACGTTGGCCACCGAGCCGGCGTTCGAGTAGGCGTTGGAGATCCAAACGGCTGGGTTCTTACCTTGGAACAGGCCGACACCACCGCGGAGCTGGGTCTTGCGCTCCGTCTTGAATTGGTAGGTAAATCCGACGCGGGGCGCCGCGGTGCCGTTGCCACTATTCGTGGTATCATTTGCGGTGACGGCCCGACCGCTGTCGGTCGCGAAACCAGCTGCGGCGAAACCGCCAGCAGCCGGCGGCTTTTGGGGAACGTAAGGATAGTCATAGCGAACACCTGCGAGCAGGGTGAGCTGCGAATTCGGGTGCCATGAGTCTTGGATGAATCCGGCGTAGGCATCGTAGCGCCACCGGGCAACGGCATCATTTACGGTGAAACCGGGGTACGGCTTCGCGAGTTGGAACGCGCTTGGCGGCGTGCCGGCTATCCAGTTGGCGATATTGGCGAAGGTATAGTAACCGTCCGTGTACTGGATGAAGGCATTCACGTATTTCGTGGAAATATCCTCTACCCCGAACGTCAAATTGTGGTCACCGAGCGAATATTCGCCGGAAACTTTACCGTTGGTTTCTTTCGACGTGATGGCGTTCAGCTGACGGGAAGATTCTGTCCCGAAGAAAATCGCGCCGTTCGTGATCGTAGCGCCGGTATCGAGGCGGGTGCCGCCGATCGACTGAACCTGCACTTGAGGAAAGGGTTTGCCGTTGTTTTGGGGCGACCCGTCGTACTTCGTGTATGAGAGATCAACTTCCGTACGGAAGTCAGGCGTCCACTGACTGAAGAGCTGCGCGGTGTAGCTGTCGGTGTTGCGGGGTTGGGCGTACCAATAATTGCTCAACGAAGTGTTCGTGGATCCCGTGTAGCTGGGGAATGCGACATCCTGACCGTAAACGCGGCGATACGTGACCGTCAGACGGTGATTGGCCGAGATATTCCAGTCGATTTTGCCGATCGTGGATTTTTGGGAGGCTAAGTTGTTGGCGGAGAGGTCACCCGTATCGTACCCGAGGGCCTTGGCGCGCGCGACTACCGCGGCGAGGTCGGTGGCATTCGGAATGAAGTTGGCCTGAGGCGGCGCCGCTTCACGACGGAAGTCTTCGTAGGCGATGAAGAAGAAGAGTTTGTCCTTGATGATGGGGCCACCGACCGTGGCGCCAAAGGTGCGCTCCTTGAACGTTTCCTTAAGCAAGGTGACGGGATTCTTGTCACGCCAGTCTTGGTTGGTGTACTCGTAGTAGGCCGAGCCGTGAAAATTGTTAGTGCCGGACTTGATGACGGCGTTGAGATAGGCGCCGGTTGCGCCCGCGCGACGGACGTCGTAGGGAGCGAGGTCGACGCTAAAGCTCTGGATCGCATCAAGCGGGATCGGGCTGCGGAGCGACGAAAAGCCGTTGCTGTTCAGGCCGAATGGGTCGGTCGCTTGCACACCGTCAACCGTGAAAGAATTGAAACGGAAATTTTGGCCTTGAGCGCTGAGCTGACCGCCTTGGTCGAGCGACATCAGAGCGAGGCGCGAGTCCGTCACTGCAAGATCCTGAACGTTGCGGCGCACGCTCGCGATGTTGTTGGCGATTTCTTCGTCGGTGAGGTTCGTTCCCGTCCCCATCTTACCATTGCCGAAGGTCGTGTCACGGTCGGCTCCGACCGTGAATTTTTCAAGCTGTACGACGTCCGAGTTGAGGCCGAAATTTCTTGTGGTGGAGTCACCGGGCTCGATGAAGATCCCCTTCGCGGGTTGAAGCGCGAGGCCGGGGGCCTTGGCGGTGACGGTGTAGGGACCGCCGACGCGCAGATTGGAAAGGTTGTACTGACCGTTAGCGCGCGTCGTGGTTGTGGCGACGGTACCCGACGGTTCGTGGAGCGCCGTCACGGTGGTGCCGGCGAGAGGTTTGCCTTGGGCATCAGAGACGGTGCCGGTGATTTCTGCGGAGGTAAGACCTTGCCCGAATACAGCGGGCGCCAGGGCGAACCCAATAAACAGAAAAGCCGCACGCAGGAAGCGAAGCGGCGCGACACACTTGGTGGTTAGGATGGTGTTCATAGTTTGATCGAGACTTGAGGACGTAGATTTTTAAGACATGCGATGCATGTCGAGTGCCGAATCCTTGATTTACCTGAAATTCAGGTGACGAAATCGTTATGGCCGCCGGCGGTAGTCGCCGCGGCTGAAATATTTCTCGAGCCAAATGTAGGCGCAGATAAAGAAGTAGCGGCTACCCATCTCTTTGATCTTCAACTTCGCTTCGCCAAATTTCCGGTTTCGCCATGAGATCGGGGTGAGCGCGAAACTGTACCCGCGGACGATCGCCTTCAGCGGGATCTCCACTGTCAGATTAAAATGCGGCGCCAGAAACGGACGGCAGCCATTGATGACCGTACGGCGATAGGCCTTGAAGGCGTTGGTGATGTCGTTGAGCGGAATGTTGAACCCAATCCTAACCAAGAAATTGGCGAGCCGGTTGACGAAAAGTTTGACCCGCGGGTAGTCGTACACGGCGCCGCCTTTGATGAAGCGGCTCCCAAACGCGCAGTCGTGGCCCTCGTTCAGCAGCCGCCAGTATTTAATCGCATCGGCCGGAGCGTCGGAGGCATCGGCCATCATGATCACGACGGCGTCGCCGACCGAATGATCGAGGCCCCACACCACGGCGCGGCCAAAGCCGTGTTGTCCGAGATTTTGCGTGGGCGCCAAAGTGAGGACAGACGCGCGGAGTTCCTGCAGTACGCTCCACGTGCGATCTTTGCTGCCGTCGTCCACGACCACGATCTCGTGGGGAATCCCCTCCGCTGTGAACGCGGCGTAGATCGCAGCGAGGGTGGACGGCAGCGACTCCGCTTCGTCGCGGGCGGGAATGATGACGGAAAAAAGTTTTAACGGCTCAGGCATGGAACGTTGGTGAAAGGGCGAAATGAGGACGGCTTTATATCGGCGTTGGATTACAGCGGCGCGGAGGTTTCGAGCCAGTTTGGGTGGGCGTGGGCGTGGGCGGCGATTTCGTCGAGTATTTCGTTCGTCGTCGTTCGCGGCTGCCACGACCACAGGCGCTGCGCGCGGGCGGAATCGAGTACGACCCAAGGCAGGTCAAAGGGTCTTGGGGTGGAATCGCTGGCGATCGGATGCCGGCCGAATTTTTCGTCGCACCAGGCCGTCAGTTGGCAGAGCGAGCGCGCGGAGGCGGCGCCTCCGGCGACGTTGGCCAGCCGGTCGGCGGCGGCAAATTTCGGCGCGGAGAATTGCTTGTCCAACAGGGAAACGAGGTCGCGGGGGTGCAGGCAGTCGCGGACTTGATGGCCGTGGCCGCCGAACCCGATATATTTTAGCGGGCGGCGCCGCAGATGGGAGTTGAGCCAGTACGAAAAGATTCCTTGGTCGGCGCGGCCAAATTGCCCGGCGCCGGCGAGTACGCCGCAGCGATTGATCCAGACCGGCAGGCCGAAGGTCTCGCCGTATTCGAGGGCGAGCGCTTCGCTGCCGAGCTTGGTGGCGCCGTAAAGCGAAACGGGCGCGGCGGTGGAAAATTCCTCCGTGATGCCGGCGGGACTCACGCCCAGCGGGTGCTTCGCGGCGGGCGCGGGACGATAGGCGTCAGATTCAACCGTCACCGCGAGACTGGCCAGCGGCGGGATTGAATAGACCCGACTGGTGCTCAGCAGGATAAAGCCCGCGCGGTGCCGCTTGCAAAATTCAAGCAGGTTCAGGGTGCCGAAGAGGTTGTGCTCAACCAGCTGACGCGAGCTGGTCTGGCCGTCGACTCCGGCCAGTACGCTGGGATTGGCCGCGGCGTCGATCACCCAATCCACCGCCGGGAGCGATTCCAGGTCGCTCGGCGCGCGGAGGTCGGCGTGAAAAATTTTCACCCCCAGCTTTTTCAATTCGTCGCGATTCGTCTCGCTGCCCGGGCGGATGAAATTGTCGAAGCCGTACAACGTGTGACCGGCGCCGGTATGCGCGAAGGCCCGGGCGAGCGTGCCGCCTACGAAACCGCAAACGCCGGAGATGAGAATGCGCATCTCAGCAGGTTTGCGGGGAATGGGCCGGTCGGGAAGTGCGTTTTTTGGCCGACCGGACCGAGCGGGTGGGCCGGTTGCACTGCAATGCCGGGTTTGACGCGGGCGGCGCGGCGGCGTTGTGTCGGCGTCGATGAGCCAGTTGCGCGCCGATTACAAATCCGTCTGGACCTCGCTTTCGACGTCGAAAGAGGACGCGTTCATGGTGGTTTCGGGGTACACCGATGAGGAGCAGTTTCACGCGGACGCCGAGGACACGCTCGATATTTTGCGGGCGACGACCGGGATTCGGCCGGACGATATCTTTTTGGAAATCGGCTGCGGCGTTGGGCGTGTCGGGCGCGTGCTCGCGCCGTTTGTGCGCGAATGGATCGGCTGCGACGTTTCGCCGAACATGATCGAGCTGGCGCGCCGTCGGCTGATCGGCCTCGAAAATACGCGACTGCAGGAAATTTCCGGCTATGACCTCGAACCGATTCCCGATGCCTCGGTGGACGTGGTGTATTCGACCGTCGTTTTCATGCACCTCGAAGAGTGGGACCGCTACACCTACGTGTTGGAAGCGATGCGGGTGCTGAAGCCCGGCGGACGTTTTTATTGCGACAACGCCGATATCGCATCTGACGCGGGCTGGGCGATGTTCGAGGAAAGTCGGAAAATTCCGCCTAAGGCGCGGCCGCCGCAGATTTCAAAATGTTCGTCGGTGCCCGAGATCCACGCCTTTCTCAAGCGCGCGGGTTTTGACCAGATCAACGTGGCGACCCGGCCGATGTGGGTCTACGGCTGGGGCACGAAGCCGTAAGGATTGGCTTCGGAATACCCGGAGAATTTTGACTGCTGATGAGATTCGCGATCGGGCGAATCCACGCGCACCCCCTGCGGCTAATCGCCTTCGGCCCCTCGGCCTGAAGCGGGTGACCCCAGCCACGATTAGTTTAGCCGCTTAAGACGTAGCGGCAGGCGTCCC
>CAIXKG010000127.1 GCA_903919985.1 uncultured Opitutia bacterium | reverse complement strand
TGAGATGCTTATTTTCCAAGAAGCCGGGGCGATTCAACCCACGCGTCCTTTCTGTTTCTGATGCTCCAGCCCTGCACGCTGGGCGAGGCGAGTGAGCGGCCCCGTGAGCGGGCTCTCGACCGGCGCGATTCCACTATCGCCAAGCCCCCCGGAGGAACGACTAGTCTCCTCGCGTAATCCTTTCGCTTCCGTGCGTTTCAGTTTCTTCAAACTCCTCGGCCTCCTCTTTCTCCTGCTCACGTTGTTCATCGCGTGGCGCACGCGCCGCGATATCGCGAGCGGAGAAACGCAATGGGGCCGCGCGCTCTTCCACCGCTCCGCCCCGCTCCGGCGCTCCGAATCCCCGCTGCGCTACTGGCTCGCGACGTTGCTCAACGTCGTGGTCGTGCTCCTCTTCGCCCTCGCGGCCGTCTTCATTTTGCGCGTGGGTGTGCTGCGCCTCGCGGGCCGCTGAGGAGTATCTCGGAGGTTTCGCCATCGGCCCCTCCCTCCGTCCGTCCGCACGCTGACCCGTCCAACGCCCCGCCCATTTCCGATCCGCTCGCGCCCAAATTCATAGTGGTGATGGCTCGCGCGGCCCGCGCCGCGCCCCGGCGGAGAAGCGCGTACCGCTGGAAAAGGCGATCGGCCTGATGGACCCATTCTACGCGGCTGGCCGGCTGACGAGCTTTGAGAACGAAAGCGTCCGCACGGGCATCCGGGCCGAGCTGCTGAAACTCGGCAAGTAGGGCGGGCGGCGGACCCCGCGCGCCCGCTGCAACTGCCGAGCTTGAGTTTAGGTTGAGGCGATCGGTCCCTGCCGAGCGACGGCGACGGCCGGCCCCCGAGTATGACCCACGGAAATCCACGGATCTTGGCTTGGCGAACGACCTGCCGCGGCCTACTGCTTCCGGATGAAACCATTCCCCTGGATGAAGACGGCGGCGGTGTTGGCGATCTTAAGCGGTGCAGCAGCGATCGCAACGGCGGCGCCGGTGCCAGTATATTTCGGCACGGGCGGGCCCGGCGCGAAGGGGATTTACCGCGCGACGTTTGATTCCGCGAACGGCAAGTTCACCGCGGCCGAGCTCGCAGTCGAAGTCGGTTCGCCCGGTTTCCTCGCGCTGCATCCGGCCGGCGACAAGCTTTACGCCGTCGCTAATTTTCCGGGCGGGCCCGGCGCGATCGGTTACAAGATTGGCGCGGGCGGCGCGCTGGAAGTGATCAATTCTTCCCCGACGGGCGACGGTGGCGGTGCGCACATCGCGGTGCATCCGTCGGGAAAGTTTCTCCTCACCGCGCAGTACGGCAATGGCTCGACGGCGCTCTTCCCCCTCGATGCAGAGGGCAGACTCGGGACGGCGCAGGTGATCAAACATCAGGGCGGGTCCGGCGTGGTGAAACCCGTGCAGGAAAAACCGCACGCGCACTGGACGGGGTTTTCGCCCGATGGCCGCTTCGCGCTCGTGCCGGATCTCGGGCTCGACGGCATCGTGATTTACCGGATCGACCTCGCGAAACCCGCGATCGAGCGCCACGGCTTCGCAGCGTCGGTGCCGGGCGGCGGGCCACGGCACCTGCGTTTTTCCCCGGACGGAAAGTTCATTTATCTGCTCAACGAGCTCTCGCTCTCCGTGACGACCTTTGCGTGGGACGCCGCGGCCGGCACCGCCCAGCAACTCGCAAATGTCCCGTCGCTGAGTGCGGAAGTGAAAGCGAAGGAAGCTCACAATTCCGGCGCGGAGATCCTCGTACATCCGAGTGGCCGTTTCGTTTATTTCTCGAATCGCGGCAACGATAGCGTGACCGTTTTCCGCGCCGACCCGGCAACATCGGCCGTACAAGTCATCCAAGTACAGCCCGTGCGCGGGGCGTTCCCACGCAATATCGCGCTCTCGCCCGATGCCGGTTGGCTGCTCGCGGCCGGGGCCGATTCGAACACGATAGCCGCGCACAAAGTAAATCCCACGACCGGCGAACTGACTTATCAGACCAAGGGCGTGATCAACGTGCCGGCGCCAATCTGCATTTTATTTGTGAAGCGGTAGGCGCAAGGGCCCGGGGCAACTCCGCCCGTTGGGTCCCGGTTTGCACGACGGGGTCCGACTCATACCGACGTCTCGTGATATTTGGACGATAGTCGAAACACCCCTCGCTGGCGCTCGCGGCTACCAGAAGTCAAAAACTCAAAGGACGTGGGTATCACAACGCAAACATCCGGTCCATCCGCTGGATCATGTCGCGGGCGGTTTCCACGTCTGCGGCCTGATTGCCCGGTTGCTCGGTGATCGCCCAGCCCGTGTAGCCAACGTTGTCCAAGGCCGCCATCACGGCGGGCCAGTCTGTGCCGCCCTCGAGCAGCTTCGGCCGCACGGGTGCGCCCTTGACCGCGGGATCGGCGGGCTGCGTGGCGTAGTCCTTGATGTGTAGCCGCAAAATGCGGGTGCCGATGACCTGAATCCATTTCTCCGCGACGGGACCACGACGACCCACGTTGCCGATATCGAAATGCCAGCCCACCCATTCGCTATTGATCGCGTCGAGATATTCGACGGCCTGCTCTGGCGTAAGAATGAAATCGTTGCCGACATTCTCGATCGCGATCTTTACGCCGAGCTCCTTGGCCACGGGGATCGCTTTTTTAATCTCCACGATCGAGCGCGCGAAACACTGCTGATAGCTGACGCCGTCGCGGGCGACGCCCGGGACGAGGAGCACGCTCGTGGCTCCGTAGGCGTGGGCGTCGTGTAGGCTGTGAAGGAGCCCGTCGAGCCCCAGCTTGCGGGTGGCCTCGTCAGGCGCGGACAGAGGTTTCACCCAGTGAATGTGGTCGCACACGCTCGCAGCCTTTAGCCCAGTGGCCTTGAACGCGGCGATCACCTCGTCGCGGTTCATCGCGCCCATCGGTTCCACGCCCTCGAACCCCGCCGCCTTCATGGCCTGAAACTTTTCGAGCACGGTGCCCTTCACGCCGATGGTGGAATACATGATCGCCTTGCGGAGAGCGCGCTGCGGCGCAGCCGAGGCGAACGGCACGAGCGTCGCCGCCGCAGCGGCGCTCGCAGAGATTTCAAGGAAAGCGCGACGGTTCATAGAAGGCGGAGAGAGCTGAGGGTTGCGGGCCGGAGAGCCGAGAGCGTTCGTTCGTCGAGCGATGAATCCGGTGATGGAATCCTCAGCGCGCCCGCTCAACTCTCCACGAGGAGGCGTTACGCCTTCAGAATCCCCTCCCACCCTTTGCGATAGGCGGGACGTTTGATGAACGGCGCGGCGGCCGGCGCGTTGGTCGCCCGCAGATTTGCGTAATCCCACTCGATCTTTTTTCCGGTGCGGTAGGCCACGTTTCCGAGGTGATTAGCCTCGGTGGTCCAGCCGGAATACTGAAAGTTCGAACCGGGCACCGGACCATTGCCTTTCGCATAGTTGACCCACTCGACCCAGTGGCCGGGTGAGCGCGGCAACGTCGGCGGGGGCGCAATGAAGTCCTTGAAGCGCTCCTCGGGCAGCAGCTTGCCGTCCCCGAGCAACATTCCTTTGTCGCCCATAAACACGCACGAGCGTTTCCCCCAAGCCGGAATCCAGCCCGGCGGTCTGCTGTCACCTTGGTGCCACACGAGCTTGAGCGCGGGTTGGGCGCCCGCCGCCGGAAACTGGAAAGTCGCCATCAGCGTGGCCGGCGCGAGTTCCGGATGAGCCATCGGCACATTTGGCGAGACGGCTTCGATCGTGGCCGGCGCCAACACCCGCCCGCCCTTGCCGTCCGGCCGCCAGAGGTCGAGCACCATGAACGGTACGTCGTTATCGTGGCTGCCGAGGTCGCTCATCGTCCCATTGCCGAACTCCCACCAACGATACCAGCGCGGCCCCGGGAAATACGTCGCATGGAAGGGCCGCGCCG
>CAIXKG010000126.1 GCA_903919985.1 uncultured Opitutia bacterium | reverse complement strand
GGTTTTTCCAGAGGAAAGCGAGTTCCGGACGACCGGTAGATCGTAACCGGAAAGGCTCGCGGCGCGGCTTGGGTTTCTCGGCGCTCAAGGATCCGCCGCGGCGGATGCGCGCAATCCGGGCTGCCCGCTTCTCGGAGCTCGCGACCGACGCTTCTTCGAACGACACCTCCATGCGTGAGACCCAGAAATAGTGGGCCAGAATGAGGAGCGCCGCCGGCCAAAGTGCGTGCAAAAACGTCGCGCGATCCGTGGCGAGAAACGGTCCGACCACCCACTTACCTGGGAGCAGCAGCCAGTGGAAGGCGCCGGAGTCGAGAAACTGTCCGACGTAGGCAACCGCAACGGTGACGTCGGCGAAAGAGCCGCTGGGGCGCGGTCCGGACTCGAATATGGGCGGCATGCCGTTCCAGCTCGATAGGATGGCGGTCACCGCGACCACTCCGATCACGCCCAGCACCGTGGCGCGCCGCCGGGCGGTGCTTACCCCGCCGTCGATCAGTCGGGTGACCGAAAGCGTGGCACCGGTGATATGCAGATTTACAGTCGTGAGAATGATCCACCATCCGAGGGCATGAATGAGCGCGCCGCCGGCCAGAAAGCTCCAGCCGCTTGAAATCAGGGTAAAAAAAATGGCCGAGACGAGAATCCGGAGCTGCGCGCCGAGCATTTTAAAATGAATCAGTCGCCGTCGTGAAATCGGGGCGGGAAAAAGAAAAGCGATTTCGGCTTCAGTGAACGCCAGCCCGGGTTTTTGAGTGGGAAGGGCCCACGTAAAGGTGGCGATTAGCAACAACAGCAGGGCGCCACCGGTGGTATACACCGGGAGAAGATCGAGGGTCGGAAGGGTCACGCCTGGCAGCCCGCGTGGCGCAGTGAGCCCGCGCCCCGGCGCAGGCGCGGAGAAACGCCGGAAGAAAGCCAAGTAGAAATACCCTGCGCCTACGATTGCGCCCACGAGATACTTGGGCTGCCGCAAACGGCGGAGCCGTGAGAGCAGTAAATTCTTGAGCGACGTGAGCCGCAGGTAGAGCAGGGCACCGAGCATGGGGATCGCGTCTCGCTTCGCCTTTAGTTCTCTGTGCCACCGGTGGCGCGGAGGAAGATTTCCTCAAGACTGACATTCGTTTCACCCAGCGCAAACTGGCTCGAAATATCCGGAATCGAACCGTGAGCGATTTTCTCGCCTTGCTTCAGGATGAGCACGTGGGAGCAAACCTCTTCCAATAAGTGGAGCAGATGGGAGCTGAGCACGATGGCGGCGCCGTCGCGGGCGCGCCGCAGGATGGAATCTTTCATGCGCCGAATGCCGAGAGGGTCGAGGCCGGTGAGCGGCTCGTCGAAAAACATCACGCGCGGGCCGTGCAGGAGGCCACAGGCGATCGCGAGTTTTTGCTTCATGCCCCGGGATAACTCACCGGGTAACTGGTCGGCTTTGTCCGCGATCTCCAGTTCGACCAGCAAGGGTTCGGCGATGCGCTGATGATCGTCGATGCCGTAGATGCGCGCGACGAAAGCGAGATGCTGGCGAACCGTGAGATAGTCAAAAAGCCGCGGCTCGTCGGGGAAGAAAGCGAGCTGGCGTTTGGCGGCCACCGGATCGGCAGTCACGTCGTGACCGGCGATTCGAACTTGCCCTGTACTTGCCGCGATGATGCCGGAAAGGCAGCGCAGTGTGCTGGTTTTGCCGGCGCCGTTGGGCCCGACGAGACCGAGCACTTCGCCGGCTTGGACGGTAAACGAGAGGTCACGCACGGCCGTGAAATCTCCGTAACGTTTTGTGAGCGCCGCGACTTCGATCATGGGTGACGACGCTGCGGCGAATTTTTTCGCGCGGCAAGCGCGGCGCCGTTTTCGTCGAGCCCACCCGAAAAGATCGCGGACCTTGGCGGCGGATATATTTCGTAACCGCTCCGGTGACCTGGCGTCTACCGGCAACCGGACGCTGGTCCCACCCATGTTAACCCACAAAATTAATCCTGTGAAAATCACGCTCAAACTCGCTCTCGCCACGCTCGCAGCCGCTTTGGCGGCCGCGCCTTTTGTTCGCGCCCAAGATGATACCGCCGCTGTGCCGGTTGCCCCCTCGACGGCCGCGGCCGGAAAGGGTGCGAAAGGCGTCAAGGGAGCCAAAGGAGCCAACAAAGGAGCGCGCGATCAAGTGGCGCAACGGGACACCATGCTCGCGGAGAAGTTGAATCTGACCGACACCCAACAGCAGCAGCTGGCCGATCTGCGGGCCAAGCAGGCCGAGGAACTCAAGGCGGCGAAAGGCGATCGCGCCAAAATGGCGAGCTTAGCAAAAAGTGCTCCCGATCAGGTTCGGGCGCTGCTGACGCCCGAACAACAGAAGCTGTTTGATGCGATCAAACCGGAAGGTAGCCCCGGCAAGGCCGGCGCCCCCAAAGCTAAGAAGGCGGGGAAATTATAGCTTATCTTTGTTGGTGTCAGCCCGCGCCGCGGCGGCAGGCAGCCGCGGCGGCTTTTTTGCCCCTGCTTAAATGTTTGAAACTAATTCCCAAATATGTCGTCTGTCTGCCGGTCCTGACTTCGTTGGGACAAGTTCCCCGGATTCAATTCCAACCCGTACCCACATCATCATGAAACTGTCACCCAAGTCCATTATCATGGCTCTGGCCCTCGGCCTTGCCATCGTTCCCGCGATTTCGTTCGCCCAACCTCCCGCTGGCGGCGCCCCTGGTGGTCCCGGTGGCGGTGGTGGTCGTCGCGGCGGTCAAACGCCTGAGGCCCGCGTCGCCCAAATCGACGAGGCAGTTAAGCTCACGGCTGATCAGAAGACCAAGATCACCGCGATTCTGACGAAGGCTGCTGCTGATCAGCAGGCGATGGCGCCGGAAGATCGTCGCGGCCCGAAGGCTCAGGAAGCCCGCACGGCGACCAACAAGGAAATCCGCGCGCTGCTCACGGCTGAGCAGCAGCCGAAGTTCGACGCGATCCCGGCTCCGGCTGGCCGCGGCGCTGGCGGCCCTGGCGGCGGTGGCGCTCGTCCCCCACAATAATCGCTTAGCGATTTAGTTTTTTACGCACGCCGCAGGCTTTGGCCTGCGGCGTTTTTATTTTTCGACTCCGGCGAGGCCGCGTCCCAGCGTGCGCCGGATGGCTGCGAAAAAAAACATCGTGATTGCCGGCGGCGGGGCGGCCGGTTTTTTCGCGGCCATTGCCTGTGCTGAACAATATGGGGGTGCGGGGGGAAATTGTTCCGGTGCCCAGGTTGCGATTTATGAGGCCACGGCCCACTTACTCGCCAAAGTTCGGGTGTCCGGCGGCGGTCGTTGCAACGTAACGCATGCGTGTTTCGAGCCGCGCGAACTCGTCAAAAAATACCCGCGGGGCGAGCGCGAGTTGCTCGGAGCGTTTTCACGCTTCCAGCCGCGCGATACCGTGGCGTGGTTCGAAGCGCGCGGGGTGCTGCTCAAAACCGAGGCCGATGGCCGCATGTTTCCGGTCACGGACGATTCCGCGACCGTGATGGAGTGCTTGCAGCGGGCGGCGATGCAGGCCGGGGTGCGCGTGATAAAGGGCGTCGGACTGCGCCGGGTGGAGCGCGTTGTTTCCATGGCCTCGGGTGAGCCGCTGGAAACGGATCGCCCGAGCTTTGCAGTAGAGCTGACGACCGGGGAAATCATCTCGGCCGATCGCGTGCTGCTGGCGACGGGGGGCAACAAATCTTCGGCCGGGCTCGCCGTCGCTCAAGCGCTGGGCCACGTGATCGAACCGCCCGTGCCGTCGCTGTTCACATTTAATATCGAGCGTGACGCGCGGTTGATGGATCTGGCGGGAGTCGCGGTCGAGCGCGTGGAGACATCGGTGCAAGGGACAAAATTGCGAGCGGAAGGCCCGCTGTTGGTCACGCATTGGGGACTCAGCGGTCCGGCGATCTTAAAACTTTCGGCGTGGGGGGCGCGGGAACTCGCCGCGATGGATTACGCGTTTACGCTGACCGTAAATTTCGCCCCGCCGCACACGCCGGAAACGTTTGCGCGCGAATTGGCCGGGGTGCGCACGAAGAATTTAAGGAAGCAAATCACAACGTGGAGTCCCATCCCGGGCGTTCCGCAGCGATTCTGGGAGCGTCTCGTGGCGTCGGCGGGAATCGCCCCGACAACCCCGTGGACGATGGCGGGCAACGCCGCGTTGAAGGCGCTGGCAGCCCAAGTCTGCGCGGCGGAATTTGCGGTGAGCGGAAAGAGCACCAACAAGGAGGAATTCGTGACCTGCGGCGGCGTGCGGTTGCGCGAGGTTAATTTCAAAACCATGGAGAGCCGTATTTGTCCGGGTTTGTATTTTTCGGGCGAGGTGCTCGACATCGACGGCATCACGGGTGGATTCAATTTCCAGTCAGCGTGGACCACCGGCTGGCTGGCGGGCCGGGCCATGGCGGAGTAAGTCGGGGCGAGCGCTTTCCGGCGTGACCTGCGTCGCCGTCGCTGCAAGGTGACCCACGATGCCCACGTACTGGCAACTTTTGCTGCTGATTCTGCCGGTCTTTGCGTTGATCGCGGTGGGCGCGGCGATCCGTCGGGCGCATTGGATCGAGGGGGAGGCGGAGACGAGTCTGATCCGTTTGGTCGTGAACCTTTGTTTCCCGTGCCTGGTGTTCGAGTCGGTGGTGGGGAATGCGGCGTTGCGCAATCCAGCGAACGTCCTGTTGCCGCCGTTGGTGGGCTTCGCCCTCACCGCGGTGACGCTTAAGCTATCCATGTATGGAGCGCGCGCGGTCGGATTGACGGTTGGGCATGGTCAGCGGACCTTCGCGGTGACTACGGGCGTGGCCAATTACGGTTACCTGCCGTTGCCGATCATGGCGGCAATCTGGGGGCGCGAGTCGCAGGGTGTGCTACTCGTGCATAACGTCGGGGTGGAAGCGGCGGTTTGGACCGTCGGCGTGTTGATCTTAAACGGTCTCTCGGTGCGGGAAGGCTGGCGCAAGCTCCTCAATCCCGTGGTGATCACGCTCGTGGGCGCGATGCTGGTGAATCTTTCCGGCGCGGTGCGGTTTGTGCCCGAGATCGTGATGAACACCGTGCATGCGCTGGCGATCTGTGCGATTCCGATCGGGCTCGTGATGATCGGCGTCAGTCTCGCGAATTATCTCGGCGATGTGCGGGCGTTGATCAGCCCCAAGGTGGTGGCGAGTGCGAGCCTGCTCCGGCTGGCAATTTTCCCGGTGCTGATTTTGGGCGTGGCGAAGTGGCTCCCGTGTCCGATCGAATTGAAGCGGGTGCTCGTGATCCAAGCCGCGATGCCCACCGGCGTTTTCACCATCGTGCTCGCGCGGCACTACGGCGGCCAGCCGTTGACCGCGGTCCAAATCGTGATGGGCACGACGTTGTTCGGATTGGCGACGATTCCTCTCTGGATTCGACTGGGCCTCGCGTGGGTGGGCGTACAGTAGGCCGGCGCCGCTGGCCTACGGCCGGAGGGCGACTCAAATAGCCACTCAGTTGGCTTTGGGATGTTTGGCGATTTCGACCGCGTAGGTGTGGGTCGTCGCACGACGGCCAGGGCCAGGATTCGAGTGAAAATTACCACTGAAGATGATCCACTTTCCGTCGGGCGTGAACGTCAGGTTCGGCTCGACGCCGGTTTCCTTGCTGTAGTTGTGATTCGACATGTCGACGAGTCGCTCCGACTTGAAGTAGCCGACGTCGATCAGGTCCTTTTTTTCCCGGAATGAGCTGCCGGAAGTCATGACGGGACGGAAAAGATAAATCCACTGGCCCTGCCCCTGGATGTCTTCGCGATCCATCGTGCGTGCAGCGACGCTGGTCGGGCCCCCGCCGTCGCCCGCCATGAGTTTTCCGTCGCGCGAGACGTTGTAGTGCACGGACCACTCGTCGCGTTGTAAATTATACCAGGTGCGGTGGCCGGTGGAGAGGTCGACGTTCGCCAGCCAGAAGACTCCGCTCATCGGCGTCTGCAAATCGTACCACACGGATTTGCCGTCCTGGCCGAAAAATTCATGGCCTTCGATTTCCATGTTCATGGTCCGCTCGTGCAGCAGGCGTGCGGGTCCGCCATCCGCGCGAATGGTCCAGGTGCGGTCGTTGTAGTGCCAGGGCCCTTCGTGACAGAAAAGAATTTGCTGCGGATCGGTCGGAGAGCATTGCAGATGATTCGTCCAGTCGTTCTCGCGGTGGATGACTTTGAACTCACCGGTCTTGGTGTTGAGCGTGTAGATCATCTTCGGCGTACCAGCCGCCCACTGCGGCTCGAGGCTGCCTTGGCGCGGGGGGGCCAGCACGCCGCCGGGCGGTAAACGCGGCGCGGTCTTGCCGTCGGGGTCCGGCGCGATGCCGACCAACAAAGTTTCGTCGCAGTTCAGGGCATACGCGCCGCTGCGCGCTTGAGGCGGTAGCTTGATGACTTCGCGCACGGCCTTCGTGTCGAGGTTCACGGCCTTCATCGCTCCGGCTTCGCGGTCGACGTAATACGCTTCACGTGTGCGCCACGCGGTCGCGATGGGCGCGGCGTCGGCCAGGATCAGTTCTCCTTTGGGTGCGGTCGTCCCTAATTTGGAAATGTCGACGGTATAGATGCCGCCCGCGCCGCGCAGCACGACTTTATCGCCTTCGGGCGTATAACCGTGTTGGTGAAAATAGAGACTGGAGCCGCCCGTATCGGGCGAGAGGCGGATGATGCGGTGGCCGGTTTTGGGATCGATCCAGTCGGCGGCCGGCCCGGCGTTCTCGGCTGGCCGGGCGGCATTTCGTGGCGCGACTGGCTCGGCGGCGAAGGTGTGCAACGTGAGGGCGGCGAATAGCGGAAGTGCAAAACGCGGAGAAATCATGGACATGTGAGGTGGGTTTAAGCGGGCGATGAAGGTGAAGGGGCGGATGCGGAACGAAGCTTGAAATCGAACTCAGGCGCCGAAGCTCAGCAGGAGGTGCAGAAAGCCCACGACCGAGCAGGCCACCAGGATGCACGCGGCAAAACCGATCGCGTCGGTCCGGGTCCAGCGGAAAAATTCGAAGTTGGTTTTGGGAAACAGCAGGAGCGCGCGCGTCGTTTCCGGCTCGGCGTAAGCGGCGGCCAAGGCGCTTTCGTCATCCGGGCGGTTGGCCTGCACCCGCGTCCGCATGCGCAGGAAAAACTGGCGCACCCGCTCCGAGTTGTCCTCGGGTGTGCAGCGTGAAACGATCATCAGCACTAAAAATGGCAGCAGAATTTTATAGATGTAACGGATCGTTTCGTTGAGCGCGTAGGGATTGGCGGATAGATCGAAAACGTGATCGAGCGCCCACATCTCGATCAAAAAAAATCCGCGGCCGCTCGACTGGCCGTCGACGATGGCGAAGCCCTGCGACCAATAGATCGAGCGGGGTGGCATCACGATGTCGCGGCGCACCGACTCGCCGGCGACCAACGCCGCGGGGGGTTGATTCCTGGGATCGCGCCAGTTTTTTATCTGGCGCGCCCGGTCCTCCACGTCACGTGAAGTCGCGGGGAGCACCTGCGAAACGCGGCGCTCGTTCGTGGCGCGCTGGAGGCTCGGAGCGGTGCGCAATTGCGGAAACACGCTCGGCAGTCCCGCGGGCAAAATAATGAACAGGAGCAGCGCGGTGCTGATCGACGCCCAAGCGCCGGGGCGGTTCGCCCGTCGCCATTTCAGGCCGCACCAGAACGAAGCGGCCATCACGGCGTTGAACTCCCAAAGGAACTTCAGCATGTCGAGGACGGTGCTGAATGCCGTGCAGAGCAGCGCCGCGACGATGAGGAAAAGCGCGCCGCTCATCCGCCCGACCTTGATGTAGTGGGCATCGCTGCGATTGGGGAAAAGGGGGGCGTAGACGTTTCTCGTTAGCAGGGCCGAGGACGACAGCATCAGGGTGCTGGCGGACGCCTGCAGTGCGGCGAGGAGACAGGCGATCATCAGCCCGACCAAACCAACCCCCAGTCCGCCGAGTAAATCCCGGGCGGCAACGCCCCAAATCAAATCGGAGTTCTGGATTTCACGGCCATAAAGGGCGAAGCACAGCAACGCCACGAAGCCCCAGATCACCGTGAGAAAACGCTTGATGAACGTGCCCGTGGTGAAGCCAACGGCCGCCGTCATTTCGTCGCGCGCCGAGGCGTTGGCCGTAAGTTGATTGGCCTGCACCGCGACGTTGAGCGTCGCCATGATGGAAAGGATGAAAATGAAATACCAAGTGAACTCAGCGCTCTGCGCCGAACCGAACGGCGAGAAAAAATAGCCCGGCAATTCCTCGTGCAAAATTTTACCGATGGCGCCCACGCCGTGCGTGCCGTGCTGGAGGTTGAGCTTCGCGACGGCGAAGGGGATCAGCAAAAACGAAAGGACCACGATCATCACGCTCTGGAGCGAGTCGGACCACGCCGCGCCCTCGAGTCCGCCCAGCAGGGCGTAGATCAGGATGATGCCCACGATCGCCCACGTGAGGATACGGTCGTCGAACGAGGAAAATTCGCGGCGCGGATGTTCGCGTTGCAATACCGTCAGCTCCGAACGCTCCGTGTCCGGCAACACGGTGGCGGTGCTTTTGGCGGTGAGTTCCTGGAGGCGCGCCGCGCGTTGAAACTCCGCCTGCTCGGCCGGGGTGAAGGAGGCCTCGGTCTTGAGCGTGATACCCAGTACGGTGACGCCGACCGCCTTAAGGCTGACGGCGATGATCATCACCATGTAAAAACTCGCGGTCGCGGAGTACAGCGTGGCCATGCGCCTCGAGCCGTAACGGTGATGGAAGAAATCGCCCAGCGTCAGCATCCGCATGCGTCGATACCAGCGGGCGGTGAACCAATACAGCGGCGTGGCCCAGAGCAGCAGCAGCTGGCTCCAGGTGCCGCCGGCGCCGTCGCGATAGGTCGCAGTCACCGTTCCCACGACATTCTCGGAACTCGTGGCTTGGCCGAAAGACGTCAGGACCTGCAGCACCTTGCCGAACCGCCGACCGCCGAGGAAGAAATCTTCCTGGTTCTTGATCCGGTGCATCGCGGTGAAACCGAGTACGATCAGCACCGTAAAATAGAGTGCGATGATCGCCAGATCGAGGGGGGAAATTCCAGACATGGACGCAGGGGTGGGGACGAGCAAAAGACAGCCAAAAAGAAGGGAGGCCGGCCGGGATCCGGAGCGCAGATTGCGCGCCGGCGGGGCGAAAAAGGGTAGGCGCTTTTTGTGCAGAACCGTTGCAAACGCCGCGATCCCAAACGCCCGACGCCGTCGCGGCGATTTTCCGGACGGTCTGGAGTTCGGGAGATGGCGGCGGCGGGCCCGTGCTAAAATGTCCACCGCACCGCGCGTTGATTTCCCTGAAAAACATGTCCTGCCTTCGCCGCCGCTGCGTGCTTTCCCCGGATAACCGCAGGTCTATTGCTCGCGGTCGCACGGCTTTCGGGCGCGCGAAAAAATCATGAAGGCGCCCGCAAAAAATCACCGGCCCGTCGCTCTGGTCACGGGTGCGTCGCGTGGCATTGGCCGCGTGACGGCCATGAAACTCGCCGCGCGTGGCGTCCGGATTGCGGTCCATTATCGGCGCGACCGGGTGGCGGCCGCGGCCGTGCTCTCGAGCCTGCCGGGCGATGGGCATTTTCTCATCGCTTGCGACCTGGGGCGGCGGGGCGGTGCGGAAAAACTTTTCGCGGCCACGCTCAAAAAGTCCGGCCGGCTCGACCTTCTGGTGAACAGCGCGGGGATTTATGAAACTCATCCGATCGGTGAAGTGAAATTCGCCGCATGGCAGAAAGCCTGGGACCGCGCGCTGGCGATCAATCTCCTGGCTCCGACCCATCTCACGTTTCTCGCGAGCGAGCACATGAGCCATCATGGCGGTGGCCGGATCATCAATGTGTCTTCCCGCGGCGCGTATGGCGGCCAGACCCGGACGGCCGCTTACAGCGCGGCGAAGGCGGGCCTGAATTCCATGAGCCAGTCCTTCGCGCGATCGGTCGCGGCCGAGGGCGTGTTGGTTTTTGTCGTGGCCCCGAGCTGGGTCGATACCGACATGGCTGCGCCGCACATCCACGGACCGCGAAAGAAGGAAATCCTGGAGGGAATTCCGCTGGGCCGCGTGACGACGCCCGACGAGGTGGCCTCGACCATCGCGTGGCTCGCTTTGGATGCGCCCGCCGCGATGACCGGTGCCATCGTCGATATTAATGGCGCGGTGCATCTCCGCCATTAGCCCGAGCGCGTGGGAATTCTTGATGATGCCGCAACCGCCGGTACGGTCGTATTGATGCTCCCGTCGCTCTTTTCTAACCAACCCGTGCCGGGGCACGGATGCATCACGCCCGGCGGTGCAGCGGGCGGTGGCGTTGAGCTGAATCCGGCCTCGGGGTGGAGCCGGCCCTTTTCCGCATGAACCAATCATTACGTTTTTCCGGACAGAGTGCGATTATCACGGGCGGCGCCTCGGGCCTCGGGGCCGCGATTGCGGCGCGCCTCAAAAAGGAAGGCGCGGACATCACGGTCTTCGACGTGCCGGCCGCCGCCGGGGCGGTCGCGGCGCCGGATCATTTTATCGCGGTCGACGTCGCGGATGAAGCGTCGGTGGCGGCCGGCGTGGCCGAAGTGCTGCAGCGGCGCGGCCGGATCGATATTCTGATCAACTGCGCGGGCATCACTGGGAAAACCGATCTGAAGTCGCACCTCGTCACGGTAGATGATTTCGATCGGGTGCTGGCGATCAACGTCCGCGGATCATTTCTCACTTCGAAGCATGTGTTGCCGGCGATGGTGAGCCGGGGCTACGGCCGCATCCTCCATATCTCTTCGATCGCGGGAAAAGAAGGAAACGCCGGTATGCTGGCGTATTCCACGTCGAAGGCGGCGGTGATTGGCCTGACCAAAGTGCAGGGCAAAGAATACGCGGAGTCGGGCATCACGATCAACGCGCTCGCCCCGGCGGTGGTGGCGACGCCGATGGTCGCGGCGTTGCCGGCGGAGCAGGTGCGTTACATGACGGATAAGATTCCGATGAAACGTTGCGGCACGCTCGAAGAAGTCGCGGCGATGGCGGCGTTCATCGTTTCCGGCGAGGCGAGTTTCACGAGCGGCTTCACGTTCGATCTCACGGGCGGCCGCGCGGTCTATTAAGGGAGGGGCCTTTGGCTGGGGCCGGTTATCCCCGGCCGGCGCGGGAGGAAAAACGCGCCCGCCCTTTTCTGACGTCGGCTTATTCCAGCGGACCTTCGGGCTCCGGGCCATGACCAGAGGGAATGATCGTCGGTGCTTCCACCCAGCGTGCGGGGATGGTCGTCATCGAACACGAGGGCGGAATGCCATGCTGGTTGCGATGGAGCTGGGCGATGACGAGCTCCGCGGCCTGCGTGCCCCACAAGCGCGGTTGCAGGTCGAGCCCTGCACACGTCGTGGTTTCGGTGAAAAGGTTGAGGCAGAAAAAACCGTTCGTTTGCGGAATTTTCGCGCCGCACGCCTTCATCCATTCCAAGGCCTGGGTGTGATGGCCCAGCACGACGTCGGGCTGGTGCTGGCGAAACCACGCGGAGAAAAGCGCCGGCGTGATCTCCGGTACGACGAGCGGCGGCACGCGCGTGATCCCCTTGGCGTGTTGTTGAAAACCGAGGAAGGCGCTCTCGAAACTATGCTGCAGGCGCTCGTCGCGATGACTGGTTAGGAAGATGCCGGGCCGGCGGTAGCCGCGGGCGTGGAGCCGTTCGAGCACGCCCATCAACGAGCGATAGTGCGCGGTAGAGACGGCGTGCAGGGGCGGACGCTGGACAATGTAGTCGCAATAGACCGCCGCATAGTGCGACCAGTCGAGCGCGGTGAAATCGGGCGTGCCCCACGCGGGCATCAGGATCAGGCCGCGGATGCCCCGCGCTTTCAGAATCCCGTCGAGCCGTTTCAGGGGCATCGCGCGTCCGCCGGCCTCGAATTTCTCGAGGCCGAAGCCCAGTTCCGCGGCGCGATCGCTCGCGCCGGCGATCAGCTCGGTAAAAAACCGTTTAAAGACCGGCGGACGGTCGCGCTCCTCCAGCAACACGGAGGCGAGCATCCCTCGGAACGCGGCGTTGTGCGATCGGCGGATTTCCGACATCACCGCGCTGGCGAGGGGATTGCTGCGATAGCCCGCGGCGGCGGCGGCCTGGCGGATGCGCTCGGCGGTCTTCGCGTTGACGTTCGGCGAATGGCGGAGGGCGTCGGAGATGGTGCTCCGCGAATATTTCAACAACTTGGCGAGCGAACGGAGAGTGTGGGCGGCCATGACGTTGGATACGCGGCTATCGCGCGGGGGGTGGGCTGACAGGGGCAAGAAGCAATCGTGGAATGCAAGTTACGCAACAGCGCATGTCCGGGCGGCTGAAAAAATGCGAATGGTCAGCCCCCCGTGCCGGGCTGAGGGAAGAACCGCCGCCTCAGTGCGTGGCGGGGAGGAAATAGAACAGGATGCCAAGAATCAGGTAGAGCGCGAGGAGTTGCACGCCCTCGAGCCAGTTGGACTCGCCGTCGCCGGCAATTTGGTCGGTGACGAACGCCGCCATCACGACGGCGGCAATTTCCGGGAGCGTGAATTCCAGGTTCATCTGGTGGGGGAAGGCGTAACTGGCAAACACGAGCACGGGCGCGACGAAGAGTGCAATCTGCAGACTCGAGCCGACGGCGATGCCGAGCGATAGATCCATTTTGTTTTTCAACGCCATCGTTACGGCCGTCGAGTGCTCGGCCGCGTTGCCCACGATGGCGACGATGATCACGCCGACAAACACCTCCGTGACGCCGAGCGAATGTTGCGCGGCCTCGACGGCGCCCACCAGAAATTCTGAAACCCAAGCCACGGCGATCGTGGCCCCGAGCAATACCCCGACCGCTTTTCCCACGGGCCAGATAGCTTGGTGCGCGTCGGCGTCATTCCCGGTTGTGGCCAAGTCCGCTTCGCCGCCGACGAACAGCTGCTTGTGCGTGACGAGCGAGAATACGAGCATCGCGCCGTAGGTCGCAATCAACACCACGGCGATGGCGAGGGAGAGATTTTGCTCAGCGGCGGGACTCCAGCCCCCGGGCGCCTGGGCGGCGGCGTAATGGAAAATCGTTGGAATCACGAGGGCGGACGCCGCGAGAATGAGCGCCGTGCACGAGGACCGGGCGGCGGTTTTGTTGAACCGCTGGTGTTTGAATTTCATCCCGCCGGCGAACACCGACACGCCGAGCACGAGCAGGAGGTTGCCGATGATCGAGCCGGTGATGGACGCTTTGACGACGCCGATATGGCCGGCGCGCAGGGCCATTAGCGCGATGATGAGTTCGGCGGCGTTGCCGAAGGAGGCGTTGAGCAATCCGCCGATGCCTTCGCCCATGCGGTGCGCGAGCTGCTCCGTGGCGTGGCCCATCCAGCCGGCGATCGGAATGATCGCGAGCGCGGCAACGATGAACAGCGCGGTATCGTTGCGCCATGCCGGTACATAGCGGAGCGCGAACGCGACCGGGACGAAGATGAGCAGCCAGTCGAGCGAGGGCGTGAGCCAAGGAGATTTTTTTGCGGCGGGGGACATGAGGACGGAAGGAAGCGGAGCGTTGGAGAATTCGCGGCCTTTTCCAAGCCGGGTCCGGTTGACCGCGGGAAAAGGCCCCGGTCTTCTCGGTGGCCATGGACTGGTTCGTCGACCCTCAAATTTGGATTTCACTCCTCACGCTCACCGGGCTCGAGATCGTGCTCGGGATCGATAATGTCATCTTCATCTCGATCCGCGCGGCCGTTCGGTGGAAAAAATGGCCGCGATTCAAGCCGCGGCCTATGCAAGGCGGGAACGACCCGGATGAACTCAGCGCTTTTTATTCAGCGCGGAACTAAACCAGTCGTTGTTCACGGCGGCCGGCGGACGCGGAGCGGCGGGCGGAGGGTTGGCGCCCCGCGGTGCTCCGGGGCTGGTGCGGGGTGAGGGCGCCCCGCCCCCCGCTCCGCTGCCGGACTTCGGGCCGATCTCAGGCTTGCTGCGCATCGAGAGCGCGATGCGTTTCCGGGGCAGATCGATCTCGGTGACCGTGACGGAAACTTTCTGGCCCGGCTTCACGACCGCGGCAGGCTCTTTTACGAAGCTGTCGGCGAGCTGGCTCACGTGCACGAGTCCGTCCTGGTGTACGCCGATGTCCACGAATGCCCCGAAGGCCGTGACGTTGGTGACGATGCCGGGAAGCTTCATGCCGGGCTTCAGGTCCTCGGGCTTGTGCACGGTCTCGGAAAAACTGAACGCTTCGAATTTTTCGCGCGGATCGCGGCCGGGTTTCGCCAGTTCGGCGACGATATCGGTAAGGGTGGGCAGACCGACTTCGGCCGTGACGTAGGATTCGAGTTTGATTTGGGCGCGGACGCTCCCGTCGCGAATGAGATCAGGCACGGTGACGCCGAGATCGGCCGCCATTTTTTCCACGAGGGCGTAGCGTTCCGGATGCACCGCACTCGCGTCGAGCGGGTGCGCGGCGTCGCGGATGCGCAGAAACCCGGCGGCCTGCTCGAAAGCTTTCGGCCCGAGCCGCGGTACGTTCTTCAGTTCGGAGCGGGCTTTGAACGGGCCGTGCTCGTTGCGGTGGGCGACGATCGCGGCGGCGGTGGCGGTGTTCAGGCCGGAGACGTAGCTGAGGAGTTGCTTGGAAGCGGTGTTGAGTTCGACGCCCACGCCGTTGACGGAGCTCACGACGGTATCGTCGAGCGAGCGCTTGAGGGCGGCTTGATCCACATCGTGCTGATATTGCCCGACGCCGATTGATTTCGGGTCGAGTTTCACGAGTTCGGCCAGCGGGTCCATCAGGCGGCGGCCGATCGAAACGGCGCCGCGCACGGTGAGATCGTGATCGGGAAATTCTTCGCGGGCGACGTCGCTGGCCGAGTAGATCGAGGCGCCGGATTCGTTGACCATCACGATCGGAATCGAAGCGGGCAGGCCGAGGGCGCGCACAAATGCCTCGGTTTCGCGGCCGGCGGTGCCGTTGCCGATGGCGATGGCCTCGACTTTGAAAAACTGCACGAAGCCGAGGAGCTTTTCCTTGGCCTCCGCTTCGAGCCGGTCCGGGAAGACGACGTCGTTGTGCAGCAATTTTCCCTGTCGATCGAGGAGCACGACTTTGCAGCCGGTGCGGATGCCGGGATCGATCGCGAGCACCGCGCGTTGGCCGAGGGGCGCGGCGAGAAGGAGTTCGCGCAGATTCGAGGTGAAGACCTTGATGCCCGCTTCGTCGGCGCGCTTCTTTGATTCGAGCCGCATCTCGGTTTCCATCGCGGGCGAGAGCAGGCGTTTGCAGGCGTCCTGCACCGCGGCGCGTACTTCGCTCGCGCATGGGTTCGGGGTTTTCGGTTTCGCGTTTTGACTGGGTCGGGCGAAGAGCGGTTCGACTTCGGCGGGAGCGGTCGCCTCGTCGGGGAGCGTGACGCGCATCATCAGAAACAACTCTTTCTCGCCGCGGCGCATCGCGAGGACGCGGTGGCTGGGGGCTTTGGCCAGCGGCTCGTGCCAGTCGAAGTAGTCCTTAAACTTCGCCGCTTCGGGCGTCGCGTCTTTGCCCGTGAGAACTTTCGAAGAGACGATGGCATCGCGTTGGTAAATGAGACGCAGCCGGCTGCGGGCGTCTTTGTCGTCGCTCACACGTTCGGCAATGATGTCGCGCGCGCCGGCCAGGGCTTCGTCGGTCGAGGCGATCGTGGCGGGCAGATTTTTACCGTCGTCGGCGACATACTCGCGTCCGACGTAGGCCTGCGCCGCGACGAGCGGATCAGTGGCTTCGTCCTGGGCGAAGACCAGATCGGCGAGTGGCTCGAGGCCTTTCTCCTTCGCGATGGTTGCGCGGGTGCGTTTCTTGGGACGGAACGGCAGGTAGATATCTTCGAGCGCGGTGACGGTGTCGGCGGACTGCAAGGCGCGTTCGAGCGCGGGCGTGAGCAGATTGCGCTCCTTCAGCGAACCGAGGATGGAGGCGCGGCGTTCGTCGACCTGGGCCATTTGCTCCATGCGGTCGCGAATGGCGAGCACCTGCACTTCGTCGAGTTCGCCGGTGGCTTCCTTGCGGTAGCGGGCGATGAAAGGGACGGTTGCGCCCTCCGCGAAGAGCTGAGCGGTGGCGGCGACTTGAAAGACCTTGATCTTCAGTTCGGCCGCGAGGCGGAGGACGTGATCGGGATTGGGTTGGGTCGGAGAGGCGACGGCGGACATGCGAAGAAAACTGCCGACAACAGAGCGCCGCGCGATGCGTGCAATCCCCAAAATTTCCGACGCCTGCCGAGACTGGAATCGCACACGCTTATCTTGCGAAACGGAGAGGGATGCTTTGGATTTTTGGCCTCATGCTCGCACCGATCTGCGTCAGGTTGCGTTGGATTTTGCTGGGGTCGCTGGCGTTCGGTGGCGCCGGATTGCACGCGGCTTTTGAGTTGAGCGGGGACTTGCCCTTGCGCCGCGCCGACGGGCCGGTCGTCGTTTCGCGTGAATGGCTGGAGACCCGCGATTCGGTGTTGGTGGCGACCGGAAAACTCGCGACGGGTCGGTTTCAGGTTAAGGTGAACAGTGGTCCGGGATTGTTCACGATTCGCGTGGGCGACAGTGAGACCTCCTTTGTGGTGGGGGAAGGGCAGGCATTGCAGGTGTCTGAGGCCGAGAGCGGCGCATTGCTCGTCGCCGGCGGACCGGACCAAAAACTCTACGCGGACTACGAGATGTTTCGCAGCGAGTCCCTCGGGCGGCTCGTGCTCCCGGTGCGTGCCGCGGGTGCCGCGGCCCAAATTGCCGGCAATGATGCGGAGGTCGCACGGCTGACCGAAGCTGAAGTCGTGGGCTATCGTAAACATCGGCACGAGTTGAACGACTTCACGCTGGAGCGGCTGCGCGGTTCGCCGGCGCTCTATGCGGCGGCGCTGCGTTGGGATGGCGATTACCGCCTCGAAGATCTGGCCAAGGCGGTGCGAGAATTTTCCGAACGTGATCCGCAGGCTGAAATCGCGCGTTTGTTGGAAGCGCGCATCGCGCGGTTTCGTGCGACCGCGATCGGTGCGATCGCGCCGGCGCTCGCGGGGGCGACGCCGGCGGGGCCCGCCTACGCGCTCGCTGCTCTCCGTGGCCGGTTGGTACTCGTCGATTTCTGGGCTTCGTGGTGCGGACCGTGCCGCCGGGAAAACCTGCACTACGTCGAACTCTACCGGAAATATCACGCGGCCGGTTTTGAAATCCTCGCGGTCTCGGTGGATCAGGACGCCGCCGCTTGGAAAGCGGCGATCGCAAAAGACGGAGCCATCTGGCGGCAGGTGTCCGATCTCACCGCGTGGAAATCGCCGCTCGCCGCGGCGTACAATGTGACCGCTTTGCCCGCCAGTTTTCTGCTCGATGGTGAAGGTCGGATCGTGGCGAAAGACCTGCGGGGCCCGGCGCTCGACGCGGCGTTGGCGGAGCGCATGGGAAAATTGCCGGTGCGTTGATCGCAAGCGAGCGGACCGGCCGCGCTTTTGACGCTAATTTTCCGGCGGCGGATGAGGTTTTTGCAGATTCGGACATGAATCCTAGTTGTCAGCGGCGAGGAAACCTGTGGGTTTTCTCGCCGCTTGAATCTCATCGTTGTCATCTTGGCTCGATGGAGCTCCACTCCGTCGCAACGCGCGCGATCAGACCGTCTGATCGATGCGGTATTTCGCCGTGCGTTTCCCGCCCGTTGAGTCGTCTCCCCCGTATTTCGCCCAAATAAAATCTCATCATGTCCGCCATTAACGCGTTTCTGCTCAATAACGGCCTGCGCATTGCGACTAATCCGTGCGTGTCCCCGGACTTCTGTCTGGATTGGTCGGCGCTCAGCGCGAAGCTGCTTCAAGGCGCCCAGTTAAAGGTCTACGCGAAGAGCCGTTTCGCGACGGCGGTGGGCGACTTCACGTTGGTGGAGGATGCCGCGACCGGCGACTGCGCCTGGCAGTTGGACTCCAGCAAAAACGACGCTCGGGCCGTCGCGTTGATCGACGGTGTGACCAAGCCGGGCGGACCGGCCTTTTTCCCCGCCACATTCGCCAATCTGCTCCGACTCAAGAATCTCGCGCAGGAACACGATCCGCGCTCCACGATTTTTCCGAGCGCGACCGAGCAACTCGGCCGGAGCACGCTGGGCATCGGCGCCCGTTTCACGACGTTGCATTGGCCGGCGGTGGAGTGGGCGATGGCCCAGCTCGCGATCGGCGTCACCGCCAACCAGAATTCCATCCCGCGCGAACTCGTCTACGACACCGATGTCATGCTCGCCGGCAAACTCGACACCGTGCCGTTTCCCTTCATCGGCACCAACGTCCCCGAGGGTCACCAGGGCCAGAGCGTCGAAGGGATGAGCCATGGTTGCGTCCTCTCGAAGCTGAAGACGGGGTTTCACCAGCGCCGCATTGCGTGGTCGTTCAACGCTGACCACCAGCCTATCGGCGGCAAATTCGATAACCGCGAAGACGCGCTCGTCACCGGCTGTGTGCTCGCGAGCTACATCACGTTCGATCTCTCGCCTGAACTCGCGCAGACGAAGGTGGCGGACGATGCCGCGGCTTGGGTCGCCGCCAATGTCCCGGCTGCAATCGTAGCCACAGTGAAGGCCCGGGTCGCGAAAGCTGGCCTCACGTTGAACGAAGCCGACTTCGCCAAGCTGCTCGCCTACGTCTGGCCGTCGTTGCAGAAAATGAAACGCCGCGACGAGAAATACGCGGTCGCGCGCGCCAAATTGTTCACGACCGACGCCGGTCGCGCGTATCTTCGCGAACTGTCGATCGACGAACTGCCGGGCCTCACCACGCCCGAGACGACGGCGATCATGCTCGCGCTCTGCGAGGCGCTGGGAATGACGATCCACTTTGTGGCGCCCGCCTTCGGTTTTCAGAAGAACATGCCTTACCCCGACAACGCCGCGCTGCGCGTGCTCATCGAGAAACAGTGGGCGGTGTGCAAAGGCTTCGGCGCGAGCATCGGATTTCACTCCGGCTCCGGCAAGTCGGCGGAGAACTACCAGGTCATGGGGCAGGTCACGGGTGGCCGACTCGAAATCAAAACCAGCGGACGCTACACGTACGAAATGGGCCGGGCGCTGATTGCTTCGAAGCACGCCGCCGACCAGGCGCTCTGGCGTGACTGGTACAAGTTCACGCTCGAGCTCGCGTTGCTTGGAGCCTACAGCGCCGACGCCACCGAGCAGAAAATGGCGCGGGTCTTTATCACCGATGCCCTCGCGAAATCCGGCCGCGGCGTGGAAGTTTTCGCCAGCCCGACGGTCACTCGCGCCGCGCTCGAGTCGCTCACGCCGAGTCCGGAACACATGTTCTGGTTTGAGTATAATTTCCTCCACGTGCTCGCCGCTGGCGGCCGGGCCGAGAAAGCGGCGCTCGGTGACCACACCCCCGCGGGTTATCGCCAGCGCGCCCGGTTCTACACGATCAGCGATGAAGGCCGGCTCAACTTTGCGAAGAACATCGCGACCTACATCGTCTTCCTCGCGCAGAACACCGGCTTGGCTTCCGCCAGCACCTGCGCCGCGGCCGACGCGAAACTCGCTGGCTACAAGACACTCGACGCGATGCTCGACGGCATCGCGGGCTGAGATTTTTATGGAGGATACTAGGCCGCCGGGAATTCCCGGCGGTTTGGTGCCACCCGGTTCGTCCTGATTTTTTCCACTCCCTTCTCCCATGGCCTCTTTTATCTCCGACGATTTTCTCCTGAGCTCCGCGCCCGCCCGCGAACTTTACCATAACTTCGCGCAGGCCGAGCCGATTTTCGACTATCACTGTCACCTGCCGCCCGCGCAGATCGCGAGCAACCATCAGTTCGCCGACCTGCAGGAAATCTGGCTGGCGGGCGATCACTACAAATGGCGCGCCATGCGCACCAACGGCGTGCAGGAACGTTTCTGCACGGGCGATGCCGCGCCGCGCGAAAAATTCCAAGCTTGGGCGGAGACCGTTCCGCACACCCTCCGCAATCCGCTCTATCACTGGACTCATCTGGAGTTGAAACGCTATTTTGGCATCGACGCGCTGCTCGATGCCCGGACGGCGGACGGCGTTTGGAAAGAAGGCAACGCCGCGCTCGCGAAGCTACGCGTGCATGACCTGCTGACCAACTCGAAGGTGGCGGTCGTGTGTACCACCGACGATCCCGCCGATGCACTCGATTTTCACGTGAAGATTCGCGCGAGTGGTTTGAAGACGCGCGTGTATCCGACGTTCCGCCCCGACAAGGCACTCGCCGTCGGCGACGCGAAGGCGTTCAACGCTTACCTTGAAAAACTCGGTGGCGCGGCGGGTGGGGCGTTCGCGGCGAATGGCCTGCGCACGTTCGACGATCTGTTGGGCGCGTTGAAAAAACGTCATGACGATTTTCACGCGGCGGGCGGACGGCTATCCGACCACGGTTTGGAGATGGCGCTGTCCGAGCCGTGCACGCATGCGCAGGCCACGGCCGTGTTTGACGCGGTCCGCGCGGGGCGGGTGCCGAGCGTGGAAGACCAGTTGCGCTACGGTTCGTATTTGATGCTGGAGTTCGGGCGCTGGGATGCGGCGCGCGGCTGGACCAAGCAGCTTCACCTCGGCGCGATCCGCAACAACAGCAGTCGCCTGCTGCGCACGCTGGGGCCGGACACCGGGCTCGATTCGATCGGCGATTTTCCGCAAGCGCGCGCATTGTCGCGATACTTGGATACGCTCGACGCGACGAACCAGCTCCCGCGCACGGTCATCTACAACGTCAATCCGAGCGACAATTATGTCTTCGGCACGATGATCGGAAATTTCCAGGACGGCTCCATCGCGGGCAAACTTCAGTTCGGCAGCGGCTGGTGGTTTGCGGACCAGAAAGAAGGCATGGAGTGGCAGATCAACGCGCTCTCGAATCTCGGTTTGCTGAGCCGCTTCGTCGGCATGATTACCGACTCGCGCAGTTTCCTCAGTTATCCGCGGCACGAATATTTCCGCCGCACGCTGTGTAATCTGATTGGTGGCGACATGGCCCGCGGAGAAATCCCGGCCGACATGGCGCTGGTGGGCGGCATGGTGAAGAATATCTGTTTCGGAAACGCGCGAAATTATTTTGGCTTGGAACTGGCGCCCGAGTTCGCGGCGAAGTGAAGCGGATGGGAACGGGCTTTCGCGCGTCGAGCGGCTGGAATTTTTCCGGGGCCGTTTTGGGTAGCGGCAGGCGTCTCGGCCTGCCGCTACGTCGTGAGCGGCCACGCGTGGGTTGACCCGCTCTAAATTAGCGGGCCCGCGCGGAATCGCGCCGCCCGCTTACGATTTGAGCCCGTAGGCCTCGCGCACGACGTCCTTGATATACGTCGGAAAACTGGACGCCTGATCGAGCACGACGCGATGTCCGTCGGCTGCAATGATGGTGAAACGGAAGATCCGGATTTCGCTGTTCATGCGATGAATCCATTCGATGCGCGGATCACTCAGGGGCAGGGTGAGGAGTTCTCCCCGCCACACGCCCGCGGTTACTTTTGGCGCTTCGTCCGTTAGAAACATGCGGGATGCTTCGTCGGTAATATCTTCAACCGTGATGCTCCGCGGCGGTTTCGCATCCTTCACGCCGATGAGAAAAATGAAGTCAGGCGTTTTGGGTGCTTTGTTGGGCACAAAGCTAACGAACTGGATCTCAAAACCGTCTTCCGCCGCGTGGGTCGGACCGTGAGCGGTGAGTTCTACTCGTACCTTTTCTTTCCCGCCCATCACCGGCACCAATACGATCGTACCGGTGCTGCAACCCGTCAGCAGTGAGCTAAAAATGGCGAGCGCGGCGCAGAGGACCGGGGAAAGTGAGCGAAGGACGTGGGTCATAGTAAAAATACGAGGGCGCGAAACGAAGGCTAAGAAGAGCCGGCCCGGTGCGGCTGGGCCATTAAAATCTTCGGCCGGAGGGGTGGGCGTGCTTTGGTTTTTGCGAGGGCGGGGTGCGGTTTCTGACATCACGTCGCCCGGGAGTTTCATCCTCGCGGTTTTTCCAGGCAAAGGGCGGCCTCAGTCGCGGCGCTCGTGCGGGCTTGGCCCGTTTTCTCGTGCAAGCCGTGGGTCGGTTGCCGTGCATCGAAATTGGTCTCGCGGCCAAGCCCCCTAGCTCGCTTGGCTATCAATCACTCTACCGCTTCGCCGGGCTTATTCCTCCCGCCATCCCTCGCACCGGTTTCCGCCCTATCAACCCACCTCTCGGAGTAACACCCAACCTGGCCTGAACCCCGCGTCCCCTGCAAAGGGCGTCGTCCTAGGCCCGCTCAACAACGACCTTGAAGTCATCCCCGCCGACTGGCTCGAAGAAATGGTTTCGCAAGCCTTCCGCTGCGCCATCGGCTGCTTGGGAGCGTTGCTCTTTTATCCCAATGACACCGTGCAACCCGCCGGCACTCATCATCGGCAAGGTAGCGACAATGATGCAGCGCAGGGAAAAAGAGTTGAAACCCGATCCGGCTTACCATCCCACGCTCGAGCTCACCGATTTCACCTTGGCCGCGCCCCTGCGTCCTTGGACACCCTAGTTACCACGCCATGTCTACGCCGCCCGCCGCTTTGTCCGAACTCCAGTTTCACATCGATCTACCGACCACCACGCCCGCCTATGCGCACTTTGCGGTCAAGGGCTGGGTGGCTTCGCTCACTCCCCTCCATGCGGTTTTCGCTGGTACGGTAGCCGCCGGCAATCGGCTCGCCTTAATCCCGCGGCCCGACGTTTCCGCCGCCCTGCCGTCCTGCCCGTATGTCAGCGGCTTCGTGGGCCAGGCCACCGGCGCGGAAATTTCTGACGGCCAGCTCCGTATCACGATCGTAACCGCGAGCGGCGAACACACCTTGGCCCACCCGCTGAGGCCGCCCCTGTTTCCCCCCGCCGCCCCACCGGCCCACTTCGCGATCACGCCCGAGTTCAAGGCCCGGAAAATCCGCCGCCTCGCCGGCCACTTAGCGTGCCCCATCTGTAAGGCCATTCTGCCCGACGCGCCCTCCCGCGAAACTTGCGCGGGCTGCGGCGCCGCCTTCGAGTTCAGCCCAACGCTCCTCGATTTTTTCACGCCGGCCCAACGCGCTTCGATACCCGCGGTCGGTGCCACCGGTGATTCCTTAGGCGGTTACGACGAGGTCATGAACGCTCTCGTGCAGCACTTCGCCGATGGCCTCATCCTCGACTGCGGCGCCGGTCTCAAAGATCGCCTTTTCTCCAACGTGATCAACCTGGAGATCATGGACTACCCGAGCACGGATGTCCGCGCCTTCAACGAATCGCTCCCCTTTGCCACCGGGACCTTTGACGCGGTCTTCACCCTCGCGACCCTCGAACACGTCCGCGACCCCTTCGCCGCCGGCGCCGAGATCATGCGCGTACTCAAGCCCCATGGCATCGTCTATTCGATGGTGCCGTTGTTGGTGCCTTATCACGGCTACCCGAACCACTATTACAACATGACCGTCGAGGGCCATCGCCTCGTGTTCGGTCCCAGCTTCGAACCGCTCGATGCCAGTGTCCCACTTTCCGGAAATCCCATGTGGGCACTTAGCGGCCTCCTTCACGCCTGGCACAACAACCTCGCGCCCTCCGCCCGCCCCGAGTTCCTCAACCTGCGCATTGGCGACCTCCTCGCGCCACCTCTCACTTACACGGACCGCGACTTCGTCCGCCACCTCACACCGGAAGGCGCACTCGAAATCGCCGCCATGACCCGCTTCATCGGTCGCAAACGCAGCTGAACGACCGCGCTGATCGCTCTCTCGCTCCCCTCGTCCGGAAAAGGCTTTTCAATTTTCAGGCCGCCGCCGCGACCGGCATCATCAACCCGCCTGAAACTTTCAACCGCTGCATCCTCGCGGACCGCGTCGGCCTCGGCAAAAGAGTGAGGCCCTGGGCTGAATCTTCGGCGAACGATGCCCCCGCCGTCCGCCGGCCAGCAGGGCGTTTTCAATCAAACCGCTGGGCAAACTATCGGGTGCCGACCTCCTCACCGCGGATAGGCGGGTGCTGGTTGATAATGAAAGTCCGGGGTGGTGGCGAACTCGCTCATGGGCGTGTGAAAGACGCGCGTGGCGGAGGCTGACATCGGCGGCACGATCCAATCCCAGCGCGCCGATATCGCCCGGCCGTGAGACGCTTCCCGATCGCGGAATTTAATGAATTCCTCGGAGGCGGTGTGGTGATCGACCATCTTTACGCCTGCGGCCGCGTAGGAATGCAGGACCGCCTGGTTGAGCTCAAGCAACGCCCGATCCTGCCAGAGGGTCCGCGAGCGCCTCCGGTCCAGGCCCAGCCGGTCTGCGATCAGAGGAAGTAGATTGTATCGGTGAGTGTCGCCCAGATTGCGCGACCCAATTTCGGTGCCCATATACCAGCCGTTAAAAGGAGAGGCCTCGTAGTCGGTGCCGGCGGCCCGAAACCGCATATTGGCGATGACGGGGACAGCGTACCAGCGCAACCCGAGCGCTTCGAACCAGCTGTACTCGGGATGGTGGATTGGAACCTCCCGGACCAACCCTTGCGGCAGCGGAAAAAGCTGGGGCTGGCCGTCGCGGCCAGAAATGATCCAAGGCAAGAGATCGAATGCGGTTGGGTGCTTTGGACGTTGCCAGCCCAACTGCAACGCAAGGTCCGTAAATGGCGCGTTAGCTGGATCGCCTAAAATGGTTTCGCCGGGGCCGCGATAACCCGCGTACCCGCAAAGCTGGGCATTCCAAATTCGCGGGGCCGGGCCGCCGGCGCACTCGGCCGGTGCGAAAACGGTGAGGTATGAACTCACGGTGCCGTCATTTTGGGCCAAGGTGAGATGCTCGCGCAGGCTCTCGGCGATGGCGTCCGGGGCTTCGATTCCGCGGTGATCTCGCACGATCAGGCTTCGCCAATGGAGACGCCCGATGCAGCGCGAATGATTGCGCCACGCAATCCGCCCGGCCCACGTCAGCTCCTTTGAGGTCAATGGGGCGGCTTGGTGCGCGGCGATTGCGGCCTCAAGACGGGTGCGGCGCTCGGGCTCAATTCCTGCCGGATAAACTTCGTCTAAGAATGCGAGCTCAGCCGTGGGATCTACCGCGGCGACCACCGGTTTCGGTGGGGGCGGGGCGCTCGGCTGACGGTGGAACGGGCATTGTGACATCGGTGGCTACTAAAATTTCAAAATGGCCGGGAGCAAGATCCCGGAACGCTTTCACGCGCTGCAACGCTCCGTCCCGCGGCCCGCTTATTTTCTACGCAGGATCAGTTCATGGCCGCTACGACGCGGCGCGCCCAGCGCCGAGAGAGATCGAGGCCGAAGTCAGCCGACCTTCGGCTCAGATCAAACCCGCGCAACAGCGACTGCTCCGCGCAGTGCTATATTCCTCGAGAACCACGCGTCTTCGCGCCCGTCCGGGATTCCGCCGGCACGGCGGAATCCGGCCAACTTACTTAGCGTGCGAACCGTCGCAATACCCCTTGGGATTCTTCGTCTTGCCGCAGCCGCACTTCTTCGGCTCCGGCGCCGCAACCGCAACCGGCGCCGCATGCGAGCCATCGCAATTGCCCTGAGCATTCTTGGTTTTACCACAGCCGCACTTTTTCGGTTCCATGACGAAGGAGCGTGGGAGCGGGGCGACGGGAATCAACTCCGAAGCCGCGAAACTAATTTGATCCGGAAGTCTACCGGTCATCTCGGAAAACCGAGCCGGAGGCAGGGTTAGTCTGGGGCGAAGCAAAGGATCAACGTGAGGCCGCCCCGATTTGAAGGGCACGAATTTAGTCCAGGAAAAGGTCTCCACCATGATCGGCGAAATCGGCGGGGACGCCGAGGACACCGCGGCCTTTTTGTCTTGGGTATTGCGGCGCACGGAATGCTGCTGCTCCATCCGGCACCGGATTCATGAAATGGGCCTTCATTCTTGTTCTCGTCGCGGAGTTCTTGGTCTTCGACCGGATGACCTCGCGGCACTATTCCGGAATTTACCCGCGGTGGAATGACCAGATTGAGACCCTGAACGAGTCCTATACCGGTTATGAGTACCGTTTGGCCCATGGTTTTTTAGCGGGACTCGGGCACACCCTGAACAAGCCCGCGGCGCAGGGCACCCTACATTCCTTTTGGGCGATGCTCGCCTTCGAGGTGGCGGGTGAACCGTCGCGGACCGCGGCGCTCGCGGTCAACATGCTCGCCTTTATTGCCTGGCAGGCGGCCCTCCTCTTCGCGCTCCGGCGCGGCACCGGCTCCTATGCCCTCGGCTGGGTCGCGCTGGGTCTGACCCTCGGTCTGCGCTGGCCCTGGTACGGAGTCCAGGGCTCGGCCACGGACTTCCGGCTCGATCATGTCACGATGGGCATGATGGGGATTTCCCTCGTCACGGCGCTCCAGACGAAAGTCTTCCGTTCGACCGCTTGGTCGGCGGTGTTTGGCGGCGTAGTGGGCGTGACCCTGCTCACGCGTTTCCTGAGCGGTACCTATTTCGCGCTGATTTTCGGCGCGTGCCTGCTGTGGATCCTGCTTTCACGCGAGGCACGTCTGCGCCGTTCGCTGAACCTCGGGCTGTCGGCGCTGGTCGCCACCCTGTTGCTGGCGCCCTGCCTTTGGGTGAACCGCCAGTTGGTCTACGAACATTATTGGATCGGACATTATTACGATGCGGACGGTGCGCTCTGGATTTCGCACGCGTCGCTTAGCCAGGCGATCGCCCAATTCTGGACGCAGCTGAGCGTCGAGCAGTTGGGGCCAGGCTTTGGCGCCGCCGCCGGCGCGGCGCTGCTTTGGCTGGGAGCCGGCGCTTGGTTCTCGCGCCGGAAGCCGGTTCCACCCGACGCCAACGGCGCGCGCCGCTGGACCGGCGAGGCGGCCATCCTTGGCGCGATTTTTCTGCTGGCCCCGGGGATCGTCCTGCCGCTCCAGAACCAGCCTTTCGGCGTCGTGCTCGGCGTGGCCGTCCCGGGCGCGATCCTTGTCCTGCTCGCGCTCGCCGCCAAGCTGAACGCCCGGGTCGCCACCGGATATTCCGTCGCGGCCGCGGTCACGGCCTTCGCCCTTGGCGCCGGTTACTACGTCGCCCGGCAGACCGCCGCGCCGTACGACGCCAACTTCGTGGCCGACAACCATCGGATCAATTCGATTGCCGACCGGATCTTTGCTACCTCCCGCGCCGCCAAGCTCGACCAGCCCACGATCGCCGTCGACCGGATCGCTGATTACTTCGACGCCCAAATTCTCCGGGTCATCTGCTACGAGCGCCACAAGGTCTGGATGTCTTTCGCCATCGCGCTGCCCGTGGGCCTGAGTGCGATCCCGGAAGACATGCTGATGGGCCAGCTGATTCACAGCGATTTCGTTCTCGCCACGGAGGAGGGCCCGACCGGGCCCTGGCCCTACGACCGGCAAACGCTCGAGCTGCGGCCAAAAATCCTGACTTGGTGCGAGGCCAACCTGCGCGCCGTCGAACGCTTCACGGTTTTTGGACAGCGCATGGTGCTCTACCAGCGCCGCGACCTACCGGTTCCCTGACCAGGCGCCGTCCAAGCCGAATCAGTTCGGGGTGAGCGATCTGACTTACGTGCCGACCGACGAAAGCGGACTCAACGTCGCGCGGGCGTGCTCGACCGTTGCCGTCGCTCTCAGGTCGGCTGGGCCATGGGCTCCACGCCCTTCGTGCAGGGACGCGCGAAGACTCGACGGCGGTGGTGCCCAGCGCCAAGTTTGGTCGCACCCTCCTGGCATCCGGCCGCGAATATCGCCGGCCATGAAACCAGCCGACAACGCCCCCCAACTCCACGCCATCATGCTCCGCGACCGACTTCCTTTGGCCCTTTTCGCCCTCGCTCTCCTGACGCCATTGGCGGCGAAGGAGTATTACGTTGCGCCCAACGGCAGCGATGCCGCCGCCGGGACGATCACAGCGCCGTTTGCGACCGTCCAGCGCGGGCAGCAAGCCGCGGAGCCGGGCGACACGGTTATGATTCGCGGCGGTACCTACCGCCTGAGCAACGCCCAGATCGCGGGGCGCGAGGGCCCCTACGCCTGCGTCACACGGCTGACCAAGAGCGGCACGCCGGAGCAGCGAATCAACTATTGGGCCTATCCGGGCGAGCAGCCCGTCTTCGATCTGTCCCAGGTGAAGCCGGTCGGCGAGCGCGTCGCGGCCTTTCGCATCGATGGCTCGTGGCTGCACCTCAAGGGCCTCGAGGTCATCGGGGTGCAGGTGACGATTACGACCCACACGCAGTCGATCAATTTCGACAACGAGGGCAGCAACAACCTCTACGAGCGACTCAGCATGCACGACGGCATGGGCATTGGGTTCTGGCTCGGCGCCGGCGCGAACAATCTCGTCCTGAATTGCGACGCCTACCGCAACTACGACTCCGTCTCCGAGACCGGCCGCGGCGGGAATGTCGACGGCTTCGGCTACCACGGCCGGAAGGGCAGCGTGAACAATGTGTTCCGCGGCTGTCGCGCGTGGTTCAACAGCGACGACGGCTACGACTTCATCAACGCGGACGAAGCCGCCCGGATCGAGAATTGCTGGGCGTTCTACAACGGCTTCTCCGCGGATTTCAAATCGCTCGGCGATGGCAACGGCTTCAAGAGCGGCGGCGAGGCCGGCCGCACCCCCGCGACCCTGCCCAACCCCATCCCGCGCCACGTGGTGACCGGCAGCGTTTCCGTCCGCAACAAAGTGAACGGCTTCTACGCGAACCACCACCCCGCCGGCCTCGATTGGACCAACAACACCGCTTACAAGAATCCGACCAACTTCAACCTGCGCGGGCGCGACCCCAAGGATAACAAGACGATCATTCCCGGCCGCGGCCACCACCTGAAAAACAACCTCGGCTTCGCCGGTGAGCACGAAGTCGCCGAGCTCGACGCCGCGGCCAGCGACGTGAGCGGCAATTACTTTACGCTCCCCGTAACGCTCACCGCGGAGGATTTTCTCAGCCTCGAAGAGGCCGACCTCATCAAGCCGCGGAAATCCGACGGCAGCCTGCCCGACATCCAGTTCCTACACCTCGCCCCCGGCAGCGCCGTCATCGACCGGGGCGTAGACGTGGGCCGGCCGTTCAAGGGCCGCGCGCCTGACCTCGGCGCGTTCGAGTCCGGCGGTTGAGCCCCCTCTGATTTTCTCGCGAGGCGTCCCCGGCTTTCGCAACCGATTCCACCCGTGCAAAACAACACGATGCGCTGACCCTTGCGCTGGCGGGGCCGCCACTCAGCCGCAGCCGGGCCATCCGCAAGTTTTCGATCCCGGCCGGCACGGCACCGTGAAAGGTGCCCGGGCGGAGCGCATAATTGTTGCGGGTAGCGAGCGAGGTGATCGCCCGGCCCTGTTTGAGCCATCGCTGCAGCTTTCGCGAAGACGGCCGGGGGGTTGGTGGCGCCAGAATCCCTGGCTCGATCCACCGGCTACTTTGGGCTGGAACGCGACCTTGTAGCGTATTTGTAACACCGCACCGGTTGACGGTAAAAGCTGATGAATAAACTCTCTCTGCGTCGCCGCCTAGCGGCGACATAGTTTAGGTGTAAATAGGTTATAGTAGTGACCGGTCGGGTAGGGGTATCCGCTCGGTCGACCAAGAAAGTAATGGGCCGGTCGCGTAGGGGTACGCGACCGGCCCTAATTTTTGGCCCAAGTGGAGCGCGGCACAAACCGTACAGCGCTCCAGCGTAAGCAGCACCGCTGGCGTGGGTCTCGTCGCATGCTACGCAGAACCTTCCGCCGACTCGCCTGCCCCAACGCATCGCCGATCGCACGCCGGCCGCTCTTGATTATCAGCAGAACGGCATAGTTTTGCCCCAGAAAGCACATCACCTCGAAAAGCTCCTCACCGATGGCGACAAGACCGGTAAGTTCGACGACGAATGGTGTGATCTGCTTTTAAAGCAGGATGCGCAGCAGGACCTGAAGCAATGGATCGGCAAGGTCATCGAGCAGCGCCCGGTGGCTCGGGGCTCAAGGTTGATTTCGCCCGTTCGCCTCATTCATCACAAAAATGGTCCATTTGTCCTTTTTACGTTTTATTTATGGATCAATGTGCAGCATTTGAAGGGGTTTCTTAAATTTGAGGATCATTTTCTTAAGTTTCAGAAGATCCGCCATGAGTCACTGGGTCCGCGCGGGACCCAGCTAAACTGGCGGAGTTGGGCCCGAAGTTTCGCCCCTCGCGCACGTAATTTTTTAATGCCTAATTTCATCCGATGTTTGATTGTGGACGGCGATGAAGAGGCGCGCGAGCAGTTCGGCGAGCGCTTAGCGGCTTACCCGGAAATCCTAGTGGTGGGCGCGGTGTCGACCGCGGCAGTAGCGATCCTGCGATGGAGTAAATTTGTCCCTGATGTTCTCTTTCTCGCTAACACGCTCGTCGACCTTGATGAACTCTCCGCGGTGGGCCCATTGTCCTCGGTCCCCTATTTAACCGTGGTTCTGGCACGGGACGAAAGAGGGGCATTTGCCGCCCAGGAGAAAGGCGCAATCGATTTTCTGTTAACCCCTTTTTCACCCGCGAGGCTGTCTAAATCAGTCCAAAAGATCCGGACCGAGATAGCAGGTCGCGCGTCGCTCGGCGCGTTGGCACTTCGGCCAGCTGAGCCGATTTTGGAGCTAGTTAAGTTGCCGGGACGTGGTGGTGCTGTCGTGGTTAGAGCGAGCGAGCTCGCTCTGATCAAAGCCGAAGGCAACTACAGCCGGGTCGCCCGAACCATCGGTCCTCCGTTTTTTATACGACGGACGTTGGCCGCCTGGATAAAAAAGTTAGGGCCGGCTGGTTTTTTTCGGGTCGATCGATTTACGGTCGTTAACTTAACGCAGTTGTTGCGCTACGATAAGAAGCACCGGGATCAGGCGCTACTTTATGTACGGGGCTTGAAAGAGCCGCTGCTGCTCGGGAGACGAGCTATTCTGCGCCTGGACCGGGAAAACAAGGCGCGCCTAGCGCCCCCTTGATCGGCTGATTGAGGGCATGACCGGTCTCGATCGACGGTAGCCCGTCGCCCACGGGTGAGGCCCTTAGCGAACGTCCGCGCCGCGGGGCGTTTCAGCCCGGTTCCGCGCCTCGTTCGTCAACTAATTGGGTCACTCGTCACACGCAATTTTACTTATCGTGGCCGCAGGGCGATCTAGTGGGAAAATTTACAAATAATTTACCCGTGTTCTGCAGGCTCAAAGTCCATTTCATTATCGCGATCGTGGCGCTGGCCGCGTTCAGCCGCCCCGTTCTCGCCGCAACATCAACCTAGCTTAGCGGTCTTGCTGCACCACGCGCCCCTTCCGCTTCTCGCCCGCGATCTCATCCCCGGTCGCACGCTGGGTACGTTGAATAACTCCATCGGCGTGAACGGGCACGATGGGTTATAAAAATGGTGGAGGTGGCGGGAGTTGAACCGGGCTTACCGGGGTCTTTTAATGACACTATTGCCCTCAACGTTTTACCGAGTAAACTTGGGGTGTTCTCGCGCAGGTTCGATCTAGGTAAACGGATATCTGGCGTTAGACCGTGTCGGCTGAGATCTTCTCCAACATCCTTGCGTTGGGACGCGTATTTGGCCACCGTGACCCATGCTTAACTGGTCAGAATGTTCCGCCGTCGATCGGGCGCCCGGAAAAGTCAGCGGCGCCTGGCTTTTCAAGGGCACGCGTGTTCCGGTAAAGGCACTTTTCGAGAATCTTGAAAGCGGAGCAACTGTAGAGGATTTTTTGGAATGGTTTCCTGGAGTGAGTCGGGAGCAAATCGAGGCCGTGTTGGACCACGCGCAGCGCAGCCTCGTTGAGGCTTAAAGGAGTGAAGATACTTTTCGATCAAGGCACACCTGTGCCGCTGCGCAGCTTTCTGGCTTCACACGAGGTGGTGACAGCTTTTGACCGCGGCTGGGGCGAACTACAAAATGGTGATTTATTGCGCGCAGCGGAGGAGGATGGCTTTGCCGCCATCATTACGACGGATCAAAATCTTCGCTATCAGCAGCACCTGCCCAGCCGCCGACTAGCGATACTTGTCTTGCTTACCACGGATTGGCGGCGCATCCGGCAAGACGCTGATTCCGTCGTTCAAGCAGTGGCGTCTTTGTCCTCAGGGGATTACGTTGAGTTACCCATCCGATCTTTGCCTAAGCCCGAACCGAGGTAGGAGGCTCTCTTGATGCATTGCGGCACTCATCAAGATCTATGAAGTGCCGCAACTTTCCTCGTCACCCATCCGCTGCCAGCACGCGATCTCTCCCCCTGTCACTCGCCGGGTACGTTGAGTAATCCCATCGGCGCGAACGCGCGCGATGGGGCCTGAAAATGGTGGAGGTCGTGGGATTTCAAACCGGATTATATAGTGATCGAAATCTCCGGGATTGAGGTAACTGAATCACGCTCAGCTACGCGGCGCTTTTGGCGTTTTGCCAGTGCGGGCACGCATCTTCCGCGGGACTATTTGATTCCGCCGTTGGGATTTTTCTGGGGCTCAACTTCGGTCGAGACGCCGGCGGCGGCCATGATTTCGCGGAGGGCGGCGGCGGTTTGCGGGGAGCCGCGGAGGTTCATGCCGCGGTAAACCCCGGTCGCGATGCGCAGCGGGGTCCAGCCGTTTTGGTTGGGCCGGTTCCACACTTCGATCTTCGCCCCTTTGGACACGAGATAGGGTACGGAAGAGGTGGCCCACTTCAGGGCGGCGCCGTGCAGCGCGGTATTGCCGTTCTGGTCGACCGCGTTGACGTCGTTGCCGAGTTCCACGGCGAGTTTCACGGCCTCGAACACTTCCTCCTCCGTGCCGGGATCCTCGCCGGGGGATTGCACGTCGACGCCGGCCGCCGCCAAGAGCGGCGTGGTGCCGTCGGCGTTCGGGATCGATGGGTCGGCGCCGAGTTCCACGAGGAGCCGCATCAACTCGGCGTCGGCGGTGCGCGCGGCGAGCAGGAAGGGCGTGGCGCCTTTAAGATTGAGGGTCGTGCGCGGGCCGCCGCTGGCGGTCCGCCGGCGGTTCACGTCGGCGCCGTGCGCCACGAGGAACCGCACGAATTCGAGGTCGGACATTTTCCCGCTGCCCTCGGGGGCGGGGTCGTTGGAGCCTGCCCCCGGACGGCGGACCCAGGTGAGCAGGTGCAGCACGGTCCGGCCCGACCAAGTGTAGTTGGGATCTGCGCCGGCCCCGATTAGCCACGCGCCGAGTTCGTAGTGTGCGTTGGTCACGGCCAGCGACAACGCGCTGGGGCCGCCGGGCTTGAGGCCGACGGAATCGTTGGCGCTCGCGCCGGCTTCGAGGAGCACCCGGGCGACATCGTGATGCCCCTGCCGCACCGCGAATAGAAAGGCGCTGAAGCCGCCCTTGGACTTGGCGCCGACTTCTGCGCCAGCGCGCAGCAACTCGGCCACGGCGTCGCGGTTGCCCTCGGCGGCGGCCCACATAATCGCCGTCTGGTCTTGGGCCGGCTCGCGTGCGTTCGGCTCGGCGCCGCGGGCGAGGAGCAGTTTCACGGCGTCGGGTCGGCCGGTCTGCGCCGCGACCATCAGGGGAGTGCGGCCATCCGGGAGGGAGGCATTCACGCTGGCGCCGGCGTCCAGCAGGAGGGCGATGAGAGGGGCATGGCCCAACTCGCAGGCGGCGAAGAGCGGGGAGACGCCGTAGCGGTTGGTGGCCACCTTCGCGCCGGCCTGCACGAGGCGCTGCGCGGCCGCGAGGTCGCCGGACTCGGCGGCAAAATGCAGCGCCGTCTCGCCGGTGGGCGTGGCCGCGTTGGGGTTGGCGCCCGCGCCCAGAAGCGCGGTCAGTCGGGTCGCGTCGCCCGCGCGGGCGGCGGCGAGGAAGGCGGCATCGTCCGCGGCGGCGGGCAGCGAGCCGGCGAGGAGGAGACACAGGCCGGCGGCGGCAAATTTCATACGCGCGTAAAATCTCATCATTCCGGCAGTCCGGCTCACAGCACCACCGGGGAGGAAATTTCCGAGAGCCGGCCGGTGCTGTCGGCGAACGCCTCGAGCGACACACCGACCTTGTCGAGCATCGTCAGGTGCAGGTTGGCCAGCGGCGTCGGTTCGGCGTAGCGAATATGCCGCCCGCCGCGGTGCGTGCCGCCGCCCCCGCCAGCGACCACGATGGGCAGGTCGACGTGGTTGTGGATGTCCGGGTTTCCCATGCCGCTGCCGAAGAGGAGTAGCGAGTGGTCGAGGAGGTTGCCGGTGCCGTCCGGGGTCGCCTGCAGTTTCGCGAGGTAGTAGGCGAAGAGTGACACGTGAAACGCGTTGATCTTCTCGAGATTCGCGATCTTCGCGAGATTGCCGGCGTGATGGGAGGCGGCGTGGTGGCCCTCCGCGACGCCGATTTCGGGATAGGTACGGTTGCTCGTTTCGCGGGCGAGCTGGAAGGTCATGACCCGGGTGAGATCGCCCTGCATGGCGAGCACCTGCAGGTCGAACATGAGCCGGGCGTGGTCGGCGTAGGCGTCGGGCACCGTGCTCGGCCGGTCGATATCGGGCGCGGGTGCATCGGCGGCGCGATTCTCCGCCTGCTGGATCCGGCGCTCAACCTCGCGGATGGTGTCGAGGTATTCGGCGACCTTGTGGCGGTCGCCGGGGCCGACGCTGCGCTGGAGACGCGCGACATCGTCGAGCACCCAGTCGAGGATGCTGGCGTCCTTGCGCAACTCGGCCTGGCGCTCGGCGGCGCTGCCGCCGGTGCCGAAGAGGCGCTCAAAAACCACGCGCGGGTGCGCCTCGGCGGGAAGCGGGGCGGTGGGGGTCGCCCACGAAAGATTGTTCTGATAGACGCAGGCGTAGCCGTTGTCGCAGTTGCCGACGGCCGTGGTGAGGTCCATCGCCAGCTCGAGCGAGGGCAGCGGCGTCTCGCGGCCGATGCGGCGCGCCGCGATCTGGTCGACGGTGGTGGCGAGCTCGTAGTCGCTGCCCTCGGTCATCTTCGCGCGAGCGGCGCTGAGGAAAGCCGCGTTGGCGGTGGCGTGATTGCCGGCGGAATAGGCGTTCCTCAACTCGAGGTTGGACAGCACGCTGACCTGGTTGAGGTAGGGTGTCAGCGTCTGCAGCGTCGGGGGAAGCGTGGACAGCGGGCCGGTGGTCTCCGGGATCCACTTGCCGAGCTGGGCGCCCATCGGAAGGTAGACGTAGCCGAGGCGCCGGACGGGTGCGGCCGCGGTCTTCGCCAGCGGCGTCATGGCGGGGAGCATCGATTCGAGCAGTGGGAGGGCGAGGGTGATGCCGGCGCCGCGCAGGAACGTGCGGCGACTCAGGGCCTTTTTCGTGATGATCATTTGGCTTCCTTCATTTGAAACGGGGCGCTGCGGACGAGGCCGAGCACGATGGCGGAAAGGCGGTAGTCCTCCGGGGCGGCGTCATGGACGATCTGCCGGACGGCGGGCTCATCGTAGTACTCCAAGCCGCGCCCGAGGGAATAGACCAGCAGCTTTTCGGCGAGGGTGTGGACGAAGAGTTCCGGGCGTTTCAGGATCGCCTGCTGGAGTTCTGCCGGTGAGTGAAAGGCGGTGCCGTCCGGCAGGCTTCCGGTGGTGTCGAGGGGCTGGCCGCCCTCGGACGTGCGCCAGCGGCCCACGGCGTCGTAATTCTCGAGGGCGAAGCCGATCGGATCCATCAGGTTGTGGCAGGTGGCGCAGGCGGGCTGGCTGCGGTGGCGGGCCATCTGCTCGCGCATCGAGAGATTCTTGCCGGCCTCGTTCTTCTCCTTGAGCTGCGGGACATCGGGCGGCGGCGGCTTCGGCGGCGTACCGAGGAGATTGGTCAGAATCCAGTTGCCGCGCACCACGGGGGAGGTCCGGTTCGCGTGCGAGGTGACGGTTAGGATGCTTCCGTGGTTGAGCAGTCCGCCGGCGCGGTCCTCGGGTCCCAGTTCGACGCGGCGGAACTCGCTGCCGTAGACGTGTGCGATGCCGTAGTGCTTCGCGAGGCGCTCGTTCAGAAACGTGAAGCGGGCGCGCAGCAGGTCGAGGACGCTGCGGTCCTCGCGCAGGATGCTGGTGCAGAACAGCTCGGTTTCGCGCCGCATGGCTGAGCGGAGGTTCTCGTCGAAATCCATGAACAGCCGAGCATCGGGCCGCGCGAGGTCGACGTTGCGGAGATAGAGCCATTGCGAGGCGAAGCTCTCCACGAGCGCCGAGGAACGGGGATCCTGCAGCATGCGCCGGGTTTGCGCGGCCAGCACCTCGGGGCGGCTCAGGGTTCCCTGGCTGGCGACATCGAGCAACTCGTCGTCGGGGATGCTACTCCAGAGAAAGAACGACAGCCGCGAGGCGAGCTGCAGATCGGGCACGCGGAAGACCTTGCCTGCCGCGGTACCCGGCGGATCGGGCTCGATGCGGAAGAGGAAATTCGGGCTGACGAGAATGGCGCGCAGGGCCATCTCGATACCGGCCTCGAAGCCCTCCTTTGCCTTGGTCTCGGTGTAGAAGCGCAGCGGCCCGGCGAGGTCCTGCGCGGTGACTGGACGCCGGAACGCGCGCCGGGCGAGCGTGGCAATGACCTTTTGCGCGGTGGCGTCCTCCTGGGCGGCGCCGGTGGGAAAGGACGGGAAAATCCGGCGGCGGCTCGGCGTGTCGCCGGGGCCGGTGGCGTTGTACGGGCCGACGACGGAGATGGAGTAGATCGCCGGCTGCAGGCGCGGATGGCGGTCCATGTTGAAATGGGCGAGCGTCGGCTCGCGCTCGGATTCGCCGAGGACGGTCGAAGTGCGGGGGAAGGTGGCGCTTACCTCGTGGGGGCCGGCCTTGACCGGCACGCGGATGGAAAGGTGGAGGTCGACATTCTGGTAGGTCGCGCCGCGGCCGGGCGCGGCGACCTGGAAGCGCGTGACCGGGGCGCCGTCGACCAGCAGGTCGATGTCGCTGGTGCCGCGGAGGAGGCCCTCGACCTTGTCGTTGCGATCGCGGGCGAGGCGAAGTTGCACCTCGTATTCGCCGTCGCGCGGGAAATTGAAACGGGTGGAAGCGCCGCCCCGTGTTCCCGGCGGCAGGTCGGCGAACTCTCCCTCCTGCGTCAGGTCAATCGGAACCTGCATCGTCTCGCCCTGCGGCGCCGACAGCGGCCGGCCCAGCGCGATCTGGCCGATTTTTTTGGCGGCACCGAGGTAACGCTCGAGGAGGCTCGGCGAGAGTTCGCCAACGGTGATGTTGTCGAAGCCGTGGCTGCTGTCGTCCTTGGGCAGCAGGGCGGAGGCGTCGATCTCGAGGTCGAGCAGGTCGCGGATCGCGTTGTGATACTCGGTGCGCGTCAGCCGCCGGAATGTGTCGACGTGGCCTGGGTTCGGCTGGGCGGCGGCCGCGCGATCGATCGAGGACTGAAGATGGGTGACGACGGCCTCGTAGGACGCCTCATCCGGGCGCGTCTCGCCGATGGGCGGCATCTGGCGGTGGCGGAGTTTCAGGAGCACACGCTCCCATGCCTCGGGATTGGCGGCGGGATTGCGGGCGTTGAGGCCCTCGAGCGACAGGCCCCCCTTCTTGGTGGCGGCGTCATGGCAGTCCATGCAGTAGTCCTGAATGACCGTTGCGGTTCGGTTCGGGAGGTCGGCGGCGGCGGCGCGGGCCAGGCTGAAAGCCCCGAGCAATCCAGCGGCGCCACCGAGCGAGCGGAGGAGGCGCGAGGCGGAAGATCGATGGATCAGCCGGGAGGGAGTGAACACAGGAGAGGGCAAGGGAGCGCGGGGGAAAGGCGGCCTCGGGGAGAAGGCGTAAAAACGAGGATGAGGTTGCCGCCGAAGCGGGAGGCAATGCGAGGGAAAATGTCGGCAGTGCGGAATATCTCACGCGCAGCTGCGAAGGATGCAAAGGATGCAGGTTTGGGGTTCGAACCCGGATTATGAAGTTATGGAAATCGAGGTGAGTTGAGTAACGGCATCACGTTCAGCGCTCAAAGCGTTGGGCGTTTTGCCAGTGTGGGCGGGAATGTAACGGGAAATTTTTTAGGCGATACTCGCCGAGCAAATCCCGCGAACACGGGGATGTTCTGCGGAGTGGGGCAGTGAGGTACTGGGAAAACGTGGGGGGCGGATGGCCGGAGTCTGAACCGAAGGTGACGCGTTGCCTCCGCCCTGAGGTGCTCCCGCGTCTTCGCGCGCAACGAAAACAAGGCGCGTCCTTCACCCACCGCGCGCCTCAAGAAGGATCGCCTGCGTGCTGAAACTTCTGAACGCTTCGCCCGATGAATCTCCTGCCCCCACGGCTTTCGGTCCTCCTTTCCCTGCTCGCCTTCGTTTCGCCGTGCTTGTGGGCCGCGGAGCCGGTGGGCAAAGCCGCCGCTGCCGCCGACCCGGATTGGGCGGCGTTTCAACAGGCGATGCAGCCCCCGCCTTCCTCCAAGGACGCGGATTTTTCGGGGCGCATTCGCTGGGGCATGATGTTCGTCCAAGGCATTCTCGCGACCGGCCAGAATTTTTACGACCGGCACCCCACTGACCCCCGCCGGTGGGACTGCGTGATGCAGATGGTGAAACAATTCGGCAGCTGGACCGGCGGCATCAACGGCCGCGAGGACGGCAAAGAAGCCGCCAACGCCGTGTTCAACGAGGCGGCGCGGGCGCAGTGGGCGATCAAGCTGGAAGCGCTGCGTGTCGCGGGAGTATCAGCGCCGGACATTTCCGAAACCAACCGGCTCATTCTCGAACAGGAAACCTTGGTCGGTTTACGCAGCGTCGCGGCCAAGGCCGCCCCGACCGAGCGCGTCGCCGCGCTGGCCGCGGTCAAGGCCGAGGTGGACCGCCTCGCGGCCAAGTATCCCGATGAGCCGCTCATGGGCTCCCTCGCCAGCGGCTACATCAAGTCGATGGAACGCGCCGGCGCCACCCGCGAAGAAATCCAGGCGCTGTGGGCCGCGTTCGCCGCCTATCCGGGAACGGCGCTGGCCGACGCGGCGCCCGCGGGCGCCCGGGACGCGGC